>JAZOSO010000087.1:0-21716 GCA_045657185.1 Victivallaceae bacterium | reverse complement strand
GTTCCTGAAAAGGCTGAACTTTATCCTTTCGGTTTTCTGACGGCAACTTATTCAATGGTCATCAGTAACAATGCTTTTTCTTTCCGTTTCAAGGCTCCTGAAAAAGAGCGTTTTTCAATGCTGATTTCCAAATTTCATATTTATGAGGGAGAATTGCCGACTTTGCATAATCAGCTGGCAGTGATTGCCAGCGGAATTCAGCTTTTGCCTGATGAATTGAGAGGTGAGGGGTTTGACAGTAAATATCCTTTCGGAGAGACTGTCATGAAAATTGAGCGTAAAAAGCCTTATTTTGAGGATAATTGTCTGATATTTGAAGCCGTATGTACTTTTGCCGACCATGTGAAAAGCAAGTATTGGGTGATTTCTGCCAATGAAGATTTGAAGTTTTCTGAAATTACCAACAACTATATTCTTGTTTCGGAAAAGTCCGATATTGAAATGGGTTTCGGTTTCGCCGATGATTTGGCAAGTGCCGTAAAAATGGCGAAAAAGAATTTTGACGCTGAATTGCAGTCTTCTCTGGATTTCTGCAAAAGCAGTTTGAATGCGGAAGTTGCCGATATGCCCGCAGTGCATGATTTTGTCAAAGTCTATCCTGCATATCAGAAACATCTGACTCTTGCAGAAACAGATAAGGAGCTTGCAATCCGTGCGGCGGCGGATAAATTCGGATTTTTCGCATTGTGGGACCATATTTATCCGATTCGCGATATGCTTATTATCGGAGAGTATGAGAGAGCCAAAAAAGCATTGCGGTATATGATGACTTATCCGTGGGCAGAAACTTGCCCGTGGGTGACACTGCATTGGACAATGGCTGCTTCCGAATATCTGGCATACACAAAAGATTATGCTTTTCTTGATGAGGCAATGCCGTTTTTGCGTAAAAGTTTTGAGTTCAATAAACGCTTTGTCAATAAAGATACCGGGTTGATTGCCACAACTTTGAATGTCGGAGTGGACTGTTCCGCCGAAGTCGGTATTACGGGACTTTTTTATGCCTCATGTATTAACGGCTGGTGGTATGACTCTTTGCGTTCACTGGAGAATATTGCATTGTATGTAAAGGATGAAAAACTTGCTCTTGAGTGCCGTGAAATAGCCAAAAAGGTCGATGAAAATTATGAAGACGCATTTTATGTGCCGCAGACAGGTTATTTGCGTGCCGCCCGTAAAGGCAACGGTGATGTTCCTGATATTGAAATTTTCCAGAATACGCATACAATCGGCATGGATTATCCTTTCGGCAGTTATCTTTTTCGCAAAATTGTAAAAAATTTGTCGCATTATCAGTCAACTGCACTTTATCATCCGATGGGGCATTGTGCGGTTGCTCCTGACAGTGATATTCCGTGTGAAATGTGGAAGTCCGTCCACATGAATCAGCATTTGGGGCATGAGTGCAAAATTGCCCGTCATGCAGGGAATGAGGCTGAAGCTGAACGCGTAATGGCAGGTTATCTGGATTATTTCAAAAAATATCATACTGCTGTTGAAACTTTCAACCTGGCAGGCTGTGCAGGTGATACCAGTCAGCTGGGCAACTGGCAGGCGTTTTCAGCAACTGCGGCGATGCAGGCATTTTTGAGCGGTATCGGCGGCTGGGAAATTGACCGCGGCTCCTGGCATTGGGTATGGGGAAGCGGTTCGGAATCGCTTTTCAGTAATATCAACGGCAGGGACTTTGAAGTAAAAGGTAAGGGTTCTGCTGCATCCGGAATATATGTTGACGGCAATTTTGTTGCAGGCACAATGCAGATTCCGTCTGATATTGACGGCAGGAAAATCAAAATTGAACGCACTGAACAAGTTATAAAACATCCTGTTTTGCTCAGTGCCGTTGATGCACAGGTAAAAAATGTGACTGTCAGCGATGCAGAATTGTCTTTTGTTGTCGGCAATGATGTTCATTCAGCAGTCAGATGTTATGCTCCGTCTCATGCTGCGGTTTTTGTCAATGGCAAAAGGGTGGAATCGGTGTTTTTTGCATGTGACAACACATTTTATTTCGACTGTGTTTTCAACGCCGGGGACAAAGTTGAAATCAAATTGCCGGAAAATTTGTAAAATCATGCAAAAAAATAGTTTGCAGTGATTGAAATTTTTGAAAACAGAGCTATATTAACTGAATGTATGATTTTGTAATAAAATTAAGTCAATATAAATAAAAGAAGGATTTTATCATGGCTAAAGATTTAATGGACGCAATGACTTTTGACGCAAAAGAAGTCGTCAACTGCCGCAAACAGATTGAAGTTACCATCCCTGCTGATGTCGTTTCCGCTGAAGCTGAAAAAGCTGCCAAAGCTTTCGCTTCTTATGTCAATATCCCCGGCTTCCGTAAAGGCAAAGCTCCCGTCGGTATGCTCAAATCACGCTATGCCGATGATATCAAACAGGAACTTGAACGCCGCCTCGTTTCCGCTGCTTATCAGAAAGTCGCTTCTGCTGACGAAGATGTTTTGAGCTGCGGTATTGACGGCAACCCCAAAGTTGAATTTGATAAAGAATTCAAATTCACTTTCAATGTTGACCTCGCTCCTGAAATTGAACTCGGCGAATACAAAGGTCTGGAAGTTGCCGTTGAAACCAAAGCTATCTCTGATGATGATGTTGCTGAACGTCTCAACATGTACCGCACAATGTATGCAAACTACGCTGATGTTACCGATGAAGCCAAAGCAGAAGATATGCTCAAAGTCAGCTATACTTCTGACTTCGTTGCTCCCGAAACTGCCAGCGCATATCTGAAACGTCAGGTTGAAGCTGCTGATAATTTCCTGTGGCTCAAAGAACCTGAAATGATTCCCGGTTCAGTCGCCGCTCTTACCGGTGCCAAAGTCGGTGATGTTAAAGAATTTGCCGCTGTCTATCCTGCAGATTACCGCGAAGCTGACCTTGCCGGCAAAACTGTCAACTACAAAGTTACCGTCAACGCTGTTCAGCGCCGTCAGGAACTTTCAGATGAAGAATTGGTCAAAAAGCTCAACGCTCCCTCCATTGATGAGTTCAAGGCAACTCTCAAAGCATCTATGGAACGCGAAATGGAAGATGCAAACAATGCAAAACTTCTTGACGCAGTCGGTGAAAAACTTGACGCAGTTGTTAAAGATTTTGAACTTCCCGCATCTTTCCTCGAAGGCGAAACCAACCGCGAACTCAACAAACTTGCTTCTGCTCAGGTCAAATCTGAAGCTGATGCCGAAGAGTTCAAAAAGAATCTTGACGAACACAAAAAGACTGCCGAAGAAAATGCAAAGAAATCTCTCCGCCGCAGCTTGATCCTTCGCAAGATCGCACGCCTTGAAAAAATCGTTGTTTCAAATGAGGAAATGGATCAGCAGATCGCTGTTATGAGTTCCTATTACGGCTATAAACCCAAAGAATTGCGCGCAACTCTTGAAAAGAACGGCAATATTGATGAACTTCATTTCAATATGCTTAGCGCAAAAGTTCTTCAGTTTGTTGCAGACAATATCAAAAAATAATTGTCTGATATTCTGAAAAATAATAAAAAAGCCGATTTCCGAAAAAAAACTTTCAGAAATCGGTTTTTTTGATTTGACAGACTGAAAAAATGTGTTATACTCATAGCAAACATAAACGAAAGAGGTGAAATATGAAAAATTCTATGTTGGTTCCGATGGTTGTTGAACAGACCGGTCAGGGAGAACGCGGTTATGACATTTTTTCCCGTTTGCTTAAAGACAGAATTATTTTGCTGGGCACTCCTATTAATGACGATGTTGCCAATTTGATTGTTGCACAGCTGCTTTTTTTGCAGGCAGAGGATCCCGCCAAGCCGATCCAGCTCTATATCAACAGTCCAGGCGGTTCTGTAACTGCAGGTCTGGCTATTTATGATACCATGCAGATTTTGTCTTGTGAAGTTCATACTTACTGCATCGGTCAGTGTGCCAGCATGGGCGCAGTTCTGCTCTGTGCAGGTGCCAAAGGTCATCGTTACGCATTGCCCAACAGCCGCATTATGATTCACAGTGTTTCCAGCGGCACAGAGGGAACAATTCATGATATGAAACGCCACTTTGAAGAAAGCCAGCGTTTGAATGATGTCCTTACCAAATTGATTGCCCATCATGCCGGCAAAACCGAGAAACAGGTCGCCAAAGATATGGACAGAGATTACTTTTTGTCTGCATCTGAAGCTGTGGAATACGGCTTGGTCGATCAGGTTGTATCAAACAAGAGAAAGTAATTTTTTATGGCTAACAAAAAAGATAATGATTTGCGCTGCGCCTTTTGCGGCCGTTCTGCCAAAGATGCTCCCAATTCGGCATTTTTGCAGAGCGGATTCAGCGGTATGGGGATTTGCAGCGACTGTTTGACACTGGCTTATGAACAGCTTTACGGCGGTGATGATGAAGTTGAAGGCACCGCAAAAAATAAGGCTGGCAGCAAAGAATTGCAGGATTTTATCCGTAATCTCAATGTTCCCAATCCTGTTGAGATGAAAGCTGAACTGGATAAATTTGTCATCGGGCAGGAACATGCTAAAAAAGTTCTTTCCGTTGCAGTTCATAATCATTACAAAAGATTGCAGTCATCATTCAGCCGCGTACAGGATGATGTTGTGCTGGATAAAAGCAATGTGCTGATGCTCGGTCCTACCGGCAGCGGTAAAACTCTGCTTGCCCGTTCTCTTGCAAGATTGCTCGATGTGCCGTTCTGCATCTGCGATGCAACTACGCTTACAGAAGCCGGTTATGTCGGTGAAGACGTGGAAAATATCATTCTGCGTCTGGTGCAGGCGGCAGATTATGATATTGCCAAAGCTCAGGTCGGTATTATTTACGTTGACGAAATTGACAAAATTGCCCGCCGTACTGAAAATGTTTCCATTACCCGTGATGTTTCCGGTGAGGGCGTACAGCAGGCTTTGCTTAAAATCCTTGAAGGCACTGTTGCCAATGTTCCGCCCAAAGGCGGCAGAAAACATCCCGAACAGGAATTTTTGCAGGTAGATACAAGCAATATTCTTTTTATCTGCGGCGGTGCATTCGTCGGGTTGGATAAGATAATCCAGCGCCGCTGCAACAAACAGCAGCTCGGATTTAACAGCGACGAAGAACAGCAGAAAAAATCAGATGAGAGCAAAAAGATTATGAGTGATGCTCTGAGTTTTTGCGAACCTGAAGATTTGATCCGTTTCGGACTTATTCCTGAATTTGCCGGCCGTCTGCCGATGATAACCAATTTGCAGCAGCTTTCCAAGGAGGATTTGATCCGTATTCTGACCGAACCCAAAAATGCCTTGATCAAACAGTATAAAAAATTGCTTGAAATTGAGGGCATAAAACTTGAATTTGCAACTGAAGCTCTTGACGCATTGGCTGATAAAGCATATACCAAAGGCACAGGTGCTCGCGGACTTCGCGCCATTCTTGAAAATCTGATGCTTGATATCATGTATGAAGCTCCGTCCGCCAAAAAAGATAACAATTACTGCCTCATCACCCGTGATATTGTTGAAGGCAAAAAAAAGATGAAACTTTCACGCAAAAGTGAAAAATAACAGGATTTGCTGATGGATGAAGAAATAAAAACTATGGTGACACGGGTTATCCGTTCCGAAACAGAGACAAAAAGCGTCAATATTGAAGATGCTTCCGCCCTGCTTAAGGAATTGTCAATGAAACCGCGTGACCGTTATAAATTTATTCGCACCATCGGCATCGGCGGCATGAAAGCGGTTCTGCTTGTTCACGATAGCGATACCAACCGTAATGTCGCCCTTGCGATGATGCCTGACTTCAAAGACCGTCCCATTGAAGATGTGGCGAAATTTGTCAATGAAGCCCGCATCACCGCATCTCTGGAACACCCGTTTATCGTGCCTATTCACGATATCGGGATTGATTCCAATATGGCTCCGTATTTTGTGATGACCTATCTTACCGGCATGACGCTCTCAACATTGCTTATGCGTATGCGCAACAACGATATTGAGATACTGTCATTTTATTATGAACGCAAAATGCTTCTGTCATTTCAGCGTATATGTCATGCTGTTGAGTTTGCCCACTCACAGAATATTCTGCATCTTGATTTGAAACCTGCAAATATTCATATCGGTAAATTCGGTGAAGTTCAGGTACTTGACTGGGGGCTTGCCCGCTATTTTGACAAGAAACATACCAAAGCTCATCGTATTCCGGATAAACTTGTTGTAAATACGGCCGGCACTCCCGGTTATATGGCTCCCGAACAGGCGGCGGGAGATGAAGAGGCATTTGATGAGCGTACCGATGTATATTCATTGGGAGCAATTCTTTTTTCAATTCTTACTTTCCGCAGTCCTGCTGCATATTGGGAAGAGGCTGATGTTGATTCGCTTTTGCGCGGTACAATTGACGGTTCAATAATCGACGGAATAGAGATGCATAACGACATCCGTGCAGTTCGTCCGGAACTTGAGTCAATCTGCCGCAAAGCAATGGCATTGCGTAAGGAAAACCGTTATCAGTCGGTAAAAGAATTGCGTGATGATATCGGCAAATATCTTGCCAATTATCCGACTGTTGCGGAAGCTCCTGCCGCTCATAAAAAAGTATTTCTTTTTATCAAACGCAATCTTGCAAAACTTGCAGTTTTTACTGCAATTGTAGTTATTATAGCCACGATTTTCAGCTTGTGGTATCTCTTGCATACCGGCATTTTGAGTATAAATTACTGATTGGTTGTTTGGCTGTGTTATAAAAAATGACTGATTTTGTTGCAGGGGGGGCAATCAACCCCTGCAAAAAGTACAAAGTACAGCTATTTCCCCATTTTGAGAACAAAAAGATATAAAAAAACTTTCAGATTTTGCGGAGCAAAAAATGAAAGTAACTCAAAAGTTTTTTGAAAAAGATAGGGGGGGCAAGGGGGGAAAGAAAAAACTTTTTTTCAAAAAAGTTTTTCTCTTTCCCTCCTTCAGCAAATCAGTTCTCTTTTACAATAACACTTTTTTTATCCGATAACGGTGGTGTTGCCTTCAACGGTGAATTTGACTTCTTTGCCGTTGACGGAAATTGTATCGGGGATGATATTCCAGGTGAAAGTGTATTTGGCATCGGGGAAGGGGAGGGTCAGGCTGACATTTTTGCCGTTAACTGCGATAGCGTCAACTTTTGCATCAGCGTCAAGGAGCTGGAGACCTGAATCTTCGTTGAATGCCCAAACTTTGCTGCCGTGCGGAATGAGAGTTGTTTTGATAGAAGCGTTGGGAGCAAGTTTGAAAACTTCTTCGTTCCAGATGTCGGTGATGATATAAGATTTTGCAGGATCAAGACCGATATCTGCGGCTTTGATTTCAACTTCGAGATCTTCTTCAAAGATGTTGAAGAAACCGACTGTCTTTTTGGGCATTGCGTCGGCATTTTCAAGCAGAGAGAAGTGGGGAGTGTTGAAATACAAAGTGCTGGGAATGAGGGCGTTGTCGTTGCGGTAATCGTAGTTTGCAATATAAACATCCTGACCGTTGTTGACATTGCAGACTGCTTTTTTGAGCGGTTTGACACGCGGATGGTTCGGTTCCTGACTGAGTTTTCCTGCAAGTTCAACCATTGAGTGTGTGACCCAGCAGAAGTTCAAGGCAAAGAGTGCGTCAACATCATTCAAGCCGGGGAAGAGACCGACAGAGTCACTGTTGGGGACAAAGAGGTCGCCGGTATGAGTTGCAAAACATGCGATACCCCAGAGGAAGTTGGTTTTGACATAGTCCCAGTTGCCTGCACCGATATCAATGCCGTAACGGTAGTTGGTGAAAAATTCACCGAGGAACGGGTTGCCCATAACGATATCACAGCCGGTCTGGAAATAACCGTCATCGTCAAGACGGCGGCGGATTTCCTTGAGCCACCAGTCGCGGTAGAAATAACCTGACTGTTCTTTGTTTTTGTACATGTTATGGCTGTCTTCAAAAGCGTAACTCCAAAAATCGTGTTTGACGCCTTCAAAACCGTATTCAGTCAGAAGTTTATCAAGAGCAAATTTGATGTAATCACGGACGACTTCCTGACTGACATCCAAGGGAGAAGAGGCTTTTACACGGTAGTCGTAATCAATAAACCATTCGGGATGATCTTTGTAAATAGGAGTTCCTTTGGGGCAGAACCCGCCGATCCAGATTGCGGGACGGAGACCGATTTTGCGGATTTCATCGGTATAATGACGGAGACCGTTGGGGAATTTTTCTTTGTCAACGCCGTCGTCGCCTTCATAAGCAACGCCGAGACCGTGAGCAATGTTTTTGCTGGAAACGGAGTAACCGTCGTCAAGCTGAATCCAATGGACGAGAGGATAATTCTTTTTGATGTAACGGGCTTCGGTAAGAAGCATATCTTCGGTGACATCACGGAAAATGCCGTCATTCCATGAGCCCCAGGTCATGCAGGTACGGTTGATATCAGTTGCACCGTATGAGGCAGGCAGAACTTTGCGCAAATGTGCAGTATAGCGGTCAAAGAGATTGTCAAAGGTTTTTGCATCGTCAACTTCACCGAGATACCACTGGTCATTGAGCATTCTGCCGCTTGCAAAATCGAGTGCGTCAACGGCTTTGAAGGAAGAAAACTGTTCCAAAGTGAGAGTACCGTTTTCGTGACGGACGAGATAATTGTGATACATCTCTTTTTGTCTCAGAGTACCGTGGACGATACCGTTTGAAGTTTCATAGTTGCCGAGGAGAATGGCAGGGAATGGCTGATAGGGGGAGCGTCCGATACGGGGATGAACGACGCCGGGGTCAGCCCAGCGGTTGCCCGCGGTATCATCAAATTCTGAATCTTTGGCATCTTCGGGGGCGCGGACATGGTCAATGGGGAAAGTCATGCGCTCATAGATACGGGGATTTTCATTGTGATAAAAGAAATCTTTATCCGGATCGGAACCCATTTTGATATTGGTGAAAAGACAGCCGAGTTCCATAAGTTTGATTGCAGGACCGTTGTTGCGGAAAATGCGTTTGACGCGGATTTCACGGTCATAAACAGTCAGGTAGAGAGTGTCGGAAAACTGTTCTTTGTAAAAGCAGTTGATTTGATAATTTGTTCCGGAAAAACCTTTTTCAATTTCAATTTTTTCGGGATAGACTGATTTTTCTTTCAACTTGACGAAAGGTTCTAATTTTACGCCGGGAAAATTCGGCAGAATTTCCTGCGGCAGCAAGATTGCATTTGACATAATTTGCTCCTTAATTTTATTGAGGGTTTGAATGTTTTGTATTAAAATACAAGAATAAAGGTTTTTTTCAAGTAAATTTTCTTGAAATTTTGAAAAAATAATGTACATTATATAAGTCGTATTTTGTTTTACAGGATTTTTTAATCTTCAACCAATAACCAATCAAGGAGTTTGATCATGGTCAACTACAAAGATCTCGGTTTGGTAAACACTCGTGATTTGTTTGCCAAGGCAGTCAAAGGCGGTTATGCTATCCCCGCTTACAACTTCAACAACATGGAACAGCTTCAGGCTATCATTCAGGCTTGTACTGAAACCCAGTCTCCTCTCATCCTTCAGGTTTCCAAAGGTGCCCGCGAATATGCAAACCAGACTTTGCTCCGCTACATGGCTCAGGGCGCAGTTGAATATGCTAAAGAAATCGCACCCGACGGCAATCCCATTCCGATCGTTCTTCACCTTGACCACGGTCCCGATTTTGAAACCTGCAAATCCTGCATCGACTATGGTTTCTCCTCTGTCATGATCGACGGTTCTCATTTCTCATACGACGAAAACGTCGCTTTGACCAAAAAAGTTGTTGAATACGCTCACGCTCATGACGTCACCGTCGAAGGCGAACTCGGTGTTCTCGCCGGTAAAGAAGACGATGTCGAAGCTGAAAACCACACCTATACCCGTCCTGAAGAAGTCGAAGACTTCGTCAAGAAAACCGGTGTTGACAGCCTCGCTATCGCTATCGGTACTTCACACGGTGCTTTCAAATTCAAGCCCGGTACAGATCCCAAAATCCGTCTTGACATCCTCGCTGAAATTGAAAAACGCATCCCCGGATTCCCCATCGTTCTCCACGGTTCTTCTTCAGTTCCCCAGGACCTCGTCAAAATCATCAACGAAAACGGCGGTAAACTCAAAGATGCTATCGGTATCGGCGAAGACCAGCTCCGTGAAGCTGCAAAAAGCGCAGTTTGCAAAATCAACATCGACTCTGACGGCCGTTTGGCTATGACTGCTGCTATCCGCAAAGTCTTCATGGAAAAACCCGCAGAATTCGACCCCCGCAAATATCTCGGTCCCGCACGTGAAAGCCTCAAACAGCTTTACATGCGCAAAAACCGTGAAGTTCTCGGTTCTGCCGGTCATGCTTTTGATAAATAATTTTATCTTAAAAGTTTGATATTCAAAGACCTGCCGCATGGCAGGTCTTTTTTGTTAACACATACGGAGAAAAAGATTGATGAAAAAGCTTTTTATATTTGTAATAGTCGGAATAATGTTTGGTGCAGCGGCAAAAGATTTGAAAATTTTGATGGTCGGAAACAGCTTTTCCATTTGTGTCGGCCGTAATTTGCCGCAGCTTGCTGCACATGAAAATAAACATTCTATTGAAATTACCAGTGCTTATATCGGAGGCTGTCTGCTCTCCCGTCATGCAGATAATTTGAAAAAAGCAGAAAAAGATCCGGATTTCAAGCCTTATGCAATAAATATTTGGACTTCAAAGAATTTGAAAAAAACACGCAAGTATAAAGGTAATGTCAATCAGCTTCTTAAAAATAATAAGTATGATATAATTACTGTTCAGCAGGGCAGTTCGGAAAGCTGGGATTATAAGTTTTATCAGCCTCATGCTGACGAACTCATTGCTTATATAAAAAAGTATCAGCCGCAGGCTGAAATCGTTATTCAGCAGACTTGGGCGTATCGTGCAGATTCTCCGAGACTGAAAAAGTGGAATTTTTCAAATACGGAAATGTCTGATAAGGTTATCAATGCTTATAAAAAATTTGCCGAAGCAACAAAATTCCGTATGATTCCCATGGGGGAAGCCGTCGCTCTGGCTCGTCAATGTCCGCAATATAAATATAATGTTCTTACTGCAGAGCAGTTGAAAAGTTATGTTTGGCCCGATATGCCGCCTCGCGCGAATGATGTTGTCGGTAAACATTATTGGGCAAAGGACAGAAAAGGAATACGTCTGGTTTGTGACTCTATTCATCTTAATGAGCATGGTGAATATTTGCAGGCATGTCTCTGGTACTCTTTCCTTTTCGGAGAAGATGCAGAAAAAATCTCTTATACAGCTAATCTTTCAGCTGAAAGCTGTAAAATTCTCCGCAAGTGTGCCGCGGAAGCAATCGCCAAATATAAATAAATTATGAAGTGTACCGATTTAAAATTTAATACCGAACAGCAGAAGGTGCTGGAACGATATCCGTTTCAGACGACTGATTATTATTTGAGTCTGGCGGAAAATTCTCCGTCAGACCCGATTTACCGCCAAATTATGCCGGATATCGCAGAACTGGCAGATGAAACTTCTTCATTTGACCCGCTGGCGGAAGAGCGTTTCAAGGTTACAGAACGTCTGGTTCACCGTTATCGTGACCGGGTTTTGCTTTTGACTACGGGCAAATGTTTTTTGCGGTGCAGATTTTGTTTGCGCAAGCGTTTCTGGAACGGCACGGATAACAGTTTGCCGGATATAACGGAACAGCAAATTGATGATGCTTATAATTATATTATTGCACATAAAGAAGTGCATGAGCTGCTGTTGTCAGGCGGTGATGTCCTGACGCTTGATGCGGAAAAAATTGATTTCATGCTGAAAAAGTTTTCTTCAATTGAGCATTTGGATGTTATTCGTATCGGCAGCCGTTTGCTGACGGTTGCCCCCGATAAAATCAACGGCAGACTGCTTGAAGTGCTGACATCTTATCCGAAAGTCTGGTATATGAGCCATTTCAATCATCCGCGGGAAATAACTGAGCAGGCAACAAGTGCGGCTCAGCGTTTGGTCAGTAAAGGTGTTATTATTTTAAATCAGACTGTATTGATGAAGGGGATAAATGACGATGCTGAAACTTTGATTGAACTTTGTCAGAAGCTGTCCCGTATCAAAATCAAACCGCATTATCTTTTTCACATTGACCCGGTACGGGGAGTCAGACATTTTGCCACCGGAATTCAAAAAGGCAGAGAATTGTTGAAATCAATGCGTGGCAGACTTTCCTCAATTTCCACTCCTGTTTTTGCTATTGACCTCCCCGAAGGCGGCGGCAAGGTATCTCTGCAATATGATTATGAATGTTCTGAAAACACTTTCCCTGATATTGAAAACAGCCGTGAAATATATTACGGCACCGCCATTGAAGAGTCCTGATTATTCAGTAATATTTTTTATCGGAGCAAATAAAAAAGCCTTTCGGAAAAATCCGAAAGGCTTTTTTGTTATTACTGATAACGATTATTTTGTTGATTCAAGAATTTCCTGAACCCAGGGAACATTGTTGAAGAATTTAACAAAAAATTCACGCATCATGACTTCCATTTTGCGGTCGTCGTAGGTCCATGCGAGGGCTTCATCACCGAGTGCGCCGCGGACGTTGGTCTGGTCGAAAATAACATCATTGGCGAAGTAGGGGAAGAGGTCGCCGATAAAGCGTTCAAGCATTTTGCTGCCTTTGTTGAGGTCTTCTTCTTTGCTCTTTGAAACTTCCATATATTTGAGTTTGAGGACACGGCAGATTGCGCGATCAATCATGTCGGTAGTAACAGGACTGTCACCGGTGACATGGAAAGTCTGATTTGCAACATCTTTCTGGAAGAGTTTGGTAATTGCATACTGAACATAGTCAATGGGGGTAAAGTAAATACGTTCAGAAGCAACAGTATTGAAGTGAATATTCAAATCGTATTCTTCTGCCGGATTGACGCCTTCTTTGGCGCAATGATTGCTTTTGAGTTTGGCAAGAAATTCAAGAATGCGGTAGAAAGCGAGGGGTTTACGGATTTTTCCGTCTTCCAAACGGCCGGTAATGATACCGGGACGATAGATGGTAAAGGGGATGCCGCAATCACGGACAAGACCTTCTGACTGGAATTTACTGGACTCGTAGGGGTTGTTGAATTCGTTGCAGGTCGGTTTTGCTTCCATAGCGCGGCCGATGGTTTTGCCTGCGACATAAGCGGTACTGACATAATGGAACTCCTTGAGATTGAGGAGTTTTGCGATAGCGATCATATTTTCGGTACCGTTGTAGTTGATTTTGAAAGTCTTACCGGTGGGGTCTTTGCCCAAATTTACATCTGCGGCGCAGTGGAACATGCAGTTGACACCTGCCATTTCGGGAAGTTTGACGATTTCTTCGGGATTTACAGTGGTGACGTCACCGTCAACGACTTCAATATTGCCGATGATTTCGTCAAAAAGTTCGGGAGTTCCGTCAAATTCGCACTGTTCTTTTACGATATCATAGACTCGGTCGTATGCGCTTTTTACCGGAGATTTACGGGTGAGGCAGACGAATTTTGTGCCTTTCTGGTCGCGAGACAAGGCGGTGACAAAAGCACTGCCAACCAATCCGGTGATACCGGTTACGAAAATTTTCTTCATAAATTTACCTGTTTCAGCTGTTTACACAGCCTTTTTGTTATATGTTATAAAATTCATAAACAATAAATATATAGTGCAATATTTAATCTATCACATTTTTTTTATTTTTCAAGTTTTTAAGCAATTTTTTTCACTATTTTAATATAAATGCTTATTTAAACCGTAAACTTTTAACCTGAACGATTGAATTTCAGTTTTTTTGTGATATTTTATTAGGATAAAATTATTTTAAAAAAAGGAAATAATATGACATTAAATGCTTTTTTGATTATTTTTGCTTCGGTATTTTTGCATGCAGCTTGGAATTTTATCAGCCGTGCGAGCCGCCCGTCCATCGCTTTTTTCTGGCTTGTTGAGGCATTCGGAGGTATTTTCCTGATACCGTTCGTGTTTATGGCAAAGATTGACTGGCAGGCTCTGCCGGCGGCGTTCTGGTGGTGTTTTCTCGGCAGTTCCGTATTTGAAAGTCTCTATTCCGTCGGATTGTCAAAAACTTATAAGAAAACTGATATTTCCATTGCTTATCCGTTGATGCGTGCGCTGCCTGTTTTGCTGGTGGCTCTCATTACTTCAGTTTTTAATATCGGTTCAAAATTGACATTTGCGGCATTGACAGGCATGATAATTGTTGCATGCGGCTGTTTTATTTTGCCGCAGCAATCATTGAAAAAGTTTGACTTTAAACAGTTTATACATTCCGTCTGCGGTCCGATACTGCTGGCTGCAACCGGAACTACGATGTACACAATTACTGACAGCATGGCTCTGGGGTACTTGAAAGAAGTGTCTGCGTCAAGTTCACTGGTAACTGCATGTGTTTACTTTTTGCTGATAAAAATCGGTATATGCAGCTGCCTTGCAGGTATCGTTTTCGGCGTGAAAGAGGAACGGGAAGACTTGTTTTTCAAGTGCAGCAAAACTCTCAATCCGTATCTGGTCGGAATATTTACCGGTGCGGCATATCTTTTGGTTTTGTGGGCGATGACAATGGTCAGTAATGTAAGTTACCTGCAGGCGTTCCGTCAGTTGAGTCTGCCGCTCGGCGTTGCAATGGGAATAATATTCCTGCATGAAAAATTCACTGTGCCCAAAGTCGTCGGCGTACTGATGATTGTTCTCGGTCTGGCAATGACAGTGTTGTAATCATGTCAGTTTAAAAGTTGATTTAAATGTAAGATTCTTTGAACATATCAGCAATTTGTGTTATTTCCTGCCAATATTTTCTCTGGGTGTCGTCATAGATTGCAACGACATGAAAGTTTGCATTTTTTGCAGTTTGTATGGCAGAATATGAATCTTCAAAAACTGCCGTAGCAATCGGTTCTGAATTCAGTTTGTCTGCACAGTGCAAATAGATATCGGGATGAGTTTTGTCCGGAAAACCTTCTTCCGTACTGCATAAAAATTCAAAAAAATCAAGCATATCAAAATGTTTCAGAGCCGCTTGAATAAGCGGGGCAGGGGAGGCAGAGGCAATACACATGCGGATTTGTTTTTTCTGCAATTTTTCAAGATACTGCACAACGCCTTTTTTGGGGGCGATATCGTTGAGATAATGGTATTTCATAATCTCATTAAGATCGTCAAATACCTGCCTGACGCTTTTTTTCAAGCCGAAAGTCTGAATAGTAAACGCTATGGAATCTGAGACATTCATAGGTGCGATTTTTTCAGTATGTTCCTGCGGAACAGGCATAGAAAGGTATTCGCTTAAAACATTTCTCCAGTACGGCATGGAGTCCAGCAGAGTTCCGTCCATATCAAAAATTGCACAGCGTTGACTTATCATTTTATTTCCAATAGCTCCTCAGTTGTTTTACCTTTTGTGCAACATCGGGAGCAGTGGTAATTTCAGTTACCATGGCGATATGTCTGAAATTTTTCCCGAGCAGCAAAGGCAGATGATGTTCTTTTATTCCGCCCATTACAGAGTGAGGGCAGGTGACTTTTTTGCTCAGTTCGGAAACCAAATCCAAACCGAGTGCGCCGCAGGGGACGCTCTTGGTCTGAGTCGGAAAAAACGGACCTATATTGAGATAGCCGCAGTTATTCTGCAGGGCTGAATCAATTTCATGCGCATTGTGAGTAGATACGCCGAAAAGCATTTCCGGGGAAAGTTTTTTCGCCTGAACAAGCGGAAAATCATCCTGTCCCAAATGAACTCCGTCAGCACCGATTGCCATAGCAAGGTCAAGACGGTCATCAACAATAAGAAGCATGTTGTAAGTATCAGTAATGCGTTTACAGATTTGCAAAAGTTCAAACATGGCGCAGTCAGACATTGTCTTTTCACGGATTTGAACTATTTTTGCTCCGCCTGCGGCAATTCCGGCAAGAACGTCGGGAACGCTCCTGCCGGCGCAAAAATCTGAACTTACAACCGGATAGATATCGGAAGATTCAAAAAGAGTGATTTTTTCTGCCAAAGTCCGAATCATTTTTGCTCCGATTTTTTGCTGATGATGAGTTTTGCGACTTTGCGGCCGGACATAAGCATACCGCCGAAAATCGGTCCCATGCGGTAGCCGCCCATGACATTATTGGCAGACATACCGCAAGCGTAAAGACCGGGGAAGTATTCGCGGGTATTTTCAACGGTTGAAGCTTCGCCGTTTTCGACCCACATGGGTTTTTCGCCGATGATATCGCCGGTGGGGGTGTCGAGCTGGATTTTAGCTTTTTTGACAGCGAGATTAAGGATTTCGCTGGGGTGACCGGTGCCGTCAATGACATTATCTGCAATAACGGTGAGGGGGTCAACGTGCATACCGAGGCGTTCAACGGGGGTCCAGTTAATAACGAGGCCGTTGACTTTGCCGTTTTTGAAAACGAGGTCTTCAACGCTGATGCTGTTAAAGAGTTTTGCACCGGCTTTAAGCGCGCCGAAGATGAGACCGCTTGCCATCTCAACGGAATCCAAAGTGTGATAGCCGTCGGCGTGTTCAAGTTTTTTGTGAGAGATGCTGAAGTCGTCAAGGATGTTCAAAGCTTCATCCTGAACGACGACTTCGTTAAAGAGCATACCGCCGCCCCAAGTGCCGCCGCCGGGAGCGAGTTTGCGTTCAAAGATAGCGGTTTTAAGTCCTGCCTTTGCGAGGTCGTGAGCGGCGACGAGTGCGCTGGGGCCGCCACCTACGATAGCGACATCAAGTTTGAGACCGTCGAGGAGTTTTTCACTGAATTTGCTGATGATAGCTGCTGAAATAATATTTTCCGCTGACATGCCGGAAATCCTTTCTGAAGCAAAAATAGCTTCTGTTGAGGGCATGTCGGTGCCAAAAGCACGACTTAAAAATTGTATCTGGTGTAATTTTCATGGTGTTTTCCTACGCCGGCATTACCCGTTTCAGGTTCAAAGGGTGTAATCTCAGCCATTGTCCGAATGACAACAGCACCCCAAATAATACTTTAATATACCCCGCTGCGCCCAAAAGTCAAGCTTAAATCTTAAAAAAAATCACATAAGCAGAAAATCTGTTGATACAAATCGCATTTTTTGTTTGAGATTAGCTCATTTCTTCTTTGTTTTACTTTTCTTTCACCCGGAAAGAAAAGTAAATGGGGATTGGAGCGGATAAAAAATGAGGCACTTTTTTGCTCTCCCAAAAAAGTGCCTTGCTGTATAGTTTTTTATTTTGTTGAAAAATTATCTTATTTTTTCAGTGACACTCAATATCATTTTATTGCCGTCAAGATTCAATTCAAATTCATAGAATCCGTCACTGTAATAATTGTCACGGTTTGAAATTTTGAATACATCATTAAGAATATTGAGTCCTTCATTAAATGAAACATCTATTCCATTGGCAAGGGCATCACTCCATCTTACTGAAGATTCTTTTGTACAGACCAGAAAATCGCCGGTCATACCATAATCAAAATCAATTTCCAGATTAGCCTGAGTCATGTATGAATCAGTAATATCCCAGAGTGATTTGTTTTTTGCAGAAACATCAGCAACGTTGAGAATAATATTTTCTACATTGCTTAACGCTCCTTTTAATTTTGAACCTGATTCAATACAAACAGTATCGACGCCGCCTGCCAAATCAATATTGCCGTGAACAACAGAGGTATCACTTAAAAGAACTGTTTGATTGGCATTTCCTGTCAAAGCGTAAACTGCGTAAGTATTATCTTTATTGAATTTATCTGATACACCGGTTGTTACCGTTGCACTGCTGATATTCAAAATTGATTGATCTGCTGTTCCCAATACATATCCGTAGGCACCTTCGGTTCCTGATACTTGAAGATTTACGGAAGTTTTGACATCAATACTGTCTGCCCAGATACCTACTGAGGTGCCGTTAGATTTGACAATGACGTTGCCGCTTAAGCTTTGACCGATATTTAAAGCTGTAGTAATTGCTCCCGTTGCTTGAATACCGAATGCTGTGGCTTCATAACCTCTGCCGCTTTGAGCGTTAACGGAAACTTTTCCAAGATTGAGACCGTCACTGTCCAAAATAAATTTGCCGCTTGTCATTATTGCTGCTGCTGAAGCATCTCCGTTTTTTGATTTTGCGTTAACGACAAATGAAGACTTGGCCATATCGTCTATGGTAATATCTCCGACAGCGTTAATTCCTATGGCAGTTGCGTTACTGTCAGTTGCTGTAATAGCGAATTTACCGCTGATAACTTCTGCAGTGAAAGTCCCGGTGCCGCAATCGAAAGCATAGGCTGAGGCGTTGCCGTCGCCGTAATGTTCTTTGTTGATTGCAGTGGCAGTTATGTTGCCTGTTATATCTTCTGTTTTTATTCCTGTTTCTGCTTGAAAAGCTATTGATGATGCATTGCCTTCATTTTGAGAAATGATTGAAAGATTGGCTTTTATATCTTGCATATTTATATAACTATTTGATGAATACAAGCCCCAGGCTTTTGTATCGTAAGCTGCGGTAGCTCTTGTATTTTTAGTAGAAACTGAAATGTTTTTGTCAATATCACAGAAAATATTGATTGCATTATTTGCATATATGGCAGCACCCCATGCTTCATTATTTTTGCTTGTGGCAGATACTGTTATGGCATTTGAATAATTTGCGATAGTTATAGTATCGAAACTGCGAATACCGTATGCATTGGCATCTCCGTCAGTACTGTTTGCAATTACATTGATTTGACCTTTAGACCCGCTTAAAATACTGAGTTCGTTTTCATTTTCTGCTTCTGATTTTATTCCGTAAGCATAAGTTGTGCCGGTATTTTTAGCAGACACATTTAAATTACCGTCAAAATTATTCATAAAGATGAAGTCAGCTTTGATTCCGTAGGCTGAGACTTGTTCATTATTAGTATTACCTGTTGCATCAACAGTTATTTTGCCTGTTATTTTCCCTTCGGAATCAAAATCTGCGGCTGCGAAAGCTGCTGCAGTTGAATTGGAGTATTTTGATTGTGCTGTTACTGAAATATTTCCGGAGATGCCGCGCTGCAGATAGATATCGCCGCCGGCGTCAAGTGCGCTTGCTGTGGCAGTTGCATATCTTCCGTTTGTGATTGCGGAAACATTTATATTTTTTGTGATGTCTGCATTTGCAAAGATGCTGTAAAATGACATGCCGTAGGCAGAGGCGTTTCCGCTTCCTGTGTTTTCAGATTTTACATCAAAAGAGTAGAGGAATTTCTGACCTGAGATATAAAGTCCTTCGAGAGCGACAAACCCTGTTGCTTCAAGGTCTTTGAATGTGTTTGCAGTGTATGTTGATTTTATTTTTTTTGCTTTATTATTGCCGGTAACGAAGTTGAAATCAATCTGGTCGTTATTTTGATTATCCCAAGCAAAATATACTGCGGCAGTGAGAGTATATGTATCTTCATAAGAGTCGTCAATGACTCTGGTATTTGAAATAGAGATGTTGTTATTTAATATCAAATGTTGAGCTTCTCCGTATGAGAAAAGAGCGAAAAAGTCATCATTTGAAGTGGTAATATCAGCTTTTGCAGAGAAAAGAGAATTTTTATCTACAGTTGTAGATCGTGTTAATTTACTTGAATAAATAGCCATGCCATTATCCTTTCCTGAAACATAGATCGTTTTTGTGTATATGTTATTATTTTCATTGATTTCATTGATATTATCTTGAGAGTCGGCAACGATTTTTACTGTATGATTACCGACAGAAAGAGTACCGATATCATAATTATTCATATAAAGGAAATTACCGGAGAAAAATTCTTCTGCATAATTCCATTCTTTTATGAGAACATTATCAACATAAAGAGCTGTTATAAAATTGTTATTAACAGTGTCTGCCTTATTGTAAATGGCAAAGCGGATATAAATGTTATCATCTATTGTGAATGTTGAATTGTCATTAGTTGCGTCTTTGCTTGTGGCAATTATCAGAGAATCGTTCCATTCAGCAGGAATTTTGTCGGTTGTAATATCATAATTTGTTGTTTTTTCGACAGTGAATGATTTATTGGCAGACTCATTGCTTTCATTTCCTGCGGTGTCAAATGCAGATAGACTGTAAGTATAAGTTCCTGTATTTAGATTGTCAAGAGTGAAACTTGTTCCTGATACATTATATTCAGTTCCGTTTACAGTCAGATAATATCCGGCAATCCCGATGTTATCATTTGCGGCGTTCCATGAAAAAGTAACACTATTACCGTTTACGACAGCAGTCGGAGTCCCATTAAGGACAGGAGCAGAGACATCGTTTACCGCAAAAGATTTTGCTGTACTCCATGTTGTATTTCCTGCTTCATCAGTGACTCCGACTTGATAATAATAAGTCTTTCCTGCGGCATTTTCCGTCAGAGTGAATGTTTTTCCGGAAAATGGTGCTGCATTGTTTAATCCGGCCTGAGTTGAGGCATATTTGATTTGATATTTCAAATTACCAACGGCAGTTTTATTATCAGATGCAGTAACCGCGGCAGTAAAAGTGTAATTATTTGAGCCTTGAGACAAATTTACACTTGTAATTGTCGGTTTGATATTATCTGCCGGAGTCGGAGTTGTTGCGACAGTAAATGTTTTATTGACTGACTTACTGCTTTCATTTCCTGCAGTGTCAAATGCAGAAAGGCTGTAAGAGTAAGTACCCGCACCGAGAGTAATAGTATAACTTGTTCCTGTAACAGTATATTTGTTATTCCCGACAGTGAGATAATAACCTTTTACCGCAGTATTATCATTTGCTGCATTCCATGAGAAAGTGACTTTTTGACCGTTGACTGCAGCTGTTGGCGTACCGTTGAGAACGGGAGCAGCTTTATCAATATTGGTGACCGTATATGTTGTGACATCTGAAATATTTCCGGCTGCATCCTGTCCACGGAAATAAACAGAACCGTTTTCAGTCATGGAAATTCCGGTTGTGTAGTTATACCAGTTGCTATTGTTAAAAGAATATTGTTTTACTGCTGTGTCATTGCTGAATGTTGCTGTAACGACAACATTTTTATTTGTAATGGCAGTGATATCGGCAGAAGCTGTCGGTTTGGCAGGAGGAGTTGTGTCTGCCACCATATTGGTAATTGTTAAAGTCAAATTACCGCTGCTTTGGTCAAGACTGTAAGTTACGCCGTTGTGAACAAAATCAGCTCCGTTGACGGTGATGTTACCGTACTTTATATTACTGTCGCCGATAGAAACAGACCCTTTGAAATTGCTTGCGCCCTGGGCAAGTTTATAAGTTCCTGTTTTAAGGTCATCGGAAACAGTTATTGTGTAGTTCGGAGTCCCCTGAATCAACGAGAGATTATTAATCAGATAACCGTCAGATGCGGTGCGCCCCGCAACAGTGAAATCAAAAATTGTTCCGGTATATGCAGAAATTATTGCCCCGCTATGTATAGTTAAACTGCCGCGGTGTGTTCCTGCTATATCTAATATTCCACCTGATTCTATTATGGAATTTTGCATAGTTCCGTCGTAATATACTAATGCAGCAATTCCGGAAGAAACAACAATATTTTGCATAACATCTGCTTTTGATATAAATACGCCTGAATTATGACCGAGATATACACCGGCATCTCTATTCAGATAGGTTACAACAGCTCCGGCATCGGATGAAACTGTTCCGCTCCAGGGATTAAATGCAACTGTAGCAGTACCGCCGCTTGAAACGGTGAGTCGTCCGTTTTTATTTACAACCGTTTCTGCGGCAGT
>JAZOSO010000086.1:0-6207 GCA_045657185.1 Victivallaceae bacterium | reverse complement strand
TTCTTTCCCCCTTGCAAAAAACCGCCCCACTAAAAAAAAGCACCTTACTCAACTTTAACGCGCGGGTCAACGAGTGCGTAAAGGAAGTCAGCGGCGAAGTTAAAGATGATAAAGAGAATTGCACTGAAAAGAACAAGGGCTTTGAGGAGTTGCAGGTCGGAGTTATTGAGGGCGTCAACACCTGCTGAACCGAGTCCGGGGATGCCGAAGAAACTTTCAAGCAAAAGACTGCCGGTAAAGAGAAAGGGCAAAGTCGTACTGCTTTGGGCAATGATTGGAATTGCGGCATTTTTGAGCAGATGACGGGTATAAATCTTAGTCGGCTGACAACCTTTGGCACGGGCTGTACGCATGTATTCCTTATGAAATTCATTGGCAAAAAGCGACCTGTAAAACCTTACATTGCCGCCGACACCGTAAATTATACCGCAAATTACAGGCAAAATATAATACCTCGCCCCTTCACTTCCCCACACCGGGAACAAATCACAATAAAAGCCGAAAAACCACTGACAGAAAATTATCAGAACCAGATAACTTATACTCATTCCGGCAATTGAAACAAAGAGAACACCTTTGTCAACCCATGTATCTTTGAAAGCAATCGCCAGCATCGCCAATGCTATACCGAAAAAAAGTTCTCCGAGATAAACCGGCAGCATCAGCATCAGCGACGGCACAATGGAGCGTTTCAAAATATCAGTGACTTTTTCATTTGTAAGCAGAGATTCACCCATATCAAAAAAGTGAATATACGGCTTTTGAGAATCAATTCGCACAATTTCAGTCAGAAATTTACTGAATTGAGAATTAAACGGATTTGCCTGACGATAAACAATTTGCATATCATGAATTATTGCTTCGCCGTCAAGAGTAAGGACTTGGTCACGGTCGGGAATTTCAACAAAATTTCCGTTCGGAAAATTTTCAATCCGTCCCGAATATTCAAGTTTGAGCATGACGGGAAATTTTGCATCAAAATTGCGTTTCAAAGCAAGTTTTTCACCTTTTTTCAGTGTTATCGGCAAACGCGGAACTGAAAAAACTTCACTTTTACGATAAAATCCGAACAAAACCGGCAAATCACTTCCGAGCTTGATACGCATATTCTCAAGTTCTTCAGGAGCAGCACTTTTGCCCAACAGAGCACCGGCAGGGTCCCCCGCCGCAACATTGAACAAAATAAATGTCAACAGCATGACTCCGAGAATAATCACAACCGAAAACAATAATCTTTTGATAAAAAACTTGAACATTTTACTTTTCACTGTTATATTATATATACGAATTGAAGTAATATAACATTTATTATCGTAAAATCAACGGGAGAATAATGAAAAATCAAATTCTTTTGCATTGCTGCTGTGCCGTCTGTGCATCGTTCTGCATTGAAAAACTGCGCAATATGGACTATGAAGTAATACTTTTTTACTCAAATTCCAATATTGACACTGAGGATGAATTCAAAAAACGCCTCAAAGAACTGGAAAAACTTGCCAATATCTACCGCCTTGAACTCGTTGTGGATGAATATTGCCACGAAAACTGGCTTGCAGCCGTGCAAGGTCTTGAAAATGAACAGGAAAGAGGCAAACGCTGTTCAAAATGCTTTGCTTTCAATTTTGACCGTGCAAGTCAGGAGGCAGAACGCCGCCGCATTCCTTTTACAACAACGCTGTCAATAAGTCCGCACAAAGATTCCAAACAGCTTATGACCGAAGGAACAATGTTTGAAAATTTTGAATTCTTCAACTTCAAAAAACAAAACGGATACCTCGAAACTCTCGCCTTGGCAAAGGCTTACAATCTTTACCGCCAGAATTACTGCGGCTGTGAATTCTCAAAACAACACCTGCTTGATAAACTTGATAAGAAATAATTATGAATAAATTACCCGAAAAATTCTCCGAACTCGGATTGTCTGAAAAAACTCTCCGCGCCATCGCCCGCAAAGGTTATGAAACACCTTCGCCAATCCAGGAAAAAGCAATACCGATTTTGTTGAACGGCGCAAAAGATGTTCTCGGTCAGGCACAGACCGGAACAGGAAAAACCGCAGCTTTTGCACTTCCGATAATTGAATGTATTGAGCCTCAAGCAGGCTTTGTTCAAGCAATCGTTCTTACTCCGACCCGCGAACTTGCCATTCAGCTGGCAAAAGATTTTACAGATTTCAGTGCCGATACTGAAGCAAGCGTTTTCTCTGTTTACGGCGGACAGTCAATTGATATTCAAATCAAAAAACTCCGCAAAGGCGTTGATATCATCGTCGGAACTCCGGGGCGTGTTATTGATTTGATGAACCGCGGCGAACTTGATTTATCGCAAATATCTTTTGCGGTGCTTGATGAAGCCGATGAAATGCTCAATATGGGCTTTGTGGAAGATATTGAACAGATTTTGCGGGAGACTCCGCAAGATAAGCGCATGCTGCTTTTTTCAGCAACAATGCCCGATGAAATTCTGCGTATTGCCAAAACATTCATGCGTGAATACGAAGTTGTCAATGTCAAAACCGAAGCAACCAACTCCGATTTGACTGAACAAATCTATTATGAAGTAAAACGCCCCGACAAACTTGATGCACTGCTGAGACTGCTTGATTATGAACCGGATATGTACGGTATAATTTTCTGCCGCACCCGTGATGATGCCGATGAACTTTATGAGCGTATGCGCCTCAAAAATGTCAAAGCTGAAGTCCTCCACGGCGATATCAACCAATCCCAGCGTATCAAAGTTATTGACGGGTTCAAAACCCGCAAATTCAAATTGCTTATTGCAACCGATGTAGCCGCCAGAGGCATTGATATCAATACACTTACACACGTTATAAACTATTCAATTCCTGAAAACTCAGAAATTTATGTACACCGTATCGGACGGACCGGACGGGCGGGAAAAACAGGCAAAGCCATAACTTTTGTCACTCCCGGTGAAGTCCGCCGAATGAATCAAATCAAGCGCGATGTCAAAGTTGATATTCAAAAAGCCAAACTCCCCTCCCCGAAAGAAATCGTAGAAAAACGGTTTTCTTCCATTTGCGAAACATTAAACAGCATTACTGAAAAAAATCACCACAAATGCTACATGCATCTGGCTGAACAGCTGCTTGACGATATGGCACCTGATATGCTCGTTGCCGCCATGCTCCGCTATTTCTGCAAAAATGAACTGCAAATTGAAAGTTACAAGGAATTTGAAGAAGATAAGCCCAAAAAGAAAAATGACCGCCTGCCAAAAAAATCAAAAAACTATGTCAGACTGTTTTTCAACTGCGGCAAAGATGACGGCTTCGGTGCAAAAAAAATCCTTGACCTTATCTACAACCGAACTAAAATCAAAAATTATCTCATCGGCAAAGTTGACTGCTACGACCGTTTCACTTATGTTGAAGTTTCCGAATCTGATGCAGATTTCGTCATTCAGCGTTTCAAAGAAAAAGGCGGCAAAGGCAGACGCATAAATGTTGAATACGCAAAAGAAGAAGATTAATAGAAAGGTCCTCAATATGTATAACGAAAAAACTCCGTTGGCCCACTTTTACTCATGGGATAAAGTAAGTGATGATATGATTCCCAACATCATGTCGGAATTCCGCTGGAACGGTATCAATAATCTCGTTTTCTGCAATACTTTGATGAACAAAGTTCTCAGAGAACCTGCATTTTTCGGTGCTTTACGCTATCACATGCACAATCAGAAAGTCAATCTCATTGAGACACATGCACCTTTAGGACAATGCTATGACTTGTCATGCCCTGACAAGGGGCGTTTTGATTCTCTCATTGCTGACCATATCAAATGTATGGGCTACAGCGTTGACTGCGGCAGTATGACTTATACCATTCACATCGGCGCATGGGAGAGCGTTATTTACAAAACTCCGAACTCAGAAATCCGTCCGCGGGTTATTGAAAAATTGGAAAAACTTATTCCCGCCGCCGAAAAACTCGGCATCATTATCGCTGTGGAAAACTCCTTTGAACGCTCCAATACTCCCGATGAAGTTCTCTATTACATAAACTATTTCAACTCACCGTATCTCCAATGCTGTTTTGATGCAGGTCATGCCAATATCATGGCTCCCGCCGACTGGAAAAAACAGGAAAATTACTACGACAATCTCAAATACGCATGGGATAACAATATTGAACAATATCCCGATGCACTGGAAAAACTTTCTCCCTATATTGTCACCTGCCATCTGCACGACAATAACGGATACTCCGACGGTCATCAACTCCCCGGACGCGGCACAGCAGACTGGGATAAAATCGTTGCAGGCATCAAAAATTGTCCCAATTTGAGGTCAATTCAGTCCGAAGTTTCAATTACTCCCGACCTCTCAATCGGAGAACTTGTTGCCAAATTCAATTCCTTATTCGGTGAAAATTGATGATTAAGGCGTTTTTTCTTGACCGCGACGGCGTTATCAATGATGATTATATCCCCTATTTGCGTACTGCGGCAGATGTAAGGCTTTATCCCTATGTTGCAGATGCCTTCAAGTTGATTCACAAACACGGTTATGAAATCTTTATTGTCACCAATCAGCCGGGAATAAATGAAGGAAAAATCACAACTGCTGAATTTGATACCGTCAGCAGAAGAATAGAGGAAATTCTGATTGAAAGCGGAGCACAAATTCCGCGCAAATGGTATGTTTGTCCTCATGAAAAACATGAAAACTGCACCTGTCACAAACCGCAGCCGGGACTTATTCTGAATGCGGCAAAAGATTTTGATATTGACCTGTCTCAATCTTTTATTATCGGCGACCGTATGAGCGATATATATGCGGGGTCCGCCGCAGGCTGTGTCAAAGGTGTTCATGTACTTTCCGGTTTCGGAATGAATGAAAAAGACAAAGAATTGCCCGAAAACTATCTTCGCGCTGCAAATCTGCTCGAAGCGGTCAAACTTCTTTTGAACAATCTGTAATGAAAGGCTTTTTATGAGTATTATTACTATTATCGGTTCCGGAATGATGGGGTCTGCATTGGCGTTTCCCGCCCGTGAAAACGGACACACTGTAAGACTTACAGGAACAGTGCTTGACGATGATATTATTGAACATTGCCGCAGCACCAATCAGCATCCGAAATTTGTTTCCCCCTTCCCCGCAGGTGTTGAATTCTACAAATTTACAGAAGTTGAAAAAGCAATAAAAGATGCGGATTTCGTAATTTGCGGAGTAAGCTCATTCGGCGTTGACTGGTTCGCAGATAATGTATTGCCGCTGCTCCCTGACAATATGCCGGTACTTTCTGTTACAAAAGGTCTGATTTGCGAAAATGACGGCAATCTCATCACTTATCCCGACTATTGGCAAGAGACTTTGGACAAGCTCGGCAAAAAAAATGAACTCTGCGCAATCGGAGGCCCCTGCACCAGCTATGAACTTGTCAATCATGACCAGACTATTGTCGGATTTTGCGGAAAAAACAGGGAAACTCTTGAGAAACTTAAAAAGATAATGACCACAAGTTATTATCACATTATTACAACGACCGATGTCGCAGGTATTGAAGCTGCGGTTGCATTAAAAAACGGTTACGCTCTTGCTGTAACCCTGACAATCGGAGAGAATTTCAAACGATGCGGTAAAGAAGAGCTGCATTACAACTCTCAGGCGGCAGTCTTTCTGCAATCTTCCAGAGAAATGCGCAAACTCGTTCAGCTGCTCGGAGGAACTGAAGACAGTTTTTTTATCGGTGTCGGCGATTTGTATGTTACTGTTTACGGAGGACGCACCCGTCAAGTCGGCATCCTCCTCGGCGAAGGGTACAGCATAAACGAAGCTCTTGAAAAACTCAAAGGCGTCACACTCGAATCCCTCGTCGTTGCCAAACGGGTCGCTCAATCACTCCGCATCCGTGCCGCCGCAGGCAAAATCAATCCCGCCGACTTCCCGCTTCTGCTCCATGTTGACGACATCATCAGCAACAGCCGAAAAGTAAATATTCCGTGGGATAAATTCGTAAATTAAATGCGATATTCTCAATAAAAATTGATACTTGAAGAGAAAAAAGACTTTTTTAAGAACGCTATGTTCCCAATATGGGGAGATAGCTGTATCTTGTGCTTTTTTTGCAGGGGCTTACCCCGCCCCTGCACCCGGCGCCGGGTACGACCCGGAGCGATGTGACGCTGGCGCGTGAGTGTCAGTGGCTGGGTGCGTCAGGTTGTTTTTCGGCGAAATAT
>JAZOSO010000085.1:0-1929 GCA_045657185.1 Victivallaceae bacterium | reverse complement strand
AGAAATCAGTGATGCCGGTGAATATATCTGGCGTAATGCTGAACCGGGTTATCGTGAAGTTAAAACTTCAAAATTTCTTGTCGGTGAATTGCAGAAACTCGGTCTTGAGGTCAAAACAAATCTTGCATTAACCGGTTTCCGAGCTGATATTGATACCGGCCGCCCCGGTCCGACAGTTGCAATTCTCGGTGAGCTTGACTCTCTTATTCTGCCTAATCATCCTGAATGTGTCAAAGAAACAGGTGCAGTTCATGCCTGCGGTCACCATGCCTGCGCAGCGGGATTTCTCGGTGCGGCAATCGGTTTGGTAAAATCGGGTGCGGCTGAACATCTTTCGGGTAAAATCGCTTTTATCGGTTGTCCGGCAGAGGAGGGAATTGAGATGGATTACCGCAAGTCTCTCATTAAAGCGGGTAAAATCAAATCAATTGCCGGCAAATCCCAGCTTATACGCGAGGGCGTTTTTGATGATATTGATATTGCTTTCATGCACCACTCAAGCACGCGTTTCGGCTATGCGGGACATAACGGAGCAATTAATAAAAAAATCATTTTCCGCGGTAAAAGCTGTCATGCCGCAAGTCCTCATAACGGCAGAAATGCTCTTAATGCCATGACGCTTGCACTTAATGCGATTGCCCTTTTGCGTGAATCTTACAGCAGTGATTCCACTATCCGTATACACGGGATTGTGACGGAAGGAGGCAATGCGGTAAATATCGTTCCCGACCATGTAAGTATGGATTATATGCTCCGCTCTGATACAGTTGAAAAAATGGTTGAACTCAACGACCGCTTTGATAAAGTAGTAATGTATGCCGCCAAAGCCGCTGAATGTGAAGCTGCAATTGAATCTTTGAACGGTTATATGCCGACTTGGAACAATGATGTTCTCGGAGAAGTTATGAAAAAGTCAACAGAATTTCTCTTCCCCGATGAGGAGTTCAGAGGTGATTTGCCGTGGTCAAACGGCAGTACTGATATGGGTGATGCGGCATTGATAGTCCCCGCGGTTCACGGACTTGTTCCCGGTATCGGCGGTACTCTGCACGGCATTGATTTTCACATTGCGGATTCGTATTCAGCTTATATCAAAAGCTCAATGGTAAATGCAGTTATTGCCGCAGATTTACTTTTCGGTGATGCTGCAACAGGCAGAAAAGTTGCAGAAGAAAAGAAAAAACTCATGTCCGTTGCGGAATATATTGCCCTTGCTGATAAAATCAATCGTACACTTAAATCAGAAGATATATAATGGTTGCAAAAGGGGAATTTTTATCTGATGAAAGAACAATTTGAAAATTTCATGGCACAATGTCCTGTTGTCGCAATTCTGCGCGGTATTGCAGAAGATGAAGTGGCTGCTGTTTGTGATGCTCTCTATGCGGCAGGAATCCGTATAATTGAGATTCCGCTCAATTATCCCGATGCAATTAAAAGTCTTGCCGCCGCTGTGGAATATTGTAAAAATAAAATGGCAGTCGGCGCAGGAACTGTTCTTTCTGTTGAAGATGTAAATAATGTATATAAAGTCGGAGCATCTTTTGTTATTTCGCCTAATACCGATATTGAAGTTATAAAGGAGACCGGGAAACTCGGAATGTTTTCAATTCCCGGATTTTTTACTGCGACAGAGGCTTTTGAGGCAGTCAGGGCGGGAGCAGATTATCTCAAACTTTTTCCTGCCTGTCTCGGTGCTGCTTATATCAGAGACCTCAAAGCAGTTATCAAAACTCCGATTATGGCATTCGGCGGAGTAAATGCAGGTAATATTGCCGACTTTATGGAGGTTTGCTGCTGTGTCGGTATCGGCAGCGCATTGTACAAAACAGGAAAATCTGCTGAAGATATTCTTAAAGACGCAGCAGCAATAGTTAAGGCTGTGAAAGGATGATTTTTCGGGGAGGGGAAACCTTGTTGAAACAAGTT
>JAZOSO010000084.1:0-2374 GCA_045657185.1 Victivallaceae bacterium | reverse complement strand
GGGGAAGGGAAAACTTGTTTCTTGATTAAAAGAAAAAAGTTTTCCCTTCCCCGAACCCCATCCTTTTCAAAAAAGAAAAGAGTATTTTTTTATTGTCTGAATGGTCTGACAGTCGGATTTTTCTGATACTTTGATTGTTCTGTTGGGCAAAAAAACTTTGAAAAATGGTATGCGCACTTGACAAAAAATATTATACGGTATATTTTATACGAAACATCAAATTCGGGAAAATATATGAAAAAGCTGTCAATTATAATACCGTGTTACAATGAAGAAAGGACTGTATCCACTGCGTTGGATATGGTGCTTGATGCGCCTTTGTCAATCAGCAAAGAGTTAGTCATTGTCAATGACGGTTCGACGGATAATTCTGAACTTGAAATAAAAAAATGGATTGATTTGCATCAGTCTGAATGTGAAGTGAAATATTTCAAAAAAGCCAACGGCGGCAAAGGTTCCGCCGTGCGGATGGGGATTGAGAATTCCACAGGAGATATTGTTATTATTCAGGACGCTGATTGTGAATACGCCCCCTGTGATTATGAAAAATGTATTCAGCCGATTTTGAACGGAGAAACGCAAGTCGTTTACGGTTCAAGGGAGCGCAACATCCGCAACCGTACCAAATCTTCATGGTTTTTCTATCTCGGCGGCTTGAGTGTGTCGCTGTTGTTCAATCTTCTTTACGGTACAAGTTTGAGTGACGAACCGACCTGTTATAAAACTTTTGACGGTGATTTGATTCGCAGTATCAAGTTCAAAAACGATAAATTCGGCTGGGAACCTGAAGTTACTGCCAAACTGCTCCGTATGGGATTTAATATTGTTGAAGTTCCGATTTCATATTATCCGCGCAAGGTTGATGAGGGCAAAAAAATCCGTTTGAAAGACGGTTTTGAAGCACTGTGGCTGACTTTTCTCTATCGTTTTTCCATTCCGTCGGGCAAAGTTGCAGGGGAAAAAAATATTTCTGCGGTAAAAAGTGAATTTTCTTTCCGCACCGCACTTGTCGGGATTTTCTGTCTGGCATATTTTTTACGGCTGCTGTTGGCGATACCGTACGGCAATATGGTGCCGGAAAATTTTATGATGCGTCCTGACAGTTTGTCATATTGTTATGATGCGGCAGGATTTGACTGGGGTTTTCGTGCGCCGTTGCCGTGTATGGTTTATTGGTTGTTCAAACAATTTGCCGGAAATGCTTTTGCGGAATATTCGTTGTTCGGAATATTTTTGAGTTCATTGACAATTTTTCCGATAGCATATCTCGGTAAATTGTTGAGCAAAAGAAATGCAGGAGGAATTATCGCTGCGCTTTTGTGGTGTTGCAATGTAACTTCAATCGGACATGCGCCTTTGATTTTGAGTGATACGCTGTTTACATTTTTCGTTGCGTGGCAGGTATTTTGTGTGGTGCGTGCGTATGAAACGAAGCGGCTGATAGATTTTGCTTATGCTTTGGGGTTCGGTACGCTTGCGGCACTGTCGCGCGGGGTAAATCTGCCGTGGATATTGGCTGTTGCGCCGGTGCTTGCCTTGTTTATTGTGCGGCCGAAGTGGAAGTGTGTACTTGCTCTGCTGGTTAATTTTATTCTTGTTATGGTTCTTTTATTTCCGTTTATGAAATACAATTATGACCGTTACGGTGTCTGGAGTCTGGAATATAATGCTTATAATGCTTCCGTTCACAATTGTTCCGCTGTTATTGCCCATGCCGAAAAACGCAACTCCAATGATGTCCTTGCTGAATTGCAGAGTCAGATGCCGAAAAATTCCGTTAGAGATTCTATAAAATATAATAAGGAACTTTTCAGTTCAATTATAAAAAAATATCCTGCAAGTTTCATTATTACCCATTTGCCGCAATGGCAGATAATGCTGCCGGATGTGCCGACGGTTTCTGAAAATACCGGCTTTTCGACATCGGGGAGGGGGACACTCGGAATTTTGCGTAAAGACGGACTTATTGCCGCAGTTAAGCATTACTTTGCTGACGGCGGAGCGTGGCTTTTGATTGCACTGTCGCCGCTTCTGATTTTTACTGCATTGGGTTATTTGGGGTGTCTGATTTTCCTTGTTCATGCAGTTATAAATTTCAAAAAGCGTTGGATGTATATAATTCTCTGGGGTGCATTATCATTTTATTATATATTCCTGCCGGGACCGGTGGTTATGCCGCGTTATCATCTTCCTGCACTGATTTTCATTTTCGGTGCGGCGGCGTGGTCTTTCACCTCATTTCGCAGTAAAAAGAAAAGCCTTATTTTCGATGTTGCAAGATAGTTATTGCATAGTTTTGACAATGACGGAAATGCTTCGCCCGTTGCTGTTGCAATTGATAAAAAGAACAGCGCGTTTTGCTGAAAGTAAGTAT
>JAZOSO010000083.1:0-47214 GCA_045657185.1 Victivallaceae bacterium | reverse complement strand
TAATCTGACAGTTCTTCTTCGTCAAACTCTTCTTCGTAATATTTTTCTTCATTATTGACGGTGGATTGTTCAAGTCTTCTTTCAGACAATTTCTTTTTTGTCTTGACTATGCCGCCAATAATGTTGGCAATAATGACTATTGCAAATATCAGAATTTCCAACCAGTCATCCATGGATTATTTTCCTTGCTGTTTGCTGCTTGCGGGGTGGGCGATGGAGTGGCGCATATCGGTATCTGCCATGATATTTTTCATGTTGTAATAATCCATGATACCGAGTCTGCCGCTGTTGAGTGCATCGGAAATAGCTTGCGGAACCTGAGCTTCGGCTTCGACGACTTTTGCTTCCATTTCGCGGATTTTTGCCCGCATTTCCTGTTCATAAGCGATAGCCATGGAGCGGCGTTCTTCGGCTTTTGCCTGAGCGATTTCCTTATCGGCATTTGCCTGCGCCATTTGGAGTTCGGCACCGATATTTTTGCCGACATCAACATCGGCGATATCAATTGAGAGAATTTCAAAAGCTGTGCCGGAGTCGAGACCTTTGCTCAAAACGGTTTTGGAAATCATATCGGGATTTTCAAGAACTTTTTTGTGTGTATCGGATGAACCGATGGTAGTGACAATGCCTTCGCCGACACGGGCAAGAATGGTTTCCTCTCCGGCACCGCCGACCAGACGGTCAATGTTGGCACGAACGGTGATACGGGCTACGGCGATAAGCTGGATACCGTCCTGGGCAACTGCGGTGACCATCGGAGTTTCAATAACGCGGGGATTGACAGACATTTTCACTGCGTCAAGAACATCACGGCCTGCAAGGTCGATGGCAGTGGCTTTCTGCAAGGTGAGGGGGATGCGTGCTTTATCTGCGGCAACGAGTGCGAAAATCACCCGCAGAACGTGACCGCCTGCAAGATAATGCGCTTCAAGTGCGTCGCTGGTGACATCGTGTAAATCGGCTTTCTTTGCCTGAATCATGGCAGAAAGAATAATGCTCGGTGGTACACGGCGCAAACGCATTCCGACAAGACTTGCAATTTTGATGCGTACTCCGGAAAATACCGCCGCAATCCACAGCGGAATCGGAATTACGACACAAAACATTATGATAAGAAAGATGATTGCAGCAATTATAAGAATTAAAAGACCGGTACTCATTTTTTATATTCCTTTCATCATTTATTTTTGAGCAGCGTTACGGAAAGCCTGAGCCAGAGCCAGCGGTACGGTGGCTTCTTTTTCGACCAGCAAAGCTCGCATTTCGCTGATTTTTGCTTTCATTTCCTGTTCGGAGGCAACAGCCATGGCGCGGCGTTCCTCGGCCTTTGCCTGAGCGATATTTTTATCGGCGTTTGCCTGGTCGGTCTGGAGTTGAGCACCGATATTTTTGCCGATATTGACGTCGGCGATATCAATAGAAAGAATTTCAAAAGCTGTGCCGGAGTCCAATCCTTTGTTGAGAACGGTGGTTGAAATCATATCGGGGTTTTCAAGGACTTTTTTGTGATTTTCGGATGAGCCGATAGTAGTGACGATGCCTTCGCCGACACGGGCGAGAATGGTCTGTTCACCTGCACCGCCGATAAGTCTGTCAATATTGGCACGGACGGTAACACGGGCAATAGCTTTGACCTGAATACCGTCTTTGGCAACGGCGGCGACTTCGGGTGTTTCAATGACTTTGGGATTGACGGACATTTTGACTGCTTCAAGGACATCGCGGCCTGCAAGGTCGATGGCGGTTGCGCGTTCTACGGACAAATCCATGCCTGCTTTGTCTGCGGCGACCAGAGCGGAAACTACACGCAGAACATTGCCGCCTGCAAGATAATGCGCTTCAAGTATATCTGACGGAATGTGGATGCCTGCTTTCTGAGTCTGAATCATAGCATCAACAATGAGCTGTGGCGGAACTTGACGCAGCCGCATGCCGATAAGTGAAAAAATGCTGACATTTACTCCTGAAAATATCGCCGCTATCCAGTGACGGATGGGGATGATGATGAAGAACAGATACAAAAACAGCAAAATTGCTATTCCGAGAATGATGTAAAGCCACATAATGACCTCCTTGGTTGGTTGTTTATATTTTAAAGTAATAGAGAATTCTTGAAATCAATGCTATATAAATCAGCGTCGGATAAAGATGATTATTTTTGGCATTCAGCAAAAGCAAAAGCGTCAGCAGTATGCCGATTGTAAAGAAAATGTAACGGCGGTCCGGATGATTTTTTTGCGTCTGCATACTGCAATTATTAAGAGTGCCGGCAACGGCGATAAAACTCATCGGCAGCAGAATCGGGACAAGGTATATCGGCGGTAACGCACGGACAAAATTTATCGAGGAAAAATAAAATAAAAGCCCGACTAATGCCGATTGCATTACAAATGCTGTTTTTTTATTATTCAAAGGCAGCATCACCATAACTGAAATACCGAAAAGGGCAGGGGTGAAATAGGGATACACCAGTCTCAATTCTGACAGCAGCATCAGTGAACTGAAAATTACAATGCAGAAGGTGAACCCGGCTTCAAAGGCAAAAAATCCGTTCTGATTGTTGCGGTAACGGCATTTGAAAAGACGCCAGATAAGATAAATTCCGAGTCCGCACCAGAGTATAATTTGCCATATTGCAGGCGCAAGCAACGATGAAAAAACTGTATTTTCATAACTTGCAGTTGAGTTTGAAGTATTAAAAGAGTTGATGATTTTGCCTGTCAGATTTATCGGGGGGAATTGATTTTCACCGAATTTTTTGCGCAGGATTTTTTCTCCGCGTTTTTCAAGCACGGAAATATCTTCCGTACTTTCACCGCCCATGAGCATGATAAGTGATGACTCCGGAGTAGCTTTGATATATTGCCCGTCGTATTTGCGTCCGAGATTTTCCGGAAAAGCGATAACACCGTGCGGCTGATTGAGCATCCGTTTTGCATAATGAATAAAAATCCGCTGACATGATTCACTTTCATCAGGGATATTTTCAATAACTATCAAATCGTATTTTTTTTCTTTGAATTTTTTCAGAAAATTCCATTCCGAAAGATAAAAATGATATGGATGAATATTCGGTTTAAGAAAACCTTTCGGCGTCGGCATATCCCAGAAGTACATATCAACTTTTTTGATAAACGGAGAACGGTACAGCGATAATGGCGTGATGCTTCCGGGATAGCCGATAAATAAAACACGGAGTTCGTCTTTGTCGGTTTGCAGTTGATAAACAGGTAAATCTGCGATATTTTGCATACTTGAACTTTTTATATCACGGATTACCTGCCGGCGGTGGTCAATGATATCAACTGTATTTTTATGTATTTTCAGTTCACTGTAACCGATGTTGGTCAAAGATACGGTATTTTCATTACGCTGAATATTATGAATTTTGAGGCATATAAAAATATTGAGTGCCGCCAGCAGCAGCGTGACGGCAAATCTTTTGATTGTGCGGTGCGGAAAAATAAAAATCTGGTTCAGCAGCACAATGCAGATAACAGGTATGCCCAGATATATTTCAAGATGTGACTGTTCAAAGTATTTTACTCCGATGAAGTAAGCAAGAATACTGCCTGCAATAAAACCGCCGAGTAATGTATTTTTTTCTTTTTTAAGCGAATACTGCATGCAGAGACAGCATAAAAATCCCAACAGAGATAAGCCTGTAAAGTAATAAATCAATTCATATTTTGCAGCCGTTCCGGCATCCGTTATCCGAAAGAAATCCCCGGCCGTAAGAATGGCAAGAGAGGCGAGATAAATTTGCAGCCAGCTGTGGTTGAAAAACTTACGGAAGTACGGATACAGAATGAAACTTATCAGCATACCGCAGAAAAAACTTGCCGCTGTCATTACCATACCGTAATAATACGGTATGGCGTTGACCATGCTTAAGCTGAAACGGCTGAGCCATAAAGCCAGATAAACACCCGGCAAGCCGAGGAAAAACAGCCGCAAGTAAAAAGATTTTATCATAAAGTTCCTTTTTTATTTATAGAGCCATGTTGCGGATTTTACACTGTTCCACAGCTGGCTTTTCAGGTCGATTTTGCGGCGCTGTCCGGTGGCAAGTTTAATCGGCACATGGGTAAAATGCTCATGCCAGTGTCCGATGACTATATCAGTGCGTCCTGACATTGCCGCATGGACTGCATTCTGGGCGAGCATGGCGCAGAAAACAGCATCGGTACCGCGGGCGGGAACACTGCGGATAGCGTATGACGGGTCAAAATATTTGAGGTTGACTTCAATTTCTTTGTTTTTGAAGTACTCAATAATTTTGTCTTTGAGAAGCAATCCGATATCGTTGTGGAGAATGTTGCCTGAAGCGTCTTTTTTACGTTCCTGATTTTTGAAAAGGTCTTGTCCGGTACCCTCAGCAACAATGATGACGGCGTGGTGTTTTTGGTTGAGACGATTTTCCAGATTGGGAAGAAATGCGTCCAAGCCTGCACCGTCAAGAATCAGCGGAGCTTCAGGAATGAGGCAGTAGTTGATATGACTGTTGGCAAGTGTGGCATAAGCAGCGATAAAGCCTGAATCGCGGCCCATAACTTTTATAAGTCCGATACCGTTGTATGCGCCTTTGGCTTCATTGTGTGCGGCAGAGATGAACATCCCGGTCGAGTAAACTGCAGTTTCAAAACCGAAAGATTTATCAATAAATGAGATGTCATTGTCAATTGTTTTGGGAATACCGATGATGCTGATTGCCAGTTTGCGTTTTTTGATAACCTGGGCAATATCATGGGCGCAGCGCAAAGTTCCGTCACCGCCGATACAGAAAACGAGGTTGATATTCATTCTGACCAGAGTATCGACCATAGTTTCTTCATCCTGTCTGCCTCTGGATGAACCGAGAATCGAGCCGCCTGCTTCATGCAGATCGTCAACATTGTCTTCGGTGAGAATTATAGGTTCATGGTGATAGTCGGGAATGAGTCCTCTGTAACCGTAACGGATGCCGTAAACTACAGGTATTTTGTATTCAGCGCGCAGAGTACGGGTGAGAAATTTTATAACATGGTTCAAGCCGGGGCAGAGACCGCCTGCAGTGATGATTGCGGCTTTGCTCCATGCCGGGTCATGGAAAATTTTTGAGCGAATACCGGCTGTTTCAAAACTCGGCAGTTTATCAAATTTATCAAGATATTGTTTAATATTTCCGATTTCGGCAGGATAAACTATTCTCTGCAAATCGTCAACAAAATCTGCATGACGGATAGGATTGTTAATAGTACATTCTCCGAGTTTTCCAACTTCAAAATCTTTGATATCCATAATATTAAACCTCACAAAATTACAAGTTATTGCGTTTTGCCGTAATATAATACACCAAAAATGAAAAATCAAGGCAAAAAAATCACTTGCAAATAATTTTTTCTGCCCGAATCACGCGAGAGCGCAGCTATCAGTCAGATTTGTGTGCAGGCATGGGGGCGTTTGATATGTCTGACAGGTCTTGGTTGTCAGAAATGTCAGACATTCAACTCGCTTTCCCACTGACGCCAGAGTTGCGGCTTTACAAACATTCCTTTTGCCGCGGAATTATTCTTTATCTTTGAAATAGTTGATTTTTTTGAGTTTGCTGCGCAGAACTGTATAGCGGATACCGTTTTGGGGTTCAACATATACGCCCTTGCCGTCTTCGCTGAGGATGATGACAGTTTCACGGGAGTCATCGTTGTAAATGAGTTCGGCGTTGGGAACCCAGAGAGACTGCGAGTCAATTCTGGTGGTTTCGCCGGCAGTGATTTTTACTTTGATTGTTTTACTTGTCGGGATTGCGCGGCGGTGAGTATAGCGGATCGTATGAGTGCCGGGAGAAAGGTTCTTAACAACCATGATTTTGGAAGTTTTGTCGGTATCGGCTTTTTGGGTGACGCCGTATTTCTCGTTATCAACATACACTGCAACACCGGGAGGATTGATTACAAGTTCCAAATCACCGCGGTTGCGTTTCAGGTTGTAGGTAAAAGTTGCTTCTCGGCCCGGTGAAGTGCGGATATTGTGTTTCTGGTCAGCAAATCCGGGGGCTTGAATTATGAGAGGATGATCCTGATTGGCTGTTTGATTTTTTATTGTTACCGGGCTGTTTCCGACAAACTTGCCTCCGAAATATATTTTTGCCCCCGGCGGGTCGGTGATGATTTTAAAAGAGCCGGGGCGTTGATGAAGTTTATAACTGCGTTTAACGGTTTTTCCCTTGCTGATAGCCAATGTGGTTGTAAGGTCAAGATAATTTGAGCGTTGAAGCGTCAATTTGTATTCGCCGTCGGGATATTCTCCTTTGAACGGGGTAACGCCGATATTTTTGCCGTTGAGAATAACTCTTGCACCCTGGGGATTGGTATTAATTACGACAATACCGATATTGCTTTCCAGGGAAGTTGATATTTTCAGCGGTCGGTCGGAGTTTACATTAAAGTTTAAATCTTTGGCGGCATATCCGCCTTTTTCCAAACGGATACTGTGATTGCCGAATGCAAGGTCGGGCATAACGCACGGAGTTTCACCGATACGCTGACCTTTGTAGATAACATAAGCTCCTGACGGCTGACTGTCAACAAGTGCTGATGCAGTGGCTTCTTTCAGAATATATTTTTCGTCTTTGTTCTGTCCCTTGGTGATATTGAATGAGATGTAACGGGTGCGATAGCCTTGTTTTGTCAATTTAAGTACATAAAAATTGGGCTTGGCACTAATTGTGTACGGAGTTTTGCCGATTTCTTTGCCTTTGAAAATTATGGAAGCTCCGGCGGGGTCGGTTTGGATATGTTTTTTTCCTTTGTTATCAGCTTTTTTTGCCGGCTGTTTTTTGCAGCCGCATGCAAATATACATAATGCCGATATGATGAATATAAAATTTACATGTTTGAAATATTTCATAAAATCACCTTATTTTTTTCTTTCAAGTCTTCTGCGGATTGTATCAATTTTGATTAAACGCTCTTTGGTAAGCTGATGTTCTTTGGTATTTGGATCATATAGTTTAAGTAAATTTTCCAGAGCATCTTTGGCTTCTGTAAGTTTTCTCTGATTGAGCATACTGACGTATTGAGAACGGTACTGCTGAATAAAACGGTCACGCAATTCTTTGGCGCGTTTGATTTGTGTTGCAGATTCCCGGCGGATTTTCGGTTCAGGGGTCATGCCGGAGAGGTATTCAATTACGATATTGTAACTGTTGATTGCTTCTTTGAGATTGGCAAGATTTGTTTCATAATTGGCAAATTTGTCTTCTGCTGTACGGAAGTGAATAAGTGCCTGTTCGCGAAGCTCTGCCGGCGAAAGCGAAAAGGTTGCCATATTACAGCTTTCAGCAAAAACATTTATCGCCTCTTCAATATCCATAAATTCACGCGGGGCAGGGCGGTTTTGAAGTATGATATGATTGTTTGACGGACCGTAAATGATATTCAGTTCTTTGAACTCACGCTCGTTATTATTGAAAATTCCCGGTGAAACAGGTTTCAGTTTCATAAATTTGGATTCAGTAACGACCTGTTTTAATTTTGTTATATCGTTGTCAGGAACCGGGAGATTTATCGGACCGTAACGGAGTTGAGATTTGAGGTCGTCAACACTGAAACTTGCCTGATCGTCTTCAATTATGAGCTGGAAACGGAACACATTGTTCGGAGTTATATTTTCTTTAACATAAGTAATATACAGCGGATATTCTTTGACTGTTTTGTTACTTGATTCTTTTGTCACCGGAGCTTTTTTGTCTTCAAGTATTTTTATAAGGAAAGCTGCAATTACAACAACTGCGCATATAAGAGTGACATAAAAAAGTTTATTGCTGAATTTTGATTTGCTTTTTTTAGAACTATTTTCATAATCAGTTTCTTTTTTTATGCCTGAGTTAAAAAGATTATTGGTATTTTGCTGGATAAATTCTGCAAGTTGTTCCATCTCAGGAGTTTTGTTTGACTGTTGTTCCGATGCGGGAGATGCAGGCGCAATAAGAATACTGCTTGCATCATCGGCAGCAGGAATTATCGGGTCAAAAGATGCGGAACCTGTTTGATCAAAAGGAACAACATCACTGACGGAAATTTTTGCGGTATCAGTGGATACAGGAGTGAATGCGATAGTTTCAAATGCTGCAATGCCGCTGATTTTGAGTTTGTCCTGATGAAAATCCATAACATCATCTTCGGCAAGTTTCACAGCTCCTGTAATTCTTTTTCCGTTCAGACGGATTCCGTTGGTACTGCCCAAGTCTTCAACGAACCAGTTGCCGTCTGCATCTGAATAAATTCTTCCGTGATGACGGGATATGCCGTCAGACAGCAGCTGTATTAAATTATCTTCTTCTCGTCCGACAGTTATAATGCCGTTATCAAAGGTCATTTCTTGCCGATTGGTATTCAGAAAAGTTATTTTCATCTTATTTTTCCGTTTATTCGTTGTTCCATTCTATTATATCACCGACAGCGGTGTTTGTTCTTTCTATTGTCCCGGACGGACATTCAATTGCTGTGCAGTTTGCCGGCCATCCGGCGTCGGCATTGAAAATGCGCCACGGGCGTGCATCTTTATATAATGTAATTACTTTTTTCGATTTGTCAACAAAAAAAGCATCAAATTTATACTTCATAAAGAAAGTATGCAGACTGCGGCATCTTTCAAATACCATGGCATCCATTTTGCCGGCAGTAAATTTTTTGCACAAAAGACCTGTGCCACGGTCAAAAAGAGAACGGGCAACAAGTTCATTATGTGCAATAATTGTATTTTTTGTCAGATTTTTTATCATATTAAAACATATTTACAGCCTGCATGGCAATCGGTCCTATGAGAATTATCAGAACTGCGGGGAAAATAAATGCTACAATAGGCAGAATTATTTTAACCGGAGCTTCATTGGCAAGTTTTTCCGCAAGAGTAAAGCGTTTGTTTCGGAGCATATCGCCCTGGATACGAAGCAGTTCGCCGATGCTTACACCGAGTTCCTCTGCCTGAATAATGGCATTCAGAACTGAACTCAAGTCAGCGTGATTGACCCGCAAAGAGAGTTCTTTTAATGCTTCTGAGCGTTTTCTTCCGAGCTGGATTTCGTTAAAGGCTCTTGAAAATTCTTCATTGAGCGCATCCGGTTTGCGTTTGGCAAGGATATCACGGAGAGAACTGATAAAGTCTTTGCCGGCTTCAACAGAAAGAGTCAGCAAGTCAAGCAGGTTCGGCAGTGCGCGCATGATTTCTGTGTGGCGTCGTTTGATAACTCCGTTCAGATACAATGCGGGGGAGGCGGCAACAAGCAGTCCGAGTATAATACCGAGCATGCCGCGGGAAAGATATCCGCACAATAAAAATACCAGCAGTCCGATAAATACATGAGCGAATTGCAATGCCAGAAAATCTCTGCCTGTAATAACATCACTCAGCCCTGCCATGCCCAGACGCATATCCAGAAATTGACAGCGGGTAGATAAATTTTCATTGGATGCCAGCGGGCGGAAAAATTTGACCAGCGGCAATGTCATACGAAGCGACAGAGAAAGTCTGCCGGTCGATGTCGGCTGTGCAGCTTCTGTATCATCAACAGAAATCGACTGCATAAAATTTATAAACAGCATTGCAAAGCAAAATGCTGAAATTCCGATGAATATTGCAGATATAGTTATTAGCATTTTGTTGTTTCCTCATACGTCGATAGTTGTTATCTTTTTGATTACCAGAAAGCCTGTTATATCCAATACAATGACAACTGCCATGCCGATATATCCGGCAGGTGTACTGAAAAACGCTGAAACCATCGCAGGACTGACATAATACATACCCCACAGCAGCAAAAACGGCATACAACCGATCATCAGAGCTTGAAGTCTGCCCATGGAGGTCATTGCTCTGAGTTTGCTGTTGATACGCATACGCTCGCGGATAAGTCCTGCCAATCGCTCAAGAGTACCTGTCAGCTCACCGCCTGTCTGACGGGCGGTAATAACTGCAGTTGCGACAAGTTCAAAGTCATCACTGCCGATGCGGCGGTTCATATTTTCAAGAGCATCATCCATGGTAACACCGAGTCGGATTTCCTGCATAAGCATACGGAATTCAACTGCCAGAGGGTGTTTATTGCTGTTTGCAAGTTCTTCAAAAGCCTGATTGATGGAAAATCCTGCTTTCAAGCTGCTTGCCACATTGCCGAGTGCGCCTTCCAGCTGGATATTGAATTTTTCGGTGCGTTTCTTTTTCATCACCCGCAAAATAAGTTTGGGAATCGGAAAAGTTGCAACAAAAAATATTATAAACAATACAAAAATGTGCATGGGCTGAGGTGTTTGTACTCTGAGTGAATAAAACAGTGCCGCAAGCACACCGAATACGATGCTTATTGCCAAATTCAAGTCCAGAATACGCGCCGCAGGCAATTGCAGCAGGATATCGTCAAGCTCAATTCCTGTTTCTTCGATATATTTATCTTTATAGCGTTTTGAAATGAAAAGAAAAATGTCGATAACTGCCAGCGTAAGGCAGAACACACTGCACATCGCCAAAAGCGGAGGTATGAAAGTATTGCTCATGATTTACTCCTCTCTGCCGGGGGTGAATATACTCATATCCAACGGAAGTTTTGCCCGTTCAATATCTTCAACAAAACTCGGAACAGCTCCGGTTGAAACATGTTTGCCGACCATTTTGCCGTCTTCCGTCCAGCCGTCATGGCGATAGAGAAAAATATCCTGCATGGTGATAATATCGCCTTCCATTTTGGTAATTTCGCTGATATGGGTTACTTTGCGGGAGCCGTCGCGTTCACGGCTGATCTGCACAACGATATGGATAGCGGATGAAATCTGTTCGCGAATAGCTTTGAGCGGCAGGTCAAAACCTGCCATCATCACCAGCGTTTCCAGACGGGCAAGCGCATCGCGGGGAGAGTTGGCGTGAACGGTTGTAAGTGATCCGTCGTGACCGGTATTCATTGCCTGCAGCATATCCAAAGCTTCACCTCCGCGGCATTCACCGATGACGATACGGTCAGGACGCATACGCAGAGAGTTGCGGACGAGGTCACGAATATTTATTTCACCTTTGCCTTCGACATTGGGCGGACGGGATTCCAGACGCACCAGATGCTCCTGATGCAGCTGAAGTTCGGCGGCATCTTCAATGGTGATGATGCGTTCACGATTGGGGAGGAAGGAACTCAAAACATTAAGCAGTGTAGTTTTTCCTGAACCTGTACCGCCGGAAATGATAATATTTTTGCGCAGTTTGATACAGGTATCAAGAAACTTAACGATATTGTTTGAGATTGAACCGTAATTTATAAGGTCTTGGGCCTGAAGCGGTTTTTTTGAAAATTTACGGATAGTGATAGTGGGACCTATCAGAGACAGCGGCGGAATGACTGCATTTACACGGGAACCGTCGGGGAGTCGGGCATCAACCATCGGAGAACTTTCGTCAATGCGGCGTCCGAGCGGAGCAACGATACGCTCAATGGCGGACAGAACCTGATTGTTGTCAGCAAAAGCGGTATCGGTACGGTACAGAACGCCGCCTTTTTCCACAAATACCTGGTCGGGGCCGTTGACCATAATTTCTGTTATTTTATCCACTTTGAGCAGATATTCCAAAGGACCGAGTCCGATTGCTTCGTGGAGAAGTTCCTGTTCAATGACTTCTTTTTTGATATTTGACGGCAAATTGATATTGAGTTGACTTACAATTTCTTTGATTGTCTCGCGGGCTTTCTGCTCCAGACTTTCATCGGATGCTCCTGCAACGGCAAGTTTTTTGAGATTGAGCCGTTTCAAAAGTTCAATATGAGCGTGTTTTTTGATTTCCTGAATAACCGGACGGGCGGAGTCAGGAATGCCTGAAATAGTCAGAAGCGGAATTTTTTCCTTACCGAATTCATCAAGATCGGAGTCAAGAATTTTTTCCTTTTTTTGCGGAGGTGCTGCAGGAGTCTGCGGTTCGGCGTGAGTTGAATTATGCTGCGGTGCTGCCGGAGCTGCGGCATTTGAACTTTCCATGCGGATAAGGACGCTGCCGATTTGTACAATTCCGCCGGGAGGAACAGCAACGATATTATTCGGAGTAAGTGCCACATTATTCAACAAAGTTCCGTTTGCACTGTTCAAATCCTGAATAAAAAGAGAAGAACCTTTGACCCGCATTTCCAGATGTTTTCGTGAAACTCCGGGAAATTTCAAATAGAGCTGACAGTCAGCCTGACTGCTGCCGACATAATAAATGCCCTCCTGCAGTTTGGCTTTGACTGATTTTTTATCAGGTTGAGTTATGTAAAGTTCGACCATATCAGAAACCTTTTTGACTGCGTTCTCTTATTTTATTGTAGTTGGGAAGTTCTTTTTCAAGTTTGCGGAAATCAATGCTCGGAGTATCGGAGAGAATTTCAGTTTCATTATAGTTTCTGAGGCTGAGGCTCAATCTGCCTTTCTGACTGGCAAAAACCACCATTTCAACTTCATGCGGGAGCAGCATCAGAGTAACTGTATTATATGAGTTGCGGTTCAATCCCTGCGGGTCGGCGGCATACGCTCCGTAACGGCGTCCGACAGCGAGGACTTTGACATTCTGGAGAATAGTCATGGTGACGGTATCAAGTGCGCTGTCTCCTTTGAGGTCGGGGAAACGGAAAGTGCCGATAACATCAACATTATCCTGCGGCTGAATTAAATTGGTAACTGAACTTGTGGCATCAACGGGAATGGATATTGCACGGTATCCTTTGCGGACATGAGTGGTAAAACCCTGACGCTGAGTTACGAGTTTGAGGTCGGTATCCTGAAGTATCTGACCTTTGCGCATTGATGCTTCCAGTTGTCTGCCTACTACATTGACAGCCTGAGACCATGGGATTTCCCGTGTGTTGATACCGCTGTCGCGCATACGCTTGATTTCTTTGCGGGCGATATCGGTCATAAGGATTTCTTCATTGGCGGATTTGTCTTTTTTCAGCTGAATGACATAAATTGTTTCAGCTTCACCCATGATTTTTTTCTTTTCAGCATTGAGTTGGGCGTAACTCAGTATAAAAGCCAGAAAACCGAAAAATACGGCAAGCACGAGAAGCATTTTTTGTTTCATTATAAAACTCCTTAAATAAAGTTGATTTTTTCAGTGTTTGGATAAGATACAACTTGAATTTTATTTTTTCAAGAGTTTTTGCAATATATTTGCAAGAAAAATGTAAAAATTTTTCAAAGTCGCAAGATCCAGCTCTTCGGACGGGGAGTGCGGAAAACGGATGGTAGGTCCGAAAGAGATGATCGGGATGTTCGGATTTATGCTCTGAAAAAGTCCGCATTCAAGCCCCGCATGGATATATTTTATTTTCGGATAAGCATTGAAAAGTTCATTGAATGTATCTGAGAGCATTTTCAAAAATTCAGGAGAATTTGAACTTTCCCATGCAGGACAGCCTTCGCTGATTTCATTTTTGCCGCCGATTCGGGAAAAATATTCAGAAACAGATTGTGTGAGTTTTGCTTTGTCCTGATTGAAAATACTGCGGAGCGACATCACCAGACGGAGAGAATCGCATCCGCCTTCAGCAATTGCAAGGTTATTTGAAGTTGCGACACATCCGTAATCTTCGGCAACATCGACAACACCGTATTCGGCACTTTTTATGATACGCGCAGTATTGCAGAAATTTTCAATGCAGTATTCAGGGATACTGTCAAGTTCTTCTATAACGATTTCAAAATCATCAAATGTATCAAAAGTTTTTCTGATTTTCAAATTGTATTCAGCTGTAAATTTTTTCAGTTCTTCAATATCCTGTACCGCTCCATGGAATTCCGCATCCCGTGGAATTGCATTGGGCAGAGTGCCGCCTCTTAAGCTGTTTACATACACACCGCTTTCACTGATAAAGTCGAGCAGTATCAGAATAGCATTGCCGCGGTTTAAATGGATATCAACTCCGGAGTGACCTCCTTTGAGACCTTTGCAGTAACACTTTATCCCGCAAGTACATTCAGGCGGAGTTTTCTGTTTTGTCAGCGGAATGTCACTTGTTATACGGGTTCCTCCGGCACAGCCGATGATAATCTCTCCCCATGTTTCCGAGTCAAGGTTGAATAGAGCCTGACAGTTGAGAAAATCCTTATTGATACTGCGTGCGCCGAACATGCCGACTTCTTCATCAACGGTAAAAATTGCACATAGCGGAATATCTTTCAAATCTTCATCAAGCATTGCTGCAAGTGCCGATGCCATACCGATACCGTTATCTGCTCCGAGAGTTGTTTTCTGACCTTTTGAGCGGAGAACTGAACCGACTTCTTCAAATTCAATGGGTTGAGTTGTAAAATCAAAAGCAGGATCAGTGCTTTGAGGTACCATATCCATGTGGGCCTGGAGTGCGACAGCTTTTGAATAATCAGCATTTTTACGGTCAATTCTGATATTGCCGGCGTCGTCTTCCCGGTATTCAAGATTACGGGTTTCGGCTGTATGTTTCATAAATTTACGCATGTCGTCACAATGATATGACGGATGCGGGACTTTGCATATTTCTGCAAAAAATTCAAAGATGCGGCTGACTGATTGCTGTGTGTTATTCATTTTTGTATTTCCTTAAAAGTACGATTGCACTGCGTGACGGCAGATACAATGACAGTTTATGATTTATATTATTATTTGTTTTTTCGACGGCGGTAAAAAATGTTTGCGGTATTCTGATATTGCCGAAACCGCCGAATGAAATATCATCTGAAGATAAAATAAGTTCGTATTCTCCGGCAAGAGTATTGAATTTCAAGTCTGTGAAGGATTTATCTGCATTGAAGTTGAAAAAGAACCATAAATCTCCGCGGGAGAATGCAACAGTTTTGCGTTCATTATTTATATCAAGTGCAATTAATTTGTACTTGAGAAAATCGTAATTATCAAGCAGTTTCAGCATGGCACGGTCAAAGCTGCCGAGTTCACCGTAATGCAATGTTTCATCTTCTGCAAGTGACCACTGCCGTCTGGCATAGTGCATTGACCAGTTGTTTCCTGCTCTCGGAAAATCTATCCATTCAGGATGTCCGAATTCATTACCCATAAAGTTCAGATAACCGCTGTCGGCACAGCCGAAAGTCAACAGACGGATAAGTTTATGCAGTGCAATCCCTCTTGAAACTTCAGAGGACAGTATGAATTTGCTCATGCAGTCATACATTCTGCTGCCGATAAGACGGAAAATCGCAGTCTGACCGCCGACAATAGACTGGTCATGACACTCAACATAACTGATTGCCCGTTCATCTTTTCTGCAGTTTGCACATTCATTGAAAATGTAATGCATATCCCAGTTTTCATCCGGAATATCAAAAACTTTGAACCACATATCGGTAACTCCCATAGCCATACGGTAATCAAAAACCATACCGTTTTCTTCAAAAGGTGCGGCAGTACCGGGCATTCCTGATACATCTTCTGCAACAGTCACAGCATCTGGTTTGATTTGATGAATAAGCAGATTTGCAAGCGTCAGATAAGTAATTGCATCTTCATCCGTTTCATCGGTGAAATAATCGCTGTACGAGGTAAAAACTCTGTCCAGTCCGTGATGTCGGTAAATCATGCTGGTAACTCCGTCAAAACGGAACCCGTCAATATGATATTCATCCATGAGAAAACGGCAGTTTGAGAGCAGGAAATGCAGCACTTCATTTTTGCCGTAATCAAAACAGAGAGAATCCCATGCGGGGTGTTCGCCTCTTGCACCGTGATGAAAGTACAGGTCCCTTCTGCCGTCAAAATTACCGAGACCTTCAGCTTCATTTCTGACTGAATGAGAATGTACAAGGTCAATTATAACTTTGAGACCGTAACTGTGAGCTGTATCAACAAGTTCTTTGAATTCTTCCGGATTGCCGAAACGGGAGGCAATAGAGAAAAAGTTTGCCACATGATAGCCGAAAGAACCGTAATAAGGGTGATTTATAATTCCCATTATCTGTATCGTGTTGTAATTTGCTTCGGCGATACGCGGAAGTGTAAAGTCGATAAATTCACGGAACGTGCCGATTTTTGCTTCCTGTTGTGCCATGCCGATATGACATTCATAAATACACGGATTGCTGACTTTTTTTACATTGTTATCATATTTGAAACTGTATTTTTGCGGCGGGTCCCATATCAGAGAAGAGAAAATTTCAGTTTCTTCATTCTGTACTGTAAAGCGGGAATACGGGTCAAGTCGGCTGTGAAAGGTGCCGTTAAACTTTATTTGCAAATTATAGTGCATTCCGTGTTTCAGAAAATCAAGCGGCAGGCGCAATTCCCAGTCGCCGCGGTTATTTATCTTTTTGAGAGAAAATATATCAAGTATCTGCCAGTTTGAAAAGTCGCCGCAAAGATTTACTGCTTCTGCATTCGGGGCCCACACTCTGATAACCCATTGACGGGATTTTTTATGCAGTCCGTAATACTCATGCGCACAGGCGAAGTCTTTCAGATTTTCAACTTTGCCGTCTGCAATTTCTTTCAGTTTTGCAAGAACTTGCTGATGTCGTCTGTTCAATATTCCGGAGTAGGGAGAAAGGTGTTGATCAGCAGACAGTTTTTCTCTGTTATTCATCAGGCGCATTGAGTTATTTTCTTTCATTTCATATCCCGAACAAGCGGTCTTTTGAGCATGTCTTCATAAATTTTGATATATTCCTGAGCCGTATTGTCATGGTTGAAACGGCGGTGAGCATCCTGCATTACACGGGCAATTACTTTGTTGCGGAATTCCGCAGTTTTGGCATAAAAGTGCATTGCTTCATCAATTGCCCAGAAGAGTCCGTTTGAGTCGTGGTTGTCAAAACGGAATCCGTTGCCGTATGTTCCGTCTTCGCTCAAATGCTCAACAGTGTCATGCAATCCGCCAGTATTCATGGCAATCGGCAGTCCGCCGTAATACTGACATGTCATCTGCGGCAGTCCGCACGGTTCAAAACGGCTGGGGATAATAATAAAATCACTTGCACCGAAGCCGAGATGTGACAGCGGGTCATCAAAATCGCAGACTGTTACATTTGAGTGGATATTGTGAAAGTTGACGATGTCACGGAAAATTCCCTGATAACTGCCGTTGGCGATAATGGCGATCTGCAAATTCATGTGACGGTATTTTTCAATTACACGATAGAGTATTTCCGCCAGAAGCTGGCATCCTTTCTGCATCGGGTCAAGGCGTGACGGCCAGAAAATTATAGGAGCATCGGGATCAACAGTCAGACCTGTTCTTTGCTGAAAAGCTGTTTTGTTGACTCTTTTTCCTTCTGCAAAATTTGTCACATCGTATTGTTTTACAAGATTTACGTCAACTTCGGGACGGTCGTTTTCATCGGGAGCATTGAGAATGCCTTTGGCGCATCCTGCATAAAATTTTCCCTGCATTTCACGGCGTACCTGCGGCGGTATGAAATCGTGGCATCCGTTAACTATTTCATTTAAAAATTCAGGACTTACCGTATTGATAAAATGCGCTCCGAAAATTCCGCTGGTAAGCAGGTCAACATGATTGTTTGAACGGGATTCTTCATAATTGAAAGGAGGCCGCTCAAAGAAAAGATTGTTCCAGAATCCTGCCACATCAATTCCGCGGTCTTCGATTACATCCATGGTAAGTTTCTGGGTATGGATATTATGGACTGTGAAAAGACACGGTATTCCCAGGCGGCGGGCATAAGCGGGAATAAGCCCCGTCATCCAGTCGTTGCAGTGAATAAGGTCGGGATTGACACGGGGGATGATATTATTTATAACTTCACGCTGAAAAGCAAGTGCCTGAAGCATACTGTCAGAGGAATAATTGCTGTAAACGGATTTGCGGTAATAAAAAATTCTGTCTTCCGCCAAATGTATGCGGTTGTCGGTCAGATGATTGTTATACATGCGGAGTTCTTCGCTGATGAGGTTGCCGATTTCCACATGAAACATTCTGCGGTAATGAGGAAGTGCGACATGAACATCCGCCCCCTGACGGTACAATGCTCCGACAAGTGAAGCGGAAACATCGGCAAGACCTCCTGCTTTGGCACGGAGTTTGTTGTACATATTTCCCATGCCGTCGGGCAGATAGGTTATTTCAGGCGTGACTATAAGGATACGCGGATTTTTTGTATTTTTTCTTATCATTTCAGATCCGTCCTTTTCTATTTATATATTTTATTCACCTAACAGATACATTCTTTTTGATAAAATGCAAGTTAAAAAGAAAAAAAATGCAGAAAAAAGTAAAATATTTTAATTCGTTTCTTGATATTTATATAAAGGAGGTTATATTTTAAGGATGAAGCATTTGATTTTTGCTTTTGATTATTGTGTTGAAAATTAAAAGTGTTATTCGATAAAGGTGTTTTTGTAAGGAGTTTTATGCGTTTTCGTCCCTGTATTGATTTGCATGACGGCAAAGTTAAACAGATTGTCGGTTCCACTCTGAAAGATTCCGGAGAGGTTACGACTAATTTTGTCGCAGTGCATGATTCTGCATATTATGCTGAATTGTATAAAAAATACGGACTTCGGGGCGGTCATGTCATAATGCTCGGCAAAGGCAATGAAGACGCAGCAGTCAATGCGCTCAAAAGTTATCAGGGCGGTTTGCAGCTCGGCGGCGGTATCAATGATGAGAACGGCAAAGTTTTCCTTGATGCCGGTGCAAGTCATTTGATTTTTACCTCCTTTATTGTTTCTGACGGTGTTCTGCATTGGGACAGAATAAAAAAACTTAATTCCGTTTACGGCAGAAAAAATATTGTTATTGACCTCAGCTGCCGCAAAAAAGCCGATGGCAGATATTATGTTGTCAGCAACCGCTGGCAGACTTTCACCGATGTTCAGCTCACAGAACAAAATCTTGATTTGCTGTCTGATTATTGTGATGAGTTTCTGGTGCATGCTGTTGATGTTGAGGGGAAACAGTGCGGAATAGATGAAGAACTTATATCTCTTTTGAGCTGTCATGACAAAGCAGCGGTATCTTATGCAGGCGGTATCAGAAGTTTTGAAGATATGGAGACTGTAGGCAGAATCGGACGCGGCAAAATAGATTTTACCGTCGGTTCAGCTCTTGATATTTTCGGCGGACATCTTGAATTTGAAAAAATAGCGGAAATTTACAAATGAAGGTGCCGAGATGAACAGAGAAGATGCTGTAAAATTGTTCAATGAGAAGATAAAATTCTATTCCCGCCGTTCAAAAGTAAATCAATCTGCTATTGCCGAACTGCTCAATATTACTCCGTCCGCAGTCAGCCAGAAATTCAAAAGCAATATTATGATGAATCTTAATGAACTCAAGGTGATTGCCAATGCGATGAAACTTGTCAGAGAGGAGCATTTTGAACTTCAGACTCTGCTTACTAAAATACGCTCAGGAGAAAATACCGGAGATGATTCACCTTTCAACCGTTTTATGCGTGAATGCCGCCGCAAGAAAAAATATAACCTTGCAAAATTGAGTCAGCTAAGCGGAATTTCTCCTATCAGACTGCGTTCTTTTGAGGAAGATTTTTATATTTCATTTACAGAGGATGATGCTGAAGTTTTGGGGCGCATCTATGATGTTTCACCTGATTTGATATTGAGTAAACTGCCGTTCAATGTTTCGCAGAATGTTCCGTATTCAATGCCGTCAGCGGAGGCAGGAATTCAGAGCGTTGCCGACAGAGATATTGATAAAAATCAGCGTTTCCGCCGTATCCCGGTTGTTGAATTTGATGAGTTTAAAACATATTCGCCGCAGATTGATATTTTTGCTTTCGGTGATTTGCGTTCTTCTTCGGAACTCATCTATGATATTGCCAGAGAAGTTATTGCAGTAAAATTGCCTTTATCTTACCTCAAATTGCCGTTTAACGGAGACGGGTATCTGCTTTTAAGCGACAAAAAACCGTTTGTTTTCATCGCCAAACTCTTTTTTGTGTCAGACATTGACAGAAAGTTGCATGTGCTTCAGAAAAAATTTGATGATGATAAATTTTATGAACTTGATTCGGAGAATAATCCGACTCTTTTTACGGGAAAAATACTTTGGTCGCTGGCTGTTGCCGAAGTTAAAATCTGTCCCGAAATATTAGCATAAAGGAAAGTGTTTATGGCTGACGAAACTCAATCAAAAGATGGAAAAGGACAGGGCGGCTGCTGCGGCTGCTGTATCGGCTGTATGGTAATTATAGCTCTCGGTATTGCTTTTATTGCGGGGTTCTATATTGTACCGACATTGCGTGACAATAACTGGTCGCTTGAGGTTTTTCCGCAGAAAATAAAAGAGTTCCGCCGCAGTCTCGGCAACAAAATAGATGATTGGAATTATCGCTATGTCAAGGTAAAAGATACTGTGGAAGAAGAGGTTGAGGAACTTGAGGATAAAGCTGAAAATGTTGCAGAAAAAGTTGCTGAAAAAGGTAAAAAAGTTGTGAAGAAAACTAAAAAGGCAATAAAACCTCTGGTTGAGGATCTTGATGTTGAGCTTATTGAGGATTGACGGAGAAAACTTGAATTATGATTGAATATCTGCATATTATTTTAATGGCTGTCTTTCAGGGAATTGCTGAATTTTTGCCGATAAGTTCATCGGGACATCTGGAAGTCCTGGGAGCTGTTTTCGGCATTGCTCCTGAGGAACGGCTGACAGTGTCAATCGTGCTTCATGCCGGAACATTGGTGTCAATGCTGGTGTTTTACTTCAGGAATATAATCGGAATTTTTCTGAAAAAACAGTGGCGCATTATCGGTGCTGTTATTGTCGGTTCAGTGCCTGCCGGTGTTGCCGGTGTCGGATTGAAATTGTCAGGTTGTGATGAAATTTTTCACAGTCTCATTCTGGTCGGATGCTGTTTTCTGATTACCGGAATACTGCTTTTGAGTCTCAGAAAAATTCAGCAAAAAGAAACTGAATATATTCCTCTTGAAAAACTTCCGTGGAAGTCAGTTCTTTTTATCGGCTTTATTCAGATGATTGCGATATTGCCCGGAATTTCCCGTTCAGGTTCAACGATTTTTGCAGGAGCCAAGTGTAAACTTTCTCCTGAAGATGACGCCGGATTTTCATTTTATCTGGCAATGGCGGCAATCGGCGGTGCATCTTTGATTGAATTTTTAAGTCTGCTTGACAAAGCGGAAAAAGTTTCGTCGGGGCTTACTGCGGGGCATTATGCCGCAGGTTTTCTGGTCTCGGCGGTAAGCGGTTATCTGGCTCTGGTACTGCTTTTGAAATTGCTCAAAAGCAAAAAGCTCGGATATTTCAGTATTTACATGCTCCTTGCAGGGGCATTAACCCTTATTTACAGTATATGGAATTGATATGAAAAAAGTATTATTTATCGGTGCCGGCCGTATGGCAACTGCTATTTCTTCCGGTATGGTGAACTGCGGTTTTGCAAAAGAAAATATAAAAGCATTTGATATTCTTGAGCAGGCGGCGGAAAAATTTACTCAGGCTACACAAATTGAATGTTTCTGCAATGATATTGAAACATTGATTGACAATGCAGATGTCGTTTTTATCGCTGTCAAACCGCAGTTCCTTGCCGGTGCAGTCGGTAAACTTGAGGGCAGACTTGCTTCAAAATTCATCGTTTCTATTGCCGCAGGCGTATCCATTGCCAAACTTGCCGAACTTACCGGCAGTAAACATATCGTTCGTGTCATGCCCAATACTCCTGCATTGGTAGGCAAGGGCTGTTCCGCTTTTGCCGGCAGTGAAAATGTAACAGAGGAAGAACTTGCTTTTGTTGAAAATGTTTTGAAATCTGTCGGTATCGCATTTAATCTGCCGGAAAAACTCATGGATGCAGTTACTGCTCTTTCCGGCAGCGGTCCCGCTTACATTTTTGAAATGGTTGATGCAATGAGCGACGGCGGCGGCGATTGCGGGCTTCCCCGTGAACTTGCGCTGGAAATGGCGATAGCCACCTGTGAAGGTGCAGCCGCAATGCTCCGCGAAACAAAACTTCACCCCTCCATTTTGAAGGATCAGGTGACTTCACCCGGCGGAACAACCATGCGCGCACTTGATATCATGCAGGCCGGTAAATTCCGTGAAACTGTCGTCAATGCCGTTAAAGGCGCATGCGCCCGCTCTGAAGAATTGGGGAGAAATGTATAATGGAAGCTAAAGAATGTCTCTCTGTTGTAATGCCTGTTTACAATGAGGAAAAATCAATTGTTGAAATTATCAACCGTGTATTGAAACAGCCCGAAGTCGGTGAACTTATCGCAGTCAATGACGGTTCAACTGACAAAAGTTTTGAGGCTATGCAGGTTTTTGCAAATAATCCGAAAGTCAAACTTTTTAATCAGCCGGAAAACCGCGGCAAAGGTGCTGCCATTATTCGCGGATTTCAGGAAGCAAAATGCGATTTTGTTATAATTCAGGATGCAGATTTTGAGTATGACCCGTCGGAATACGGAAAAATTTTGCGTCCGTTGCTGGATGACAAAGCGGATGTAGTTTACGGCTCCCGTTTTATGGCAACTCCGGGGCTTGTCCGTTATTTCGGACATGAAATGGGGAATAAATTTCTGACTCTGCTTTCAAATATTTTTTCGGACATTCATTTGAGCGATATGGAAACTTGCTATAAATGTTTCAAGCGTGAAGTTATACAGAATATGAAACTTGGTTCTCAACGCTTCGGTATTGAAGTTGAAATGACTGCAAAATTTGCCAAAAGCCGGGCTTTGAGAATTTGGGAAGAACCTATTTCATATAACCCGCGCCGCTATTCCGAAGGCAAAAAAATTACATGGAAGGACGGATTCGCCGCCCTTTGGCATATAATCGTATTCAACTGTTTTACCTCGGCTGAAAATTCATGGTTCAAACCGTGGGACGAGGTGCTTAACAAAGGAAAGGAAATTGAAAAATGAAAAAAAGACTTCGCAAAAAATTGGGTGTCGGAGAGTTTACTGAACTCGGTTTTGAATTTTATGCCACTATTGCAGACGCAGATGACCAAGCTACATTGGATGCTTTCTGTGACTTGATTGATGAATGTGAATTCTACTGTGAAGGTACATGGGACGATGACGGTGCAGACCTCTTCATTTCAACCGGTTTGATTTATATGGAAAATGAAGAACGCAAAGCCAAGTTCGCTGAAAAAGTCGCTAATATTGCAGGCCTTTCAAATATCAAAATTTCAGAACTCTTTTAATCTGACAACGGAATAACGCCATGGATGAACTTACAAAAAAAGAAACGGCACTGATACAGGCTCTTTATACCCGTCACGGCAGAAAGAAATATCCTTACTGCATAGTTGAGGGGGTGAGAAGCTGTTCGGAATTTTTTTCCCGTGTTCCTGAAATGGCGTTATTCTCAGTCGCAAATTCTCCTGATACTGCCGCAAGTGTCGGCGCATCGGGAGATGTGCGTATTGTTTCGCAGGCAGTTTTTGACAAAGTTGCAGGTACGGTAAATTCTCAGGGCATACTTATTGTTTCCAAACTTCCGCAAGCTCCTGCAAATGATGAAATAAACAGGGATGATTTTATTCTCGCATTGGACAAAGTCGGCGACCCCGGAAATTTCGGAACTATCTGCCGTACTGCCAAAGCTGCGGGACTTACTGAATTGTGGTACACCAAAGGTTCGGTTGACCCGTTCAGCGACAAGGTCATCCGTTCAGCTATGACTGCGCAGTTTCTGCTGAAAATGCGTGTTTTTGAGACGCTCTCTGATTTGCGTGATGAAGCTGTAAGACAGGGCTTTACTAATATCTGTCTTACCAAACCCGCCAAAGGGGAAAGCTGTTTTACTGCTGAAGGGATTTTCAATAAATCCGTAGTGGTTATCGGCAGTGAAGGTCACGGTGTTTCCGACCTTGATAATTCTATTGATGTGCAAATTCCGATGCCGGGAAATTTTGAGTCGCTCAATGCGGCACAGGCGGCAACGATTTTAATATTTGAGTATGTGAGAAGAAAAGAAAGCAATTTAAAATTATGAAAATTGAAATGACAGATATAGCTTACGCAGGATTGTTCGTAACAGGTTTGCTGCTGACAGTGGTTGCAACTTTTTTCTGCAAAAAACTGGCAGTAAAACTTGATATCATGGACAGACCCAAAAACGAAATGCATAAAGGTCATAAAAAAGCAACTCCGCTTTTAGGCGGGCTTGCCATGTTTACCGGTTTTACCGTGACGATTGCAATAGCGGCAATATTGGCAAAATTTGTTTTTGCACTGAATTGCAGTAATGCAGTTTTGTGGCGTTTGATTGGTGTTTATGCCGGCGGTTTGCTCTGTGTAGTTCTCGGTTTGATTGATGATGTAAAAGGGATGAAAGCGCATTGGAAATTCGGCGGACAATTTATAATTGCACTGATAGCGGTTCTTTTAGGCGGAATTCGTATAAGCGCGTTTATTCCGAATGAAATATTTACCTGCTGTATTACGGTTTTCTGGTTTATGCTTCTTATGAATTCAATAAATTTCTTTGACAATATGGATGGGCTGGCAGTCGGCACAGTATGTATTGCCATGGGGATTTTTGCGATGATTGCAGCATTGAACGGGCAGTATCTTGTCGGCGGATTTGCGTTTATGTTTACAGGGGTGACAATGGGGTTCTGGATTTTCAATCACTCTCCAGCCTCAATTTTCATGGGGGACAGCGGCAGTCATTTCATCGGATATTTTGTGGCGGTGGTATCAGCGAGTGTGACATATTTCAATTTTGCAGGTTCTCTTACCAAATTTCCGATACTTGTGCCGTTTTTCGTGCTGGCTCTGCCGCTTTTTGATACATTGATGGTGTGTATAATCCGATACAGACTGGGGAAACCCTTCTGGATCGGCGACCACAATCATATTTCACACCGTTTTGTGCGTATGGGATTGACCCGCAAATATGCAGTAATGATGGTGCATATACTTGCGCTGCTTATCGGACTCGGTGCTTTTCCGTTGATGTGGGGAGATTTTAAAATTGCCGTAATAATGGTAATACAGATTTTGCTCCTGCTGCTGGTCATAACGATTTTGCAGTTCAAACTTGATGATAACAGCTCACTTACCGTAGGAGGTGAATAATGATAAAAAAAGAACGCCCGACATGGGATCGTTATTTTATGAATATAGCTCATGTGGTTGCAACCCGCAGCAACTGTTCCAGAAGGCAGGTTGCGGCTGTGATTGTTAAAGATCAGCGGATAATTTCAACAGGTTACAACGGTACTCCGCGCGGAGTTAAAAACTGCAACGAAGGCGGCTGTCCCCGCTGTGCCGATCACGATACTCCGTCAGGTCATAATTTGAGTGAATGTCTCTGCAGTCATGCGGAGGAAAATTCAATTACCCAGGCGGCTTATCACGGAATTGCTGTCAAAGATGCCACCCTTTATACCACATTCAGCCCGTGTCTCATGTGTGCCAAAATGATTATAAATGCAGGAATAAGAGAAGTCGTTTATGATAAACACTATTCCATAGATGAAGTTTCAACTGCATTGCTGAAAGAAGCCGGAGTCAAAATCCGTGCGGTTGACTGTGAAGCGGAGAATTGATATATGAATAAAGATATTGCCAAATGTATTATGACTCTGGAAGAGGCTGTCGCATGGCGGCAGGAACTGCGTAATCAGAATAAAAAACTGGTTGTTACCAACGGATGTTTTGACATTTTGCATCGCGGCCATGTTGAATATCTCAATGAAAGCGCAAAGCTCGGTGATGCCATGCTTTTGCTGGTAAATTCCGATGCTTCCGTGCGTGCTTTAAAAGGCGAGGGAAGACCTATTAATGATGAAGTCAGCCGTGCTTTTGTCCTCTGCGGTCTCGCATCAGTTGACGCTGCTGTTGTTTTTGACTGCAGTGACTGCCATACTGAACTTGCATCATTGAAACCTGATATTTATGTGAAAGGCGGAGATTATACGCTTGACACATTGAATAAACTTGAGAGAAACGCTTTGCTTGAGGCAGGAACAGTTATCTGTTTCAAACCTTTTATCAATGGTTTCTCTACCACCAATATTATTGAATCTGCACAGAAAAAATCTTAACCAAAGGATTATATAAAATGAATGTATTAATGAAAACTTCAATGGGTGACATTGAACTCGAACTTTTTGAAAAAGAAGCTCCCGTAACTGTTGAAAACTTCCTCAGCTATGTCAGGGACGGCTTCTACAAAAACACAATTTTCCACCGTATTATTGACAATTTTATGGTACAGGGCGGCGGATTTACTACTGATTTTGTTCAGAAACCTGAGACCAAAGCTCCTATCAAAAATGAAGCTGACAACCAGATTTCCAACAAAAAAGGCACTATCGCTATGGCTCGTACTTCCGACCCGCACAGTGCAACCTGTCAGTTTTTTATCAACAGCCGTGATAATGATTTTCTGGACTTTAAAGCTCCGACTCCCATGCACTACGGCTATTGCGTTTTCGGCAAAGTTGTCAGCGGCATTGAAGTAATTGATGAAATGAGCAAAGTTAAAACCGGAAATCGCGGCTATCATCAGGATGTTCCTGTTGAAAATGTCGTTATTTTTGACGTTGAAATAAAAGATTGATAAAGGTGAGTTCAAATGAGTACAGAAGAAAAAATTGAAACTGCGGAAAACAAACCGCTTGATTTTATTCGTGAAATAGTTGCAAAACATATCGCTGAAAATAAATACCCCGGCGGTATTGTGACCCGTTTCCCCCCCGAACCTAACGGCTATTTGCATATCGGTCATGCAAAAGCCATCTGCCTTGACTTCGGCGTTGCTGAGGAAAATAACGGCATCTGTCATTTGCGTATGGACGATACCAATCCGACTAAAGAAAATATGGAATATGTTCAGTCAATCATTGATGACGTAAAATGGCTCGGCTTTGACCCGTCACATCTCTATTATGCAAGTGACTATTTTGAACAGATGTATCAGTGCGCAGAAAAACTTATTGAGAAAAAACTTGCTTATGTCTGCGAACTTACTCCTGAAGAATTTGAAGAATACCGCGGTAATTCAGAGCGTCCCGGAACTGAACCTCCCGGCAGAAGCAATTCTGTTGAATACAACCTTGACTTGTTCCGCCGCATGCGTGCAGGTGAATTTGAAGACGGAGCCAAAGTTCTGCGTGCCAGAATTGATATGACTTCTCCCAATATTCACATGCGTGACCCCGTTTTGTACCGTATCCGCCGTATTGACCATTTCCGTCAGGGCAACAAATGGTGCATTTACCCGATGTATGACTTTGCACACTGTCTGGAAGATGCTTTTGAAGGAGTTACTCACTCTTTCTGCACCCTTGAATTTGAAATCCACCGTCCGCTGTACGACTGGGTTTTGAATAATCTTGACTTCCCCAATCCGCCGCATCAGTATGAATTTTCACGCTTGAACCTCTCTCATACGGTTATGAGTAAGCGTAAACTTCTTCAGCTGGTTAAGGAAAAACACGTCCGCAACTGGGATGACCCACGTATGCCGACTGTCTGCGGTATGCGCCGCAGAGGTGTCCCCGCATCTGCTTTGCGTAATTTTGTCAAAGGTCTCGGCATTACCAAATTCAACGGTCTGACTGACGTTGCTCTTTTTGAATACGCTATCCGTGAAGAATTGAACAAGACTTCTTCCCGTTATCTCGGCGTACTTAATCCGTTGAAAGTTACTATTACTAATATGGCTGATGATTTCTGCGATGAACTTGACGCCGTCAACAACCCCGAAGACCCCTCTGCCGGTTCACGCAAAATCCCGTTTGCCAAAGAGCTTTATATTGACAAAAACGACTTCATGATTGACCCGCCCAAAGGTTATTTCCGTCTCAGCCCCGGCAAGGAAGTCCGTTTGCGTTACGGTTATTTCATCAAGTGCGAAGATTATGTCACTGACGAAAACGGTGAAGTTATTGAACTTAAATGTACTTATGACCCCGAAACCCGCGGCGGCAACGCTCCCGACGGACGCAAGGTCAAAGGCACAATTCACTGGGTTTCCGCAAAACATTGCGTTGAAGCTGAAGTTCGTCTTTATGACCGTTTGTTCACTGTTGAACAGCCGGGCATGGGTGATGAAGATTTCCTGACTCAGATGAATCCTGATTCTGAAATTGTCAGCACCTGTCTGATTGAACCTGCGCTTGCCAATGCCAAAGCCGGCGACAGAGTTCAGTTTGAGCGTGTCGGTTATTTCTGCTGCGACCCTGATTCAACTGCTGAAAAACTCGTATTCAACCGTACAGTCAGCTTGAAAGATTCATGGGCGAAAAAGAAATGATGTTCAAAGTTTTTCTTGCCATCCTTGAAACATTTATAATGTTCGGGATAGGCGCATGGCTGTTTTATCGCAAATGGCTTACCGAAGAAGCATCCAAATCCATTTCCAAAGTGGTTTTGGATGTATTCTTCCCGTTTCTGACTTTTGCTACTATAACGACTCAGTTCAAAAAAGAAGATTTCAGCGAACTCTGGATTATGCCCGTAGCGGGATTTATGCTTATGTTCGTGAGCTTCTTTTTCGGCTGGGGGCTGAAATATTGTATGAAAGTCAAAACAAAAGAGCGCATGGGTACTTTTCACCATATTTGCGCTATCAACAATTATATTTTTCTGCCGCTTATCGTTCTGGAAAATATTTATCCTTCGGGGCGTCATGCTGCTCTGCTGCTGATAATGAATGTCGGTTCAACGATAGGTTTGTGGACAGTCGGTATTATTGCATTTCAGGGACAGATAAACTTCAAAAAAGTTTTCCAGACTTTTTATTCCATAAATGTCATAGCAGTTGTAATTGCTCTGACCTGGCTGTTTTCTCCGATGCCGATACCGCCGCTTTTGAAAAGTGTTTCATTGAAACTCGGCAACATGGCGGTACCTATGATGCTTATAATTATCGGCGGTGCATTGTATCGCTGTGCAGGAAAAATGCTTGAACACAAATTGGATTTGTTCCTGATTTCAGTTGTCAGACTGGTACTGATTCCTGTGATGATTATTTTGCTGCTCAAGTTTGCAGTTTTGTGGTTTTTCCCGATTCCGCAGGATATGATTGAAGTTCTGATGGTCGTTGTGCTTATGCCGGCGGCTTCAAGTTCGGTGGTTTTTGCCAAAGAGTATGGCGGTGCGGAGGATTTTGCGGGAGCGGCGATTGTTTTGACAACATTGTTATCGCTTGCAACTATTCCTCTGCTGCTTAATTTTTTTAATTGAGAAAGATTTTTATGAAAACGATTTTATTTCAAGGTGATTCCATTACTGATGCTTCACGCGCAAAAGATATGGAACTTAGCGAAAATATTTTCAGAGTTCAGGCCTTCGGCAGCGGTTATGTAAATGCTGTAGCTTCAAAACTTCTGCTTGATTATCCTGAAAAATATTTGAATGTTATCAATCGCGGCATAAGCGGCAATCGTGTGGTTGACCTTTATGCTCGCTGGAAGAAAGATGCGCTCAATCTGAATCCGGATATCATCAGTATCCTTATCGGCGTAAATGATGTGTGGCACGAATACGCTTATCAAAACGGTGTTGAACCTGAAAGGTTTGAGCAAATTTATGATATGCTTTTGAGCTGGACAAAACAGGTTTTGCCGCAGGTGAAATTTATTATCGGTCAGCCTTTCTGCCTCAAATCGGAGATTGTTACTGATGAATTTTATGACTCGGTTCAAGTGCTCGGAAAAATTGCGGAAAAAATTGCAAAGAAATATGATGCTGTTTTTATTCCGTATCAGGAAATTTTTAATGAAGCGGCAAAAAAGCGTGAAAATACCTATTATCTCGTTGACGGCGTTCATCCTGCTCTTGCCGGTGCGGCTCTTATGGCGGAGGCTTTGACTCCTGCTGTTAAATCTTTATTGTGAGGAAAAAATGAAACATTATTCCTGTGAACCGAGTGAAATGGTCTGCTGCAGTCTGATTGATTTTGATATTGATGATGAAAATAAAATTCGCAATCTCAAATTCCGCGGCGGCTGTTCCGGCAATTTGAAAGCCATTTCAAGAGTTGTTGAAAATATGAATGTGGATACCGCTATTGATTATTTTAAAGGAGTAACTTGCGGTTATAAACCTACTTCATGTACAGACCAGTTCGCCCGGATACTTGAGCAGATTAAAAACGGAAAAGAATAAAAAGGAGTTCAGAGTGAAAATCTTTGCAGTGATATTTACTTTATTGTTCTTATGCATTGCCGGCGGTGCTGAAATCCGGCTGAATAATACTTTCAGCAAAAATGCTGAGGGTTGGAGTTCTCCGAAGTATTGGAACGGAATTCTGATTCATAAAAATCAGTCAATGCAGCTCAAATCAGAAAACAGAAACGGCAGAAACTTCGGACGCTGTTCCAAAATGTTTCTTGCCGACCGTCATTTGACAGGCAGTGTTTATAAACTCAGTTTTGACAGCCGCGGCAAAGGTTCTCTGAAAATCGGATGTATGATTTATCCGTACAGTCCGGCTAAACCGTACGTCAGACATTTTCATAGTACAGTTTTGACTTCTGCTTTTAAAAAGTCGGAGTTTATATTGGATTTTTCCAAAATCAGAACTGAACGCATTGCATTGATTTTTGAATGCGGCAAAGATTCTGAAATGGAGTTTGATAATGTAACTCTGGAAAAAATGCCGTCAAGCCGTGCGGCTCTTGCAGAAGATATCGTTTTTAATATGAAAGATATGAAAAACGGTATAATCAATTTGAAATCATCCGTTGTAACTGTCAACGGTAAAAAACAGCTTGATGCAAATAAATCATTGCAAATGGATGGTCAGAATGATGAAATTATTCTGACCGGTGCCGCAGATGTTGATATTTGGAAAGGCTTTACTGCGGATTTAATCTGCCGCAAAGGCGCACCGGCAGGAAATTCAGCAGCGGCACTTGCTTATGACGGACTTTTTCAGTCGGCGGGTTCATTTATTCTTGCCCGTTACGGACGGAGTTTTTATTTGCTGGTGCATGATGGTAAAAAGTATCAGAAAGCATTTTTGAGCAATTATATTTTCCCCGAAAAAACAGATAAGTCTATGCATCATATTGCAATGACATGTAAATATCATGAGGCGATAGACCAGGGGGAAATTTGGACAGAAGTACAGATATATGTTGACGGCAAAGCAGTTTTGAACAGAAAATTGCCGAAAATAAAATTGCGTAAAGGCGCATCGAATTGGGAGTTTGCAGGAGCTTCAAACTTCGGAAAAGTATGGAATTTCGGAGGTGAGGTTGCAGGAGGAGGGCTTTTCCCAAGAGTGCTTACAGAAAATGAAATACGCAAAAGAGTTTTGAGTTACAGAGATATTGTAAAACCTGATTTTGATATTCCTGCAGAAGTTACTCCTTTGCAGAAGCAGGTCATAAGTCAGCAGAAACTTTCAGCCGAGCATATTTCTGCTTGTGAAAATTTGTGCAAAAGCTCTTTTGCTCAATGGCGCAAGGTTGTAACAAATCATAAAAAATACCTTTCAAGTTACGGCAAAGAGGTCAGACTTACAATTTTGAACATGCCTGATGAGGTCCGTATTCTCTCGCTTTTTGATACTGAAAACAGACGCGAACTTTTGAATTGGAACAACGCTTTTTTTAAAATTCATTTTGTCCGCGGCAGTGATAAAAAAACTCTCAGCATGGCTGATTTGAAAAATAATATCAGCAGTATTTCCGAAAAAAACGGTATCCTTGAATTTACAGTTGAACATAAAAGAGATGTTTTTCCGGCATTAAGCGGTAAATCGCATTGGCGTTTTAACGGCAGGCGGCTTGAGTATTCACTTGAGGTTAATTCAGATACTTATGCGTCACTGATTGATAAAGTTACTTTGCCGGCATTGAATATTGCTCCGCTGGATGAAGCAGATACATCCTGTGTCGTTCCGGAAGCGGGAGGACTGCTTTATAAAAATGCAGTTGCAAGCAAACTTTCTTATAACGGCATTTATCCGCGTATGCTGACATCAATGCAGTGCGGTGCTGTTTATGACAGTAAATCGGGAGTCTATTTTTCACCCGCTGATCCGCTCGGAAGAGTAAAAAATTATTCTTTCCGCATTGACACTGACGGCAGTGCGATTGATATAGATTATGATGTTGCTTATGATGCACCTAATCGCAAAAACAGTTTTTCATCTGAAGCGTATGCTGCTGTTGAAGTTTTTAACGGAGACTGGTATGATGTCGGTTTGATATACCGAAAAGAACTTGCAGATACACAGGCTGTCTGGTGGCGCAAAACTCTGCCTAATACAGATACTCCTGATTGGTTCCGGAAAAATACACTTGACTTGCTTATGTTTCATATTCCGGATTTGGATATGGCGATAAAAATCCGTGAATTTCTCGGACTGCCTTTTGCCGTTCAGCATTGGTATTGGTGGGAACGCGGGGCAGGTCATCACCTTTGTCCGCTGCCCCGTCCGAATATGGAATATCTGGAGTATGCTAAATTGATGAAAGAATACGGAATCCGTGTTTTGAGCTATACCAATGGCAGATTATGGTCAAGTAAAGACTGTCGCGGGGAAGGGACACTTTTTGAAACCGACGGCAAATCCGCCGCTGTAAAGAAAAAAGACGGTTCAGTTCAAATGGAACCTTACGGCGCGCCGTGTGCAGTTCTCTGTCCTGATAATGATTTGTACAGAAAATATATGTTTAATATGGTGACTTCTCTTGTCGGGCAGGGGATTTCCGGGTGCTTCATGGACCAGTTGGGTGCGGCACGGGCTATTCTCTGTTATTCTGATAAACACGGTCACCGCATAAAAGATAACAAAAGCTGGAATGTAAACGGACATTTGAAAGCATTTACTCCTATTCGTGAATATTGGCGCAAAAATGCCGTCGATGCAATTATGACTACAGAAGATAATTCAGAACACTGTGTCGGAATGATTGACGGACTGACTCCGTGGAGATGGATGCATGATAATCAGATACCGCTTCATGCAATGGTTTATTCCGGGCGCACGCAGTATATCAGCCGTGACCCTGTCGGAGAGGATTTGAATGCTTCATTTGTCAAAGCCGCTGTGCAGATTGCGCAGGGAGAGCAAATCGGACACTTCGGCATTGTTCAGTTCTGTTCACCGTCACGGGGGATTTTCCGCCGTTATGTCAAGCGATTGATGCATCTGCGTCTGGCTTTGATTGATTTTTTCAACTGCGGTATGATGCAGAGAGAAGTCAAATTCAAAGTACCGATGAAAAAGATTTATACCAAGTGGGGCAATCACGGCACCCGCACTGTCGGGACTTTGCCGATTATTGCCGGCAAATGGAAATATCAGAATTGCACTGCCTTGATACTGATAAACACAACTGATAAAGTTCAGCAGAACAGTATTGCAAATGAAGACGGAAATCCGGTCGTGATTTTGAAATCTTCAGATAAAAAAGGTACAAAAGATACTTTTGAACTTGAACCTTACGGCTGTGAGCTTCGTATTTACGGTAATGCTGATGAAAAACTGCTTGCTGATTTGAACCGTACCTTTGAAGTCATCCGCAAAACTTTTACTGAAAGAGACCCGTTCGGTACAGACAATATGCAATTTAAAGAAACTCCTGTTTTTGACCCGCAGAAATGGCAGAAGTCTGCTGCTTCGCCGATAGTTCTCGGAGCGCGTGCAAATTATGAAAAAATGGTTTTGGATAATGTTTTTTACGGAGTTTTTTATGCCGGAATTGCCGATTTCAAAACTCCGTCAAAAGGATGCTTTGAAGTGGAAATGTCAGCTCCGAGTTACAGCGGAGGCGGCAATATTGAAGTTTGGCTTGACCATCCCGATAACGGTAAAAAAATCGGCGGTATGGTTCTCAATAAGGTAAATGTGCTGACCCAAAGCTGGGATGATTATCGCAAATACCGTTTCAATGTAACTGAAGCTGTCGGCGGAAAGCATAAAGTGTTTTTCAAATTGAACGGCGGTTCTGTTTGCAATTTCAGGGATTGGCGATGGATTCCGGAGGTGAAAAAATGAAAAAGATTGTTTTTTTGATTACTCTTTTTGCCGCAGCTCTTCATGCGGCACCGATGGGAAATATAAATGATATTTCAAAAACATTGACTGTAAAAAATGATTATTGGAGCTGTTCGTTTATTGCAGGCTCCATGTTTCCGGGAGATTTTGTTTTTAAAAACGGAATCAGGGCAGGGGCGATGCTTTTCCGTGATACTGCAGTTTGCGACGGCATGGAATTTTATCTTTTTGAAGAGCGTCATTCAAATTGCAGAATTCTGGTTAATACAGAAAATGAATTTACAGCTGAGTTTACGGGTAAATATTGGCGTAATGTGTCGCCGTTGATAATGCCGATGCAGGGAGTTGATGTTACTTGCCGCTATGAATTTAAAAAGCAATCTCCGCAAATGAAAATGATATTTACTTACAATATAAGCAATGACGCTGAAATAAATTTCAAAAGTTTTTTCAATGTCGGCTGGTACTATCGCAATCCGTTTACAGCCGCATCGGCTGACGGGAAACAAGTTTCGGTGAAAAAGAATTTGCATATTTCAAATTGCCAAAATGTATCTTTTGCAAATAATTCTTTTACCGTTCAGCTCAATTCTGAAAATGTCTTTGTTTCTCTGCCGCGTAAAAAATCGATAATCGTTTGTGAACTTGGCGCAATCGGTGAAAAATCATCTGCAAAACAGAAATTTACCAAACAGGCAACTTTATCATTATTGCAAATGCCATGTTCTCAATGACAAGCGGTATTCGAAAACGGAGAGAGAAAAAACTTTTTCCATTGCTTCTTAATCAATTTTGAAGCGCATCGGAGTATGGTTTTGCATTATTTCAAAACCGAGAGAGCGGTAAAATTTCTCATTGCCGGGTGTGGCGATAAGTTGTATCCAGTCAATGCCGAGTTTGAGGGTTTCTTCGACAAGTTTTTTTACTATTGCTCTGCCGATGCCGTGACCTTGAAACTCTTTGAGAACGGCGACATCCTGAATACAGCCGTCGGAAACTCCGTCAGAGAGCAGTCTGCCCATGCCTACCATTTCTGAATTGACAAAAGCGGCGGCAAAAAGGGTGGATTGCGAAACGATTTTTTCCATAGCTTCTGCGGAAAAACTTTCGTCATACCAACCGACAGAACGATAAATGCGCTCCAGCGATGAGGCGGGAGCGCATTTGATTATACGGATTTCAAAATCCATTTTGTTACTGCATGTTTTTGACGACATGGCGGGCAAAATCCATACAGCCGACTTCGGTTGCACCTTCCATCAGACGGGCAAAGTCATAAGTGACAACTTTGGAACTGATAGCTTTTTCAATGGCTGAAATAACCAAATCTGCAGCTTCGGTAAAACCGATGTGGCGCAGGAGCATTTCTCCTGAAAGTGCCAGACTGCAGGGGTTGACTTTGTCCATGCCTGCATATTTGGGAGCTGTACCGTGGGTTGCTTCAAAGAGTGCGTGACCTGTCATGTAGTTGATATTTGCACCGGGAGCGATACCGATACCGCCGACACAAGCGGCAAGAGCGTCGGAAACATAGTCGCCGTTGAGGTTCATAGTGGCGATAACATCATATTCTGCAGGACGGGTGAGGATTTGCTGCAAAAATGCGTCGCAGATGCAGTCTTTGATAAGAATTTTGCCTTCGGGAGCAACACCGCCGCATTCATCGTATGAAACGCATTTATCGCCGTATTCGCGTTTTGCGAGTTCATAGCCCCAGTTTTTGAAACCGCCTTCGGTGAATTTCATAATGTTGCCCTTGTGAACGAGGGTGACACTTTTGCGGTTGTTTGCAATAGCGTATTCAATAGCGGCGCGGATGAGGCGTTCACTTCCGTCTTTGGAAACGGGTTTGACACCGATTGAAGAAGATTCGGGGAAGCGGATTTTTTTGACGCCCATTTCTTTTTGCAGAAATTCAATAACTTTCTGAGCTTCGGGAGAACCTGACATCCATTCAATACCGGCATAAATATCTTCGGTATTTTCACGGAAAACAACCATATCGGTTTTTTCGGGCTGTTTGACAGGTGAGGGGACGCCTTTGAAATATTTGACGGGACGGAGGCAGACATACAAGTCAAGAGTCTGACGCAAAGCGACATTGATTGAACGGATACCGCCGCCGATGGGAGTGGTCAGAGGTCCTTTGATTGCGACGAGATATTCATTGATGGCGTCGCATGTTTCCTGGGGGAGCCAGGTGTTTTCGCCGTAAACTTTATTGGCTTTTTCGCCTGCATAAAGTTCCATCCAGCTGATTTGTTTTTTGCCGTTGTAAGCAATTCGGACTGCTTCATTCCAGATGAGCATTGATGCTTTTGTGATATCGGGACCGATACCGTCACCTTCGATAAAGCCGATAATGGGATTGTCGGGAACAATAAGTTTGCCGTCTGCACCCATAGTGATTTTTTCACCTGCGGGCACATTGATATGCTGATATTTTGCCATAAAAACTCCTTTGGTTGAATTATTTTTATAATATAGCACGAAATATTTTTTTTTCCATTATAAATCTCTTTTTCTGCATTTTTTATTTTGCTTATCGTAGTATGGAGAAAAATTATTTGTTATAACAGCTGCACCGAGTCCTGCAAAAAAACATTGATTTGTCAAGTTGTAAAATGTTCGGCAGTGTTATAATCATCACTTATAATGTTTCTGAAAGCTGAGATTGTATTGTCAAGTTCGTTTTCGGCACTTTTGCGCATGAAAAGCATCAGAAATATTCCGAAAATAAGCATAAGCGTTCCGCCGACTGCAATATGCCATGCTCCGCTTAATAAGGATAATATGGTGAAAATTCCTGCAAAAGAAAAACATATAAACATAAAAAGTATTACAGCTGACGGTACTTTGACGGTAATATGAATTAAAGTATTGCCGTTATCGGTCGGCTCAAATTCCAGAAAAAATTCTCCGCGCATTGAATTTCTGTTCCCGCATATCGGATAAAGTACGACAAAACCGTTTTGCCTGCTGAACTTGAAGTCAATTCTGCCGTCCGGAGAATAAAAATAATTCCGCAATGACTTCCATGACAGACAACGCTTTTGCAGCCGTTTTTCAATAAATTCAGCACTGTGAGGCACCCGGACCGTAAATTCAGCGTAGTTTTTAAAAAACATATATCACTCCGTAACTTTATATTTTTACTATATCGCTTAAAAAGATTAAATACAAGTTGCAATATTATTTTTTTGTTGTATATTTTACTATTTGTTATTTTTACAGTAAAGGAGTTTTTATGGAGAGAGAACCGAGGTTCAAGGCGTTGGTGCCTTTTATTGTATTTATGGTATTTTATCTGGGGTTGTCGATATGGGCGAAAGATTTTTATTTTGTGCCGATGCCTGTGGCTTTTATTATCGCATCGGCGACGGCATTTTTGTTGAACCGCAAGCAGAAATTTGATGAAAAAGTTGAGATTTATGCAAAAGGCATGGGCGAAACAAACATAATGATAATGTGTTTGATTTTCATCCTTGCAGGTGCATTCAGCACAGTTGCCAAAGCAATGGGTGCAGTCGATGCGACAGTTTTGATTGCACGACATTTGATACCGCCGCAATTTATTCTTGCCGGATTTTTTCTGATATCCTGTTTTATTTCACTGGCAATCGGAACAAGCTGCGGTACGATTGCGGCATTGACTCCTATTGCTGTCGGGTTGATAAAGGCAATCGGTATGCCGCCGGCATTGATGCTCGGCGCAGTCATCGGCGGTGCAATGTTCGGAGATAATATGTCTATGATTTCCGATACGACGATTGCCGCAACAAGAACGCAGAATGTCGCAATGCGGGACAAATTCATTACCAATTTCAAAATGATTTTGCCCGCGGCAGTTCTGACGGTGATTTTATATTATTTTGCCGGCAGAAATTTTTTAGCAGATGATAAATTGGAGGCGGTGATATTGAAACACATTTTTTCTGTTGTTCCGTATGTTTTTATTCTGGTCGGTGCATTGCTGGGGATGAATGTCATGTCGCTGCTTTTTTGCGGAATTGTTATGGCGGGAGCAGTAGGATTTTTTAATGACAGTCTGACTTTTAAAATGATTCTTACTGAAATCGGCAAGGGAGCTTTGGGAATGTCGGAAACTTTGATTGTGGCGATACTTGCCGGAGGATTGCTTGCTTTGATACGCTTTAACGGCGGTATAAGTTACCTTATCGGCAAGATTGAAAAGATGATAACAAGTCCGCGCGGGTGTGAGCTCGGAATTGCTTTGCTGGTTGCAGCTGTAAATCTGTTTACTGCCAATAACACAGTGGCGATTGTGGTTGCAGGTCCGATTGCCAAAATGCTTTCAGATAAATACGGCTGTAACGGCAGGCGGATTGCAGGCATTCTGGATACGGCATCGTGTGCGGTTCAGGGATTGATTCCGTACGGAGCGCAGATTTTGATTGCTGTCGGGATTGCCAAGGGGGCTGGAATAAATGTGCCTGCACTCGGGCTTACTGCGGCACTTTATTATCCGATGCTGCTGGCTGTGGTTTTGATAATTGCAATTATAAGAGGCAGGAAAAATTGATATGACGGATTTTGTAAAAAGATTTAAGAGTGTTCCGCTTGCGGCAGACGAATTTGCTTTGTGCCGCTTGGGACAGCACAGTTTTTTGCTGAAAATCGGTGATAAACTTATTGCATTTGACCCTTACTTGTCCGATATTCCGCAAAGATTGATAAAACCGTTTATAAAAGCAGAGGATTTGGCGGATTTTGACCTTATTTTCGGCAGTCATGACCACAGCGACCACATCGACCGTCCGCAGTTGGCGCGCATGGGAGAGGGGCGGGCGAAATTTGTTTTTCCGGCTGCGATTGCCGCTTCTGTAACTGAAATCCCGCAGGATAAAATAATCGCGATGAAAGGTGATGATGAGATTGAGTTTGGCGGTATGAAAATTTATGCGGTGCCGTCAGCACATGAATTTTTGGAACAAAATGCCGACGGAGCATATTTCAGTTTGGGATTTGTGTTGAAAATCGGAAGTTTTTCGATTTATCATTCCGGGGATTGCTGTATATATGAAGGGCTTTTGAGCCGTCTCAAAAAACTTGCACCTGAAGTTATGCTGCTCCCGATAAACGGGCGTGATGCAGAGCGGTTGCAACGCAACTGCATCGGTAATATGAGTTATCAGGAAGCCGTTGAACTTGCAGGTTTTGCTGAAACAAAACTTGTAATTCCGGCGCACTATGATATGTTTGAAGGAAATCTTGAAAATCCGCAGTCATTCATGGATTATGCCGCAGTGAAATTTCCGCATCTTGCGGCACAGATACTTGCTCCCGGAGAGATTGTTGTTTTCCGCAATTAAAAATGCTGAATTTTTTGAAAAAAAACTTGCATTTTTCTGCTTTATCTTTATATTTACTATCAATCAGATATTTTTTATTAACAATTTTATATAAGGTTTTTGTAACATGAACAGTAGCAAGTTGTTGCGTGTCGGAATGCCGTTTTGGGCATTGTGTGTTATTTCTGCATTGAGCAGCGGTTGTCAGTCCACAGTTCTGGATGAGCGTCCATCAGTTCCTCCCGCAGAACGAGAATTGATTGAAAAAGATTCAGATGTCAGTACTGTTGACACTGTTGAAAAAAGCACCCCCGCACGCGGCAAAAAAGCTGCCGCTAAAGATGCCGGCAAATTTGCTTATCCCCGTTTTGAAGATACCGACCATTCGCCGATTTATTCATCCGGCAAAGGAACTAAAACTTCTTCAGCAACAGTCGGTGCAGGTTCAACTTATGTAGTCCGCCGCGGAGATTCTTTGAGCAAAATTGCACAGCGTCACCGTGTCCGTACTATTGATCTTGCAAAAGCAAATAATCTGCAGCTCACTGCCGTTATCCGTGTCGGTCAGAAATTGACCATCCCCGGCGGTAAAGTTGCTGTTGCTGCAGCAAAAAAACAGAGTAAAAAATCTGTTCCTGCTGTTGAAAATAAACCTGCCGCTGCCCGTTCAGGTCTCTATGTTGTCCGCCGCGGTGATTCCATTTCCCGTATTGCCAAACGCTGCAAGGTTAAACGCGCTGATTTGATGGCTGTCAATAATATCAATGAAAAAACTGTCCTTCGTATCGGTCAGACTTTGAAACTCCCCGGCGCACAGGTTATTGACGAAAATTCTGTTATCGTTGATAATAATAAAACTGCAGAACCTGCTGTAACTGAAAAAACTGAAGAAACTTCCAAAAAAACTGCAACTGACAACGGCGCAGATATTTTGGTTGAACTTGAAAGTGATGCCGCCGCAGGCGATAAAGCTGCAGAAACAACAACCAATGCTGCCGAAAGTGCAGCCGCCGCAGAAGCCGGAACAGCAGCCAAAGCTGCTCCTGCTGACGGAGCAAGTGTTCATATTCAGCAGGACATTAAAATTGATGAATTCTGCAAAATTCATAATGTTACCAAAGCTGACCTTATGCGCTTGAATGCCGCAATTACTGAATCAACTCAAGTTATTGAAAAAGGCACATTTATTATCATGCCGTAACGGGGTGATTGATGAGTGACTGTAATGTAAAAATAAAAAAACTCATTGCTTGCGCAGCTCTGTTTTTTTGCTGTTTCATGGCAGTCACCCGTATCACCGTACACGGTAGAGCCGGAACGCTCGGTGCCGTCAGCGGACTTTTTGAAACTTTGTTCTGGTCGTTGTCCGCAGGAATATTGGCTGTTTCGCTTTTTCTCGGCAAAATAAGTGCCGGTTTTACAAACTTTCTTTTCGGAGGCAAAGAGTATCTTGAGGATACTCCGATGTCGCTTTCGCATGTTCGCGGCTTTATTGCTGCCGGAGAATATGAGGAGGCGGCATTGCTTATTCAGGAATTGTATGCGCAATTTCCTGATTCTCCGGATCTGAATTATCTGATATTTGAATTTTATTGTGACTGTTGCGGCAAAAAAGAACTTGCCAGAGAGTTTGCCGGAAATTATTTGCGTAATACAGTCAAAAGTTCTCCTGAAAATATCGAGCTGCTGTTGCGCTATTGCGATTTGTGCTGTCAGGCGGATATAGATAAAGATGATATTATTGACTTTTTGCTGGAGCAGAGCGCCAAAGATATTTATTCCGAGCCTGACAAAAAGCGGATTTTTGAACGCGTGAAAGGTCTGACGCAATGAGTGAAGAATTTTTGATTGAGGATTTATTGAGTCAGCTTATTGCTGATAATGTCTCTGATATTTTTCTGAATGCCGCACAAATACCGCATTTGCGGCAAAGCGGCAGGGTCATTGAAAGCGGTCTGAAAGCTGTAAGTGCAGAGGATATCAATAATTTCCGTATGCGTGTTGTTTCTGATAAGCTGAACAATGTATATCAGAATACCGGTTCTGTTGACTGTTCAGTGATTTTGCGCGGAAATCAGCGTTGCCGTCTCAATTTTTTTGAAACAGAGAACGGACCTGCGGTTGTTGTCCGTCCGATAAAAGACGGCAATACCATTACGCTTGATTATCTCGGTCTGCCTCCTGTTCTCGGAGAGATTGTAAAAAATAATCGCGGCGGCATTATTTTGGTGACAGGTGCAACCGGCAGCGGTAAAAGTTCCACTATGGCGGCAATGATAAATGAAATAAACCGCAATCAGCATAAACATATTCTTACTATTGAGGACCCTATTGAATTTGTTTACTGTAACGGTAACAGCCTTATTTCTCAGCGTGAAGTAAGTAATCATACCGTAAATTTCCCCGATGCTATCCGTAATGCCATGCGTGAAAATCCCGATGTTATTGTTGTCGGTGAAATGCGTGATATTGAAACAATGCAAGCAGCTTTGAATGCGGCACTTACGGGGCATCTGGTGATTTCCACTCTGCATACGGCAAGTGCAGTTCTTTCGCTTGAGCGTTTGATAAATATGGTGTCTGAGGACAGGCGCGAACAGCTTGCGGTTGACTTGTCATTGGCAATGGTGGCAATTGTTTCGCAGCGTCTTCTGCCCAAAAAAGATAATTCAGGTGTTTGTGCCGCATTGGAAATTATGAAGGCAACACCATTGATACGCAAGCAAATTGCTGACCGCAAGTTCAATGACCTTGAGCAGTCTTTGAAAGAAGGCGGAACACAGGGCATGGTTTCGTTTGTCCGTTCAATATTCAAACTTTATCAGGACGGAATTATCAGCGAAGAAACAGCGTTTGAATTTTCAGATAATCCTGATGAATTGCGTTTGCTTTTGCAGGGAATGGAATCAGGAGTTGACGCTTTCCGCAGTCATTACGGAGAAAAAAATGATTTGAATAAGCAGTCTATTGATATGGCAACACTTCTCCGCAGTGCCGTAAAAATGGGGTCAAGCGATTTGATTTTGAGCGTAAATGCATATCCGTGCATTCGTTTGAACGGTTCTATTCAGGCTATGGACCTGCCTGTTTTGCAGCCGATTGATACTCAGAGACTGCTTTTCAGCATTATTACTGCTCACCAGAGGGTTGTTTTTGAGGAAAAAAGAGAACTTGACTTTGCATTGTCTGTCACAATCAATCTGACTAATAAACCGGAGGGTGAAATTACCTGCCGTTTCAGGGTCAATGCATTTTTCCAGCGCGGTAATATCGGTATCGTTGCCCGTGTAATCAATTCATATATCCCGACTCCTGAACAGCTGAGTCTGCCGCGGGTACTGCTTGAGCTTATCAAGTACAAACAGGGGTTGATTTTGGTGACAGGACCTACCGGAAGCGGCAAAACCACTACTCTTGCTTCATTGATAAATGTTATAAATCATACCAGAAACGCCCACATTGTTACAATTGAAGACCCCATTGAATATACTCACAAAAATATAAATTCCATTGTAGAACAGCGTGAACTTAATGCAGATACACTTTCTTTTGCAACCGCTTTGAAATCGGCATTGCGGCAGGACCCCGATGTTATTCTTTTGGGCGAAATGCGTGATACCGAGACAATGGCAGCAGCATTGACTGCCGCAGAAACAGGGCATTTGGTATTTGCAACTATCCATACCAATAATGCGCCGCAGACGGTTGACCGTATTGTTGACTCTTTTCCGAGCAGTCAGCAAAATCAAATCAAACTTCAGCTGGCGGGATGTATTCTGGGGATTGTAAGTCAGCGTTTGGTGAAAACTGTTGACGGACAAAGCCGTGTCGGGGCTTTTGAGGTTATGATAGGCACTGCACCTGTCAAAGCTCTTATCCGGGAGGGAAAAACTCATCAGCTGCAATCTGCTATTGAAACCGGTTTCAAAGACGGCATGCTGACTCTTGACCATGCGCTTGATTACCTTTATGATAAAGGTATCGTTACCTATGAGGAAACGCAGGGGTTCCGTACCAAAGAAAAGCAAGTTAAAGACTTTTGACAGTTTTATGAATATTTACCGGCAGGAAAAAATCAGGAAGTTTACAGCGGACAAGTTGGCAGTTACCGGGCTTGTTATGGTTGCTTTCCTGCTTATTACAGCGATTTTTGCTCCTTTTCTTGCCAACGGACGGCCGTTATTGGTGTGTACGGCGGAGCAGGGGTTTTTTATGCCGTTTTTGCGAAGCTTTTTTGCGCCTGACAGTTCTGAATTTCTGATTGAGCAGCTTTTCAATTATACTTTGCTTTATTCTGTTTTTGTGCTGATAACCGTATTTTTTCGCGGAAAACTGAAAAAACGGACAAAAATTATACGCATTGCAGGAGCAATTCTTTTTTTGCTGCCGTTTATTTTTACTCAAAGGAAAATGGACAAAACCGATTACCGTGCGTTGTATCGCAACAAAGACGGAGTTATTGCAATTTTTGCGCCGATTCCGTTCGGCCCGTATGAACAGTGCGCGCTGCCGTGTGAAAAACCGTCAAAAACTCATATTCTCGGTACTGATGATATCGGCAGGTCTGTTGCCGCCAGATTGATTTACGGAGCAAGAATATCTTTGGCAGTCGGTATTTTTGCTACTGCGTTAAGTTTACTTATCGGCTGTTGTGTCGGTATGTTGACCGGGTATTTCAAAGGAATTACGGACCTTGTCGTTATGCGTATAATTGAAGTGCTGAACTGTTTCCCGACATTTCTGCTTTTGCTGATTTTAATGGCAATGCTGAAAGATTACAAGTTTGAGCAATCCATTTTAATCATTATTGCCGTACTCGGTCTGACATCATGGATAGGGTTGGCACTGCTGGTGCGCGGTGAAACGCTGAAACAAACCTCTCTTGCATATATTTTGAGTTGTAAATCGCTCGGATTGCCGTTGTACCGTACACTTTTTGTGCATTTACTGCCGAATATTTCAGGAGTAATATTTATCTCATTCACATTCGGCGTTGCGGGGGCAATTCTGGCTGAGAGCAGTTTAAGTTTTCTCGGTTTCGGTGTACAGGCGCCGACTGCGAGCTGGGGCGGGCTGTTGCGTCAGTCATTTGAAGACCCGCTGCATTACTGGCATTTGACATTTTTTCCCGGACTTGCACTTTTTATAGCTGTTTGCGGATTTAATTTCATGGGGGAGGGGCTTCGTAAAGCGTTATCCGAAAGATAAAACTCCCGCAGAAGTATATTTTATTTCTGCGGAATGAAAATTATCTTGTTGTTGTCAAGTATAATGTCAACGGATTTTGCTTTTTTGAATGTTCCTTTGAGAATTTCTTCAGCCAGCTCATCTTCGATATATCTTTCAACCGCACGGCGAAGCGGACGCGCGCCGAATTCGGGCAGATTGCCTTTGTCAATGAGAAATGATTTGACTTCATCGCTGATATTGAGCTTGAGATTTTGAGCAGCGAGCCGTTCTTTGACTTTGCTGATTTCAAGGTCAATAATGGAGATGAGATTTTCTCGGGTGAGAGAGTGAAATACAATAATGTCATCAATGCGGTTGATAAATTCAGGTTTAAATGCTTTTTTGGCAAGTTCAGTCAGACGGTCGCGCTGTTTTGCTTCATCAAGGAGTGAATTATTTCCGAAACCGAGCGGTTTGACGCCGCGGCTGAGCTGTTCTGCACCGACATTTGAGGTCATGATGATAATTGTATTGCGGAAATCAATTTTTCTGCCGAGCGAATCTGTGATATGTCCTTCTTCAAGGATTTGCAGTAAAAGGTGCATAACATCAGGATGCGCTTTTTCAATTTCGTCAAAAAGTACCACTGAATACGGATGACGGCGGACGCGTTCGGTAAGTTCGCCACCTTCGCCGTGGCCGACATAGCCGGGAGGAGAACCGACGAGGCGGGAGACATTGAATTTTTCCATATATTCTGACATGTCAATCTGAATGAGTGAGTCAGAGTTGCCGAACATAAATTCAGCCAAAAGTTTGGCAAGCAGAGTTTTGCCGACACCGGTCGGTCCGAGAAAAATAAAAGAACCGATGGGGCGGGCGGGATTTTTGAGATTGGCGCGGGCACGGCGGAGAGCTTTGGAAATAATTGAAACGGCTTCATCCTGACCGATGAGCTGTTTTTTGAGTTCATCTTCCATGCGGAGGAGTTTTTTAAGTTCGCCTGATTCCAAATCCTGCAGCGGAATACCTGTCAGTTTGGCGATGACAGAAGCGATATCCGATGTTTTGATAAGCGGGATTTTTTTTGCGGCTGATTTTTTGAAAGAAGCTTCCTTGTCAGTTATAAGAGAGAGAATTTTGTGTTCTTCATCTCTGAGAGCGGCGGCTTTTTCAAAATCCTGAGCAGAAACAGCAGTTTGCTTGAGATGGCGGACATCTTCAAGTTTTGCCTGTTCCATAGAGAGGTCAAGTTTTACGCCGATGCGTTCAATATTGGCTTTTGCGCCGGCTTCATCCATAATGTCGATAGCTTTGTCGGGGAGGTGGCGTCCGGTGATGTAGCGGTCGGCGAGGCGGACTGCGGCTTCAAGAGCATCAGGTGCGTATTTGACATGATGATATTTTTCATAAGTTTTTTTAAGGCCGTTGAGGATTTTTATTGAATCGTCAATATTCGGTGGATTGACCATAACGCTTTGGAAGCGGCGTTCAAGGGCGGAATCTTTTTCAATTCCCTTGCGGTATTCGTCGAGTGTAGTTGCGCCGACGCATTGGAGTTCGCCGCGGGAGAGGGCGGGTTTGATGATATTTGCGGCATCCATGGTACCTTCGGCGGAGCCTGCGCCGACGATGGTGTGGAGTTCGTCAATAAAGAGGATGACTTTACCGGAATTTTTGACTTCATCAATTACAGCTTTGATGCGTTCTTCAAATTGACCTCTGTACTTGGTTCCTGCAATCATAAGCGGGAGGTCAAGAGCATAAACCATTTTATCTGCGAGGATTTCGGGGACATCACGGCTGATGATTTTCTGAGCGAGGCCTTCAACGATTGCGGTTTTGCCGACGCCGGCTTCACCGATGAGGACGGGATTATTTTTTGTACGGCGGCAGAGGATTTGAATAACGCGGTCGATTTCGTTTTGTCTTCCGATTACGGGGTCGAGTTTATTTTCGGCGGCGAGGTCGGTAAGGTTTCTGCCGAAAGAGTTGAGAGCAGCGAGTTCGCCGTTGCGGTTTTTGTCAAAAGGCGGCTGTTCATCATCATCTGAATTATCATCATCGGGGAGAAATTCGCTGTCGAGCATTGAAACAATTCTTTTTTTGAGTTCTGCTATGTCAACTTTCATATTACGCAGGATGCGTGCGGAAACGGAATCCGTCATACGCAGCAGAGCGAGGAGGATATGTTCAGTTCCGACGAAGTTGTAGTTCATTGCCTGAGCTTCTCTGACGGCATTGGAGAGAAGTTCACCGACAGTTTCAGAGATAGGCAAATTGCCCTGGATTTGAGTTTCACCTTTTGCGCCGACGGCTTTTTCGACTTCGAGTCTGATATTCTGCAGATTGATATTCATAGATTTGAGGACTTCAATAGCGACGCCTTCTTCGATAGCGAGGATACCGAGGAGGATATGTTCAGTCCCGATGTGGTCGTGGTTGAGTCGTTTAGCCTCTTTTTGAGCGAGGTACAAAACCCTTTTTGCTCTGGGGGTGAAATTATTGATATTAAAAAAATCGCCGTTATCCGCCATAAAAACCTCCGTGAATAGAAAACTTCTTTTTAAGGTAATATAGCAAGAAAAGTAAAAAATACAAGGAGTACGGAAGTTAAAAAAATCAAATATATTCAAAGATAAAAAAAAGAAAGATTTTACGAGCTTGAAAGCTCTTGTTTTTTTAATATGTACATTCGCAATATGCCGACGTTTCATAAAGCTGAAGCTCTGGTGGAGCAGCTCGGCAGAGAAACGCCGGCAGAAGGAATTTGCGCTTTTTTATTCTTTACAGATAAACAATATGCACTGACGCGTAACTTTGTCGGCG
>JAZOSO010000082.1:0-3500 GCA_045657185.1 Victivallaceae bacterium | reverse complement strand
GTCAAACACAACTTTGCCGCTCAGCCCCGCCACCGATAACTGCGGCAAAGCTGATACAGCAGCAAGTTTTACGGAGAGAGGAATACAGTCAACACAATTCCTTTCTCCGTACTTTTTTAATCAAAAAGTCATATTGTCAGTTGTAAAGCAAAAAAGTTGATTTATATTATAAAAACTTTGCAAATTCAAAGGAGAATTTATGAATAATTTTCAACTTAAATGTGTGCAGCTTGACTTGGCAAGACAAAAAGAAAATATCCCGTATATCAAAGAATTTATCACCTTTGCCGCCGCAGCAGGTTATGATTCCATAATGCTTTATCTTGAGGACAGAATTAAAACCGCCTCATATCCTTATATCCCCGATGCCGAAAGTTACTCAGTGCAGGAAATGCGTGAGATTGTCGCTTTTGCATCTGAGAAAAATATTGAACTCATCCCCTGTGTGGCAACCCTCGGCCATGCAGAACTTTTTCTGCAGCGTCCCGAACTTGCGCACCTCTCCGAAGTGCAGGATGGCATGAAAGACCGTTTCGGCAATGCAGGCTTCAAAAATGTTTTCTGTATCACCCATGAAGAATTTTATCCTTTTATGGAAAAATATATTGCTGAAGTTGCTGAAATTTTCCCGTCGGACTATTTCCATGCAGGTTTGGATGAATTTTTCAACTTCAATCTGTGCGAACGCTGCCGCAAGCTCATGCCGACCAAAGCAGATGAAGAAAAAATGTTCCTCAAGCACATTATCCGTATCAATGACTGCCTCAAAAAACTCAATAAACGCATGATGATGTGGTCAGATATGTTTGAAATTTACACTACCGTCATGCCGGATGTACCGAAAAACATCATCATGGTTGACTGGCAATATCAGGAGGATGTGCGTTTTTACCTCGGTCATCTGTTTGAACTCGGAGTGGAAAACCGCCAGAAAATCAATGATGAACTGGGGTTCACCGCTGTTATTGCACCTGCCGACCGTGACGCCGCCAATGTTGAAAGTGCTTTAAAATACGGCTGCGAAAAAAATGTTTGGGGCTATCTTGTAACATCATGGGAAAAATCAGATACATTTCTTTACCGCTCCTATCCGACGCTGTTTTATGCCGGACAGAGACTTGCCGGCAAAACTCCTGAAGAAGCATGGAAAAATTCAATCAGGTATATTTTCAACAGCAATGATGAAATGCTTTTCAATACTGTAAAACTTATATCTTGTGATTCCAACATCTGCCATTTCGGAGAAGTCGGCGAAGGCACTTTCTGCATACGCCCGTTCTCCGGACTTCACCTGAACAAAAGCTATCAGGTTGAAACTTTTCTCTCCATGCTTCAGGCCTGCAAAAACAAAATCAATTCTGAATTCGGACTCAAAGTTTATGAAGATTTGTACAATATGCTTGAAGAAAAATGTATTGCCAATGAATTCAAAAGCAGTTTCTGGGATGTTATTGACTACGGCACAAATCCGGAATTTTTTGAACGCGCGGAAAAAAATTCACTCCGTTTTGAAAAATTACTGGACAAAAAATCCGACGACTGGAAAAATTTCCGCGCAGGTATCATAAACAATATTTTTGCAAAAAAACGGGAACAGCTCATCAATTCAGTCCGCAATAAAATTGATAATCTCAAACGCGGAAGTTATATCAAATTCCGTTTCTGCATGACCGATGTCTATGTAGTAAATCACTTCTCTTCAGAACTCCTTATCAACGGCAAATGGCATCAGGCAGTCATTCGCAACGGAGCCAAACCGAGCAGAACAGATGCTCTCTATGAACATGTCTGTTTCTGTGACATTTCAGGTGTCCCGGAGGCAATAAAAATTACTGTCAGCGGCATGGGCGGCAAAGGTGTTGCATACGCCGAAGTAAGAACTTCTGACGGCAAAATTTATGTTCCTTCTGCTGTAATTGAAACACAAAATATCGTTGAACATGCTGACTATATACTTGAAAACGATGGCAAATTTGCCTGGTTCAATACTCAGTCAACACGCTACAACTATGACAATATCGCAACTTCCGAAATACAGCATTCCGTCACGTTGGAACTGAAGGAGATATAAAATGAGTTTTGCAGATTCATTGTCTGATGCCCAACGCAAACATTACAGACATGTGGCAATCACCTCGGCAATATGCGGAGGATTTTCCACTCAGATAATAGAAAATAATGCACCGGTAGTGCTGTATCTGACAATGCTCGGAGCAAGTGATTCAATGTCAATGTTTTCAACTTCACTTTCGGGACTTGCAACATTGTTTCTGCTGATACCGAGTGCATCTCTGTGCGCCTTTCTGGGCTTAAGACGAACTTATACCTTGTCAAGTCTGCTTGGTTTTCTGGCTTTCATGCTGATAACCTTTGCGCCGCTTTTCGGAGGATTTGCCCGTCAATCTGTAATTCTCGGCGGCTTTATTTACGGCTTGTCACTGACGGTTTATCAATCAACATGGTATCCGCTGCTGGATAACATTCTGAAATCCGAAGAACGCGGCAAGTTTTTTACTTCCATGCGTTTTATTTACATGATTTTTATGGCACTGGTACTTTTCGGACTTGGTAAATTTTTGCAGAGCAAGCCGAGTCTGTGGCTTCTGCAAGCTGTATTTATGGTTGCAGGTCTGACCTTGTGGGGCAGAAAATTCTGCATGGACAAACTGCCGATTGCTCCTGATATGCAGCATGAAACTCCGGACATCCGCAAATCTTTAAGTATTTGTCTGCACAATACATCACTTACGGGGTATTCGATTTATCTCTGTTTTTTCTATATTGCCTACGCTTCAGCGATACCGCTGGCTCTGGTTTATATGAAAACAAGCCTCAATATGGCAGCAGGAACTATAATGATTCTTACTTCAATAAATATGGCAGGCAAAATTGCAGGATTTTTTCTGCTCGGCAAATTCGGCAAATATTTGAACAGCTGCAAGCAGACAGTTATCAATCATCTGCTTGCATTTATTGCTATTTTGCTTTTGCTGTCAGCGGTTCCGTCAGCCAAAGGACTGCCGGTAATTTTCGGTACGGCTTTTTTCCTGCTGGGCATAGTCTATGCACTGGTAAACTGCATTGCCGCAGTTGAAATGCTGTCACTTGCACGCCCCGGCAACAAAATCATGGCAATAGCTTTTTGCATGACCATGATTGCAATCGGCACAGCGGCGGGAACATTGCTCAGCACACTGTTCATAGGATGCGGTGCTTTAGCTGAAAACTGGCAGTTTATGGGAATGGCAATGACCAAATTTCAGCTGCTTTTCGGCATTTGCGCATTGCTTATGTTATTCATTATCATACTTTTCCCGCTGATTCCCGCCATTATCGGCAAACATGATGATTATTACAATCCGTAAAATTACTGCTGCCTTTTTATGATAAAATTTTTTTAAAAAACTTGATTTTAAATTAATGCTGTGCTATAATATATAATTGAGAGTTTTTCCAAAAAAATGAGGTAAAAATGAAAGTAAAAATTATGCCGTTATTGA
>JAZOSO010000081.1:0-4814 GCA_045657185.1 Victivallaceae bacterium | reverse complement strand
CAGAATAACTAAAAAAATTGATACGACGCCGCTGCATGGATTAAAAAAAAAGGCTCTGTACTAAATATAGACTGATTTTTATCATCTTTCCAATAATTTTCTATAAATTTGACTGAAGAAAATGTCAAATATAATTAAAAGGTTTGGAAAAAGATGAGGGGGTGCAGGGGGAGAAGAAAAGAACCTTTCCTCAAAAGGTTTTTTCTTCTCCCCCTGCAAGCAATTATTTTTTTACATTTCGTTTTCTGTTGAAGCCGCGGGAGGATTTGTCGCGTTTATAGAAGCGGTCCATGCGGTCGCGGAGTTTATTTTCGGTAAAGACGGGGGGGAGGAATTCGCTGTCGGGGATATCGACATTGAGTTTGTAATCAAAGACGGTGGTAGTGCTGGTGATACCTGAACTTTCGGAGGTTGTTTTCTGCGGGATTACTACATTATCCATAGTTTTGTAGGAGTCAATGAGGCTGTCGTATTCAAAATTGACTTTTTCGTTTTTGATTAAGAGGGAGATATCGGCGTCAATGCGGCGGGGGAGAAAGTCATTGGCATTGACATAAACGGATATGGTATTTTCCCTGTCATCGGGATTGCAGACAATTTTGTAATATTGAGCGGGGTCATCTTTGACTGTACAGTTAAAAACTGTGATATTTTTGAACAGTTTGCTGTATTTTTCCGTCGGAGTGGTCAGGCGGTGCAAAACATTGATACGTACGAGGTCGGCACCGGTGATTTCGTGTACATGTCTGTTGGCGTAATCGACCTGCCAGGCACTGCCGGCATTGAAAATAACAGCAGAGACAGGTTCGTTGTTTTCCAGAGTGACGAGTTTAAAGAAGTGCGGTTTTTTGTACTTCAAATCAATCTGATAAACGGAATCGGCAAAAATGCCTTCAATTTTAAGCATTTCGCGCTGAACGTATGAATTTGCTTTGCGGAAAGCCCCTTTGGGGTCCATAGCCTCCTCCATTTTTGACTCCAGCTCGTCAATAGTGATATCGGCGGGAGTCAGAGTTTCATTGGAGATACAGCCGCAAAGCATAAACATTACCGCTGAAAAAACGGCGAACAGCGCAAAATACTTTTTCATTTACAGCTCCTTATGCCTGTTCCAGAGCCTGTTCGAAGTCGGCGATGATATCGTCAATATCTTCAATACCGACGGAGACGCGGACGAGTTCGGGAGAGATACCGGCGGCGACAAGTTCGCTGTCGGAGAGCTGACGGTGAGTCATACTTGCGGGGTGCAGAACGCCGGTACGGACATCAGCGACATGGACGACGATTGCGGCGAGTTTGAGAGAGTTCATAATTCTTTCGCTTGCGGCTTTGCCGCCCTTTGCGCCGAAGCAGAGAACGCCGGATGCGCCTTTGAGATATTTTTGAGCGGCTTCATAACCGGGGTCATTGGCGAGACCGGGATATTTTACCCATGCGATTTTGGGATGATTCTGCAAATATTCAGCAAGTTTCAGAGCGTTTTCGCAGTGGCGGTCCATACGGACGTGCAAAGTTTCAAGTCCGAGATTGGACAGAAATGCGTTAAAGGGCATCATGGGAACGCCCATATCGCGGACGAATTGAGCGCGGAGTTTGACGGAGTAAGGGCAGGCGGGGAAGTCTTTGATATAGGTCAGACCGTGATAGCTTTCATCGGGTTCGCAAAGTTCGGGGAATTTGCCGTTGTTCCAGTTGAAATCGCCTTTTTCAATAACGATACCGCCGACGCTGGTGGCGTGGCCGTCGATGTATTTTGTGGTGGAGTGAGTAACGATATCTGCGCCGAAATCAAAGGGGTTGCAGAGATAGGGAGTCGGGAAAGTGTTATCAACAATAAGCGGAATACCGTTGGCATGAGCGACTTCGGAGAGCAGTTCAAAATCTGCGACCAGCAATGCCGGGTTTGCAAGAGTTTCTGCAAAAATTGCCTTGGTGTTGGGACGGACGCGGGAGGCGAGTTCTTCTTTGGTGACATCCTGGGCGAAAAATTCGACTTCAACACCGTACTTTTTGAGGGTGTTTGAGAAAAGTGAAACGGTACCGCCGTAGAGTCCTGCATTGGCAAGAACATGGTCGCCGCATTCAGCGATATTGAGGATTGAAAAAGCGTTTGCCGCCTGACCTGCACTGAAAGCAACAGCAGCGACACCTTTTTCCAATGCCGCCATTTTCTTTTCAAAAGCGTCAACTGTGGGGTTGGCGAGACGGGTATAGAAAAATCCTTCGCGTTTGAGGTCAAAAAGTTCAGCAACACTCTGTGCATTGTCATACTTGTAAGTGGTACTTTGAACGATAGGCATGATGCGTGCTTCACCGTCTTTGGGCTCATAGCCGCATTGAATAGTTTTAGTTGCAAATTTCCAATCTGACATAAGAATTATCCTTTGTTTAATGGTTTGTTTTACAGTAAATATAACCCGAAAGATGATTTTTTCAAGAGAGTTACAAAAAAAGCGGATTGATTTTTTTAAAAAATGTGCTATATTAAATAACTCCTGTAGAACCCGTATGGGTTCTTTATTAAAAATTGAATACAAAAGCGAACGGATTTTATGGAAAAAGAAATTACAGTGTTGAATGTTCTCGGTCTGCATGCCCGTCCGGCGGCGATGATCGCCAAGTGTGCCTCCAAATATTCCTCTGAAATAACAGTGAATAAATCCGGAGAAATCGCCAACTGCAAAAGTATTCTTGCTATTATGACTCTCTCTGCAAGCAAGGGAACTAAACTTGTCCTTGCCGCCGAAGGTGACGACGCAGAAGCCGCCGTCAACGACATCTCAAATCTTTTTGAAAGCAAATTTGACGAGGAGTGAAAATAATGGCAACTCAGGAGAAGATCTTTGAGGTAACTCCGATCTCCCCCGGTATTGCGATCGGCAAAACCGTCACGATCGGCGGTTCTCATTTATTTGAACAAATTCAGGAACGCTATATTTCTTCAGATGATGCAGCTGCTGAAATTGACCGCTTTCACAGTGTCCTTGCCCAGACTAAAAATTCCCTCCGTGAACTCAAAGAGAGACTTAAAGATAAGTTAAGCTCAGGTGAGGCTGAAATTTTTGATACCCATTTGATGATCCTTGAAGATATGATGCTGGTCAACGATATTGAAAACCTCATCCGGAAAGACCTCAAATGCGCCGAACTTGCCGTCTATGAAGCCTCCGAACGCTATGTCAAAGTGCTTGAAGAAATTTCTGACCCTTATCTGCGTGAGCGTGCCGCTGATGTCCGCGATGTCCGCTCCCGCGTGCTGGAACATTTTCACGAAAACGAGGGTAAGTCTCTCGCCGATAATATAATAGACCGCCGTATCGTTATTGCCGACGAGTTGACTCCGTCAGAAACTGCACATCTCTCCGCAGATAAAGTTCTCGGTTTTGCCGTTTGTGTCGGCAGTCCTACCAGCCATACCGCTATTCTTGCCCGTTCAATGCGTATGCCTGCCGTTGTCGGGATACCGCCGGAGATGCTCAATATTGATCCGAGTACGGAAATCATAGTTGACGGTTTTGCCGGGCGTTTGATTATTGCACCTACGGAACGCACACTTGATGCCTACCGTCTGAAAGCACAGGAAGCAAACAAGTTTTATTCCAGTCTGCTTGAAGAATCCGAATTGCATGCGGAGACACGAGATGGCTTTATTGTTCAGCTCGGCGGTAATATTGAAAAACTTGAAGATGTTGCCGAGCTGAAAAAGTTCGGCGGTGAAGCGGTCGGACTTTTCCGCAGTGAAATAACTTTTCTTGCTTCTCCTGTTCCGCCGTCTGAGGAAGAACAGTTTGAGCTTTATAAAAATCTTTTGAGCAGTATGGACGGCAGAATGGTTGTTGTCCGCACTCTCGATATCGGAGGGGATAAATTGAATGACGGTATTTTCCGTCATAATGAGCAAAATCCGTTTCTCGGGTTGCGCGGCATCCGTCTCTGCCTTAAAGCCAGACAGGATCTTTTCCGTACCCAGCTCCGTGCATTGCTTCGTGCCGGTGTTTACGGAGATTTGAAAATCATGCTTCCGATGCTGACTTCAGTCCACGAAATCGTTGAAGTCCGCAATCTTATTGAAGAACTTAAATCCGAACTTAAAAAAGAAAAACTCAACTTTACTCCCAAAGTTTCTATCGGCGCAATGATTGAGACGCCGGCATCTGCATTGCTGGTTGATCATATAGCACCGCTGGTTGACTTTTTGAGCATCGGTACCAATGATCTTGTGCAATATACGATGGCGATTGACCGCAGCAACGATCTGGTGACATACCTTTATCAGCCTGCCAATCCTGCAATTCTTGAACTTATCGGGAGAACCGTCATTGCCGCAAAAGAAAATAATATCTGGGTCAGTGTCTGCGGCCAGATGGCATCCGACCCGCTTTATACACCGCTTCTGGTCGGACTGGGCGTCAATGAACTCAGCATGGACCCTGCTTCATTGAGTATCAGCCGCCGTGTTATCCGTTCGCTCAAAATGAGTGAAGCTGAATTTCTCGCTACCGAAGCCCTCAAATGCAAATCCAGTGTTGATGTCCGCAAGATGTCAATGGATCTTCTCCACAAAACCGTTCCTGAAATTGCTGACATTATCATCATGCAGAATGAGCGGTAACAGCAGAGTTTACCTATTTGCCGTGCGCTCACTATTCCCTTGACAAAATCCTCCTGCCTTTTTATTGATTTAGGACATCCCCTCTCCCCCTGCAATAAATCAGTCATCTTTTATAACACAGCCACTGATAATAAAAAACTAACTGGCTTGCGGTGCAAGTCTCTGCAAAAAACGCAAGTTAAAGTTATCTCCTTATATTCAC
>JAZOSO010000080.1:0-2867 GCA_045657185.1 Victivallaceae bacterium | reverse complement strand
TTTTTTTAGGGAATGAGCAATCAAATCTTCCGCCGGATTAGCCACAATTGGGGTATTGCCGTTCATTGCTATCGCAATTCACTATACCCCAAGCCCCTAAAATTTTATTTATAGATATCAGTCAATGTTTAGTACACAGCGAAACAAAACAAAAACTATTCTTTTCTTCTCTCCCTGCCTGCCCCCGCGCGGGAGAGAACCTTTTTTATTTTTACCGGAACATTTGTCGTAATTGACTCGGCACCGAGATTACGCAAGCTGATTGCTCTCGCAGGATTATCAATGGTCCATACATGAAATTCAAATCCTGCTTCTTTTACTTTTTTAACATATTCTGCAGTTAAAGTTGCAGGAACATTGGCACCGACACCGGTAACACCGCATTTTTTGAGCTTTTCAATCAATTTATCTGCTGTAAGTTTGGAAACACTCAAAAGCAGATTTGTTTTATAACCCGGAGTCTGCTGATTAAAATTTTTCAGCATTGAAGCACTAAAAGAAATAACAGTTATACGGTCCCGGCTTATTTTATATTTTTCCAACATTTTTTTGAAACGCAGAGGAAAATCTTTTTTTACTGATTTGAGTTCAAGAAAAATATATGAATCAGGCGGCATTTCAGCTAAAACATCTTCCAGAAGCGGAACTTTTTCCCCGGCGAATCGGATATTTTTCCATTTTCCTACATCGTATTGCTGAATTTCCTGCAAGGTCATTTGAGTAATAATTTTGTCAGGAGCCCCGTGGGATACCCGCTTTAATTTTTGGTCATGAATACATACAGTATTGTTGTCTTTGAGGTCATAAACATCAATTTCTATATAAGATATATTATTTTTCCATGCTGCGCGATAAGCCGCCATGGTATTTTCAGGAGCAACTGCAGAATAGCCCCGATGAGCAACGACAGGAATGTTTTCCGCACCACAAAACGCACATACACATACAGAAAAAATGATAGCTGTTATTTTTATCATAGAAAAATCCTCCTTTAAAATCACTGTACGAGAATCTCTTTATCTGAAACCACTGCCCTATCGACAAAACAAAATACAAAAAAACCGATGTACCTTGTGAGTACATCGGTTTTTGAAATCAACTTAATGATTAAGCGATAACTTCAGCTTTGCCGCCGGCAGCTTCAATTTTAGCAGCAGCTGCTGCAGAAAATTTAACAGCCTGAACGGTAACAGCTTTGGTGATTTCGCCGTTTGCGAGGATCTTGAGGGGCAATTCAGCTTTGCCGATCAAACCTTTAGCACGGAGAGTTTCGCCATTGACGACTTCATTTGCATCAAAGTTTGATTCAATGATGTCGAGGTTGACGAGAGCGTAGTCAACATGGCTCATGCTCTTGAAACCGCGTTTGGGCAAGCGGCGGAAGAAGGTGATCTGACCGCCTTCAAAGAAGGGACGGTAAGATGAACCGGTGCGTGAATGCTGACCTTTTTCACCACGGCAAGCAGTTTTGCCCATACCGGAACCGTCACCGCGACCGACGCGTTTGCGGCGGTGGACTGAACCGGGAGTAGAAGTGATTTCGTGCAATTTCATTTTATTACTCCTTACTTGTCGAGACCGCGTTTAGCCATGACTTCGCTGTGGCTGCGGAGCATGCTGAGAGCTTTGAAAGTAGCTTTAGCAACGTTAGCAGCATTGTTTGCACCCAAAGACTTTGCGAGAACGTCTTTGACACCTGCGAGGTCGAGGATTGAACGGACAGCACCGCCGGCGATCAAACCGGTACCGGGAGCTGCGGGCTTGAGCAAGACCTTGGCACCGCCGAATTTGACTTCGACTGCGTGCGGAAGGGTTGCACCATGCATATTAACTTTAAACATGTTGCGGCGGGCAGCGTCATTACCTTTGCGGATAGCATCGGAGACTTCGTTTGCCTTGCCGTAACCGTAACCGATTTTGCCATTGCGGTCGCCGACGACGATGAGGGCGCCGAAGCTGAAGTTCTTACCGCCCTTGACGACTTTGGCACTGCGATTGACACAGATCACTGCTTCATCAAATTCAGACTGCATGACCTGAGCTTCTTCTTTGTTGTTTCTTTCACGTTTAGCCATTTTGCCGGACTCCTTAGAACTTTAATCCATTTTCACGGGCGGCATCGGCGATTGCCTGCACGCGGCCATGATATTTGAAACCGGAACGGTCGAATACAACAGCTTCGATGTTGACAGCTTTGGCGCGTTCTGCAGCCATTTTGCCGAGCAAAGCGGCTCCGGCCATATTGGGTTTGCCGTTGTCAGCTTTGAACTGAGCGTCAAGAGTGGAGACGCTTGCAAGAGTTCTGCCGGCAACGTCATCGATGAACTGACAATAAATGTTGTTGGCAGTGATGCTCACGCAGAAACGCGGACGATCAGCGGTGCCTTCAACTTTTTTGCGGATACGCAGGTGACGGCGTACGCGCAAGGTTTTTCTATCTTGAATAGCCATGATATCATCACATCCTTTTCATTAACCGACGGTTTTACCTTCTTTGAGCGTGATCTGCTCATCGACATAGCGGATACCTTTGCCTTTGTAGGGCTCGGGTTTGCGGTAGCTGCGGATTGTGGCAGCTGCCTGACCGACCATCTGCTTATCGGCACCTTCAACAATGATTTTGTTGCCTTCAGCGACTGTAATAGTGAGACCTGCAGGGATATCATATTCAATCGCGTGAGAATAACCGAGATTCAGAACGAGTTTCTTACCGGTGACCTGAACTTTGTAACCGACACCGATAACAGCCAATTCTTTTTTGAAGCCCTGGCTGACACCGACGACCAGGTTATTGAGCAAGCTGCGAGCCGAACCCTGCATTGCGCTGGAACGGCGGCTGTCATCATCGCGGCTGACGATAACTTCGT
>JAZOSO010000079.1:0-3007 GCA_045657185.1 Victivallaceae bacterium | reverse complement strand
ACAACCCCATGGTCGGTGCAACAGTCGCTGTCGCAGTTGCTGTTGAACAGGCTAACTGATTGAAAATACAAGGTGTTTAACACTTTCTGATTTTTCAAAAATAAAAGATACGCTTTTGAACGAAAGTCAAAAGCGTATTTTTTTTGCTGTGTTATGAAAGATTACTGATTTGTTGCAGGTGGAAAGGAAAAAACTTTTTGAAAGGATATGTCCCCAATATGGGGAGATACCTGTATCTTGTGTTTTTTTTGCAGGGGCTTACGCCGCCCCTGCACCCGGCGCCGGGTACGACCCGGTGCGATATGACGGCATAGCCGTGATGTCAGTGGCAGGGTGGTGTCAGGCTGTTTTTCGGCGAAATGTTCGATTTCTCCTCCCCCTTTTTTGGGGAATGAGCAATCAAATCTTCCGCCGGACTTCGCCACATTTTTTTAGGGTATGCTGTCGCATTTGCATATCCAGTTGTAAAAATATACTTTAAGATTTTGCTGAGGCAATAGCAAATAAAAAGGCGAGAAAACACCCCGCTCATTGCTATCGCAATTCACTATCCCCCAAACTCCTTATTTTTTATTATCAGTCAATGTTTAGTACAGAGCATAATAATTTACTTTTGCAAATACAAGCTATATCATAAAAACTGAAATTAAATATCAATCTGAATTTAATACTAATCCATTCTGAAAACAATTTCATTATCTCCACAGCAAAGCGAACAAAGCTTTTTCAAAGCTGATAATTTTTTTCAAAAATTTTTATGCAAACATTTGCATAAACTTTAAACAGGTGTTATATTATTTTCAGAAATATACCTAATTATAATTGTTTATCACTATGAAACAACGAATCACATTAAAATTTATAGCGGAAAAAGCAGGGGTTAATCAGGCCACTGTTTCCCGCGCGCTTAATCCCGAAACTGCTTCCCTTATCAGCGAAAAAGTCCGTAATGACATTCAAAAAATATGCGATGAATACGGCTATCGTCCGAGTTTGCGCGGACGCAGTATTGTTACCGGCAAAACTTTCAAAATCGGTATGATTCTCGGTGATATGCAAAAGGATTTTGCCGCCCATGACTGGGCGCGTATAATTTGCAGTTTAAGCTCAGAATTGCAGAAACACAATTACGCTTTAACTTTGCTCCATGCCGACGGAACTGAAAGCATGGATAAACAGGTGAAAAATTTCCTTATGTCAGGTGTCGCAGACGGTTATGTTTCAGGCCCCTCAATGTTCGGTTCTGAAGTTTTCGCTCTTCTAAAAAAACTCGCTGTTCCGCTCTGGACAATATGCAAAAACTATAATAAAATTGATTCAATCAACTGCATTTTGCGTGATGACATGCCTTGTTTACAGGAAATATGGAACAAAATTCCTGCCGAAAACCGCAAACGATGTGCTTTTTTTGCCTCAAAAAATGCAGAAATAATGCCGCGTATTGCGGATATTGAAAAGGCGGCTGAACTTGTTTGTCCCGACAATGATTATTATGTGGAGCGAATACTTTTTGGGCGTGCTTCTACCTTTTCTGCAATGGAATACCGTGACGCATTCAAGGCGGCTAATGACAATATTGAACGCATAAAAAGCCATAAAATCATCTGGTGTGAATCAGATTTTATTGCTCATGCTCTGTATGATGTGCTTGAAATGCACAATATAAAAGCCGGCAAAGACATTCATATTATCGGATACGGAGATTTTGAAACTTATACCCGAAGCGATGACGAACCGATTCTTACAACAATCAGTGCTGACACGGAACAAATCGGTATCACTCTTGCACGGGCAATTATGGCAGAAATCAACGGCAATACCGTTTCACAGCAAATAATCAACGCAAAATTTATTCAACGAAAAACATTCACTTTTTAATCATTTTAAAGGAGAAATATTATGAAAAAAACAAAATTCACTCTCATCGAACTTCTCGTCGTAATTGCTATAATTGCAATCCTTGCCGGTATGCTGCTCCCCGCCCTCGGCAAAGCCCGTGACCGTGCCAGAGATATGGCTTGTATCTCCAATATAAAACAAGTCGGAATCACTTATAATATGTACACCTCTGACAATGACGGATATTTTATTCCGCACCTTGTTGATGCCACATGGGGAGCAAGCAAAGGAGACCGTTTCTGGGGCGGACATCTGTTCAAACTCGGATATATTGACAACTACAAATATCTTTTCTGCACAAAATATATCAATTACAGCAGCATGAACATCGAATTTGAAGATGCAGCAAAACGTATCCTCACCGATGCTGAACCCGGTCATATTACCCATACTTTCGGACTGCGCCGTTTCAATCCCGCAAGCGGCGGCACCAACAAATCAGGGTTTAATGAAAAAACTCTTTCAAAAATGGGGATTTCCAGCTCTTATGTAATTATTGCCGACTCCACAAAAAGCAAAACCGAAGATATTCCAAATTATCAAATCGATTCCGATCAGACCAACAGCATTGTATTGCGCCATAACAAAAAAGCAAGTCTTCTTTTCGGCGACGGACATGCCGCACAACTTACCAGAGCGCAAATCCTTGAACTTAATAATCACGTCCCGTCATCACCGGTCAATTACGGAATAAATACTGCTTACATCAAAGAATTTTGAGGTTTAAAATGAAATTCAAGTTTATATTCATTTGCTGGTCAATACTTTTTTCTGTTTGCGGAGCTTTACCATCACCTGTCTTTGATTATGACTTCAAAAACGGCAAACAAAATCTTATTCTCAAAGGCAATGCAAAACTTGAAAATAATGCCCTTGTCCTTGACGGAAAATCTTATGCTCAAATTCCTGACAGCGGAAATATTCACCTTACCGAAAAAGGATTGACTATCGGAGCTATGATACGACTTGCTCCGGTTGATGACAAAAATCCGAAACTTTTTGATATGATTCTTTCTAAAGGAAATGAATATATTTTTGCCCGTAACAAAAAAAATATGTATACTAACTTCCATAACGGCGCAAGATGGTGTGCTGTAACCATAGGCGG
>JAZOSO010000078.1:0-4419 GCA_045657185.1 Victivallaceae bacterium | reverse complement strand
CATAACGGCAGAGCCGTCTGCATTGACATCAATTTTATATCCCATATTTTTTTCATGTTCAAGCAAATAAAAAACAATGGGAGGCTCGCAGTAGATTTTGACATTTTCAAGTTTCTCAAAGTCAAAAAGACCGAATTTGTTGGTGCGATTAATCAAATCTTTGTCTGTTTCAAAAGTATCAACAAATTTGCCGATTGTGCGAATGCGCTGGATTGCGTAACATCTGGGAAGTTTTTCTTTTGTGTTGTATTCGTAACCTTTGATATACCATTTGCCGCCGTTGAATGCGATGATATGCGGTTCAATAACATAATCTTTTGTGGAACCGTCAGGTTTCTGATATGACATTTCAAAAACTTGATGGTTGCTCCAGGCAAAGAAAACTTTTTTGAAAATCTCAGAATCTACCGCCGCAATGATTTGTGATTTTGATATGAAAGAGTCAATAACGGCTTCGTCAAGTTCATTTGATTCCCCGTTGCACAGTGCTTGGGTCATTGCATCATTTACCTGCTGTTTGAGTACAGGCGGAAGAATGGCTGAGGCAAGCTGAGTACTGAGCATGACGGAAGATAATACATTGCCGTCAATATCCGGAGTTTCAAAATCCCAGTTTCTGTCAGTGAGATAGTAGCCTTTTTGTGAATAATCGTATTCAATCGGAGCTTTGTAAGTTGCTTTAAGTTCGTCAACCCAGCGTTGAATAGTTCTTGATGTTTTCTTTATTTCATCTTTTGCGAGAAGTTTTTGAAAAGAACTTGCGTTAGGGTAATTATTTTTGCGCAGCTCTCCGACGAATTTCATCATCAGAAGCATTTTATTTTGTTTTGCACCGTAATATTTGAATACTTCGGTATCTTTGTATTTGTCATCCATGTTGTTTCCTCCTTTTTTATTACGGATTGAATATAACATATATTTTAAAAAAAACAAATTTTTTTACGCTGAATTATAGGATTTTATTTTTGTTGGTATATGTTTTGTATAAAAGCTCTGTTTGCAGAAAAAGCAGAGTTTCAGAAAAATTTATCGGATAAATTCTGACTGAAATTTTATATATTGATTGACTTTTTGTTAAAACTGTGTAGATTAATATGCAAAATATTTTTTAATTTCAACTTTGAAAAGGAATTGTTGTTATGGATATGCCTTATGTTTCTATGCCTGAAAATTTGCAAACTGCTGTTTTTTTGCTCGGAAAGGGAGCAAATGATTTTGTCCCGGAATTGCTCAAACGATATTTTGAGGGGAAACAACCGTGGATAATCGCAGACGGAAACACCTTTAATGCCGCAGGAAAAAAAGTTCTCGGACTTTTGGAAGAGGCAGGATTTAAACCTTTTGAACCGTATATTTTTCCGGCTGACCCCCGACCGCATCCTGATTTGGCGATTTCAGAAAAACTTGCTGAAATCATGCCCGAAAACTGTGTGCCTGTCGCTGTCGGTTCAGGCGTTATCAATGACCTTGTGAAATGCGCTTCAGGCATACGCAATGTACATTATTGCTGTGTGGCAACGGCATGTTCCGTTGACGGTTATACCTCAAAAGGCGGAGCAATGGTCGTAAACGGCACCAAAAAAACAGTTGAATGTCCGGCACCTTATGCTATTGTTGCAGATGTTGATGTGCTTGAAACTGCTCCGGAGGAGATGTTTGCCGCCGGTTATGCCGACTTGTTGGCAAAAGTTACTGCCGGAGCTGACTGGATTATTACATCTCAACTCGGTTTTGAACCGATACGGGAAGATATCTGGGAACTTATTCAAACTCCGCTCAAAGAGCGCATTTCCGACCCGTCGGATATGGGCAAGGTCTTTGCCGGACTTGCCTCATCGGGATACGGTATGCAGATGTATCATGACTCCCGTCCCGCATCCGGTGCTGAACACATGTTCAGTCATGTCTGGGAAATGGAGGGGCTGACGTGCAACGGCGAAGAAATTTCTCATGGTTTCAAGGTCGGTATCGGTACTTTGATTGAGACACTGCTGCTTGAATATGTTATGGAAAATGATTTTGAAGATTTGAAATGCCGTATGCAGAAACCGGTTGCGGAAGCAGAGCGTTTGGCACAGGCGGAAATGCTTACTGCAAAAGATTGTTTTCCGAATGAAATAGTTCAGACTGCAATGAAAAAGTATCTTACAGTTGAAGAAACTTTGAAACGCCGTGAACTTATCGGTAAAAATTGGAGAGAGATACAGAATAAACTGAAAGGTCAGGTCGTGCCTTTTGAAAAACTCCGTTCAATGCTTGAAACTGCCAAATGTCCGGTGAAGCCGTCTGAAATCGGATTGGATAAAGAACATGTAATTCATGCAGTTCATACCGCTCAGCTTATACGCATCCGTTATACTGTTCTGGATTTGCTTTATGAATGCGGTTTGCTGGATGATGCCTGCAAATACCTTGAAAAACTTTTCTGAAGTTCAATTTCCGTTTTTGTAATAAATACATTTTCCGTCAGCCGGGTCGGGTGAGGGGAGTTCCGGCATGTTTTCATATACGGGAATGACAAAACGGAACGGCATTTCAAGGAGTTTTTGTTTCTTCAGAGCGTTAAAAATATTGACACTTTCACTGAAAGCTGCGCCGATATTCTGCATATATTGCCCCCAGAAATTTCTTGAGCCGCCTTTTTCTGTGCGGCATCTGGGGTCAACATTCCATTTTTGCAGATAGAGAGTGTTTTGATAGTTGCCGATATATTTGCGGGAGATTTTGTATGCGCCGCCGTAGAGAGATTTCCATTTGGTATTCCATTCGGGAGAACCCCATTCCGCTGTCATGTGCGGTGAGCCTGTTTTTGCTTCAAGCATTCCGTTGAGATAAATCATAAAACATCCGTCAGCAAAAGCATTAATGTTGAAAAAATTATATAAATTGTCATAACTTTGCAGTTCATTTTCTTCAAAATTTTTATCAGGAACGCGAATGTGCAATCCGTTCAAAGTTTCAGGCTTTTCTTTGTAAAACTTCAGCAGCAGAGAACCGCATTTGCCTGAAACAAGAGGAGTGCCGGTAAGGCCCTGTTCCTGTCTTGCCCGTGCTGCAAGAAAAATCGGATTGATTGAAAAAGTTTTGCTGAGTTCGTAAAAGTATTCTGCATAAGTCATACCGTTTTCAAGTTTATCTTTCGCCATAAAAGTTCCCTGCAATGCATGATTGATTGCATCGGCAGTAACATTTTCAGAGCTACCGAGGTCGGCAAACTGAAATATATTCTGTTCATTAAGAAAATTTCGCGGGTCCAGAAAATATGCAACTGCTTTTTTTGATGCGCGGCGGCATGCGGCATCATAATTTTTTTCATCTTCGGGGTGAAAATAAGCACTGAATTTTTTGTTGTTTGATATGAGACTGCGTGCCGGAGCTGCATCTGTTTCCTGCTCAAGTACATAATCCCAGGAGTATTGTTTTTGAAGTTTGCTTATCGGCAAAATTTCAAAAGTCCAGGCGGGGTGCTGTTTTTTTAACGGAGCGATTTTTTCAATATAATCATACGGAAATCCCTGTGCGGCAAGAGTTAGGTAAATTGTATTTTCTTCTGCATGCAGAATTATTGTTTGCAGCAGATAAAAAAATATGATGATAAATATTTTGCAGTACATGGCTTTTGTTTATTCCCACTTGGAGAATTTGTAAGTAAAGTAAGTTACTTCGTTAAAATCATAACGCTTTTTTATTTTTTCAACATGACTGTCAGAAAAAAGCACGGCAAAACCGCCGTGGCGTTCGGGATTTTTGGGTTCCGTATCCTGAGTGTAATTGTCGTGGTCGGAATCGCCTTCGGTAAAAAGCGCGCCGCCTTCTGCATGTTCTTCGTTGCTTTCTTCAACAAGAATAATTGCAGACGGAGAGACTTTTGCCTGTTCAAAGTTTCTTTCATTCCAGCTGCCGAAAGCATTTGTTGCGCTGTATATCTGACGGCAGTTGAGAGAGTAGGAAAATTCTCTCCGACTGTCGCGTGAACAGTGAAAGATTTTTTTAGGAGCATTCTGGTCGATGCGGAGTTTGTTTGTCCAGCCTTGTGGCGTTTCCCATTGATGGTCAGCTTCAGCACACGGATAAAGTCCGTCATGGTTGGAGGAATACAGCGACATCATAGTTCCTATCTGTTTCATATTGCTGACACAGTTGGCAAGAGATGCCATTTCTCGTGCTTTGTTGAGTGCCGGCAGAAGCATCCCCGCAAGAATAGCGATGATGGCAATAACAACGAGAAGTTCTATCAAAGTGAATTTTGTTTTTGTCTGCATAATTGTCTCCTTGTTTTTTTTGAAATATATATTCAAAAGAGAATAAAAGCAAATAAAAAAAGCCGTGAATGTGAAAAATAGTTAAAAAGATGATTTTTTTTTACAAAAAACTTGAAAAAATGCAAAAGGTGTGTTACATTTTACGAAATGTATTTAA
>JAZOSO010000077.1:0-16938 GCA_045657185.1 Victivallaceae bacterium | reverse complement strand
AAACCCTAAGGTTTTATTTATAGATATCAGTCTATGTTCAGTACACAGCCATTTTTTATAACACAGCCAAAAATAAAAGGCTGCTGCACACCTTTCAGAGGTTTTTGCAACAGCCTTTTTTGTATTTGAGGAAAGATTATTCAAAGATGCTGTCTTTGATGCTTTGAGCGAGTTTGCTCCATGCTTCGCGTTCGGGATTTGATACCATGAATGCGTTAGCTTTGAGGTCATCGACGAGAGGATTGAAGTTTTCTGCGCCGAAACCGACATCGCTGTGACGAATCCAGCCTTCAGCAAATTCATATTTCTTTGACATCTGACCGTAGAACTTGCCGCGGAAGACGAGTTCTTTGATATAAGCGTCATTGCCCTGGCTCTGGTCGAGCCATACTTTCTGGCTCTGATGGCAGGCGAGCATGGCTTTTTTGGTTTCCATGAAGGGGGTGATGTCCACATAAATTTCGGGAACAACCGGTTCACGGAGACTGTTTGTCAAGCTGTGGGGCATTGAATGATAGACGGCAACTTCCTTGAGTGTCGGCGGGAATTTCTGACCGCATTTGTAGTTGCGCATACCGCGGCAGAATGCTGCAGAAACGGCAAGGCGGCCGGTGTTGACGTGGTCTTCCATATAGTCGTAAGGACCGTGGGTCAGGACGATATCGGGATTGACTTCACGCATAAGCTCAACGAGTTTGCCGAGAGTTTCGTAATTGTAAAAGACTTCCAAATCGTCGCAGAGGCTTTCGTGATAGATTGCGCCTGCCATTTTTGCGGCGGCGATAGCTTCTTCACGGCGGATGCGGACGATTTCTTCGTAAGTATGCTCTGCAGTACCCAGAGAACCGTTGGCGACATTCAGATAATGAATTTCGTAACCTGCTTCTTTGAGGCGCAAGAGCGTACCTGCCATCATGAATTCATCATCATCGGGATGGCAGGAAACTGCTATTGCAACTTTGCTCATGATCAATGCATCTCCACATCACAGACGCCGAAACCGCCGCGGTAGAAGTTGAAGACAACATCGTCATGTTCTGCGAGGAGAGACATGGGAACGCGGCTGTCAGCGATTTTCTTGGAAATCATGAATGTGGTCAAACGCTGACCGAAGGGATTGTCATGGTGGCCGGGATGCCAGATTGAAACCTGTGAAGCCTGCCAGGTCTGGACGGGACCGACGGTAACTGCTGAGCTGGGAACATTCTGGACAGTGCCGCCGCCGGAAGTACGGGCGTTCTGAATCAGAGTGATGGGATGAAGTTCAACGATACGGGTTGAAAGTTTGCGGTATTCTGCGGGAGTGGGGGGCTCATCTTTGTAAGCACCGGTGCGTTTGACGGGGTCATTGAAAGCCCAGTGTTTGGTTTCGCCCTGACCGCCCTGCATGACGAGGCATTTTGCTTCGGTATAGGATTTGATGTATGCTTCGGGATTTTCTGAGGGGAAGTGCATATTTTCTTTGGGCATACGGAGTTCGGGACGGATGCGGTTGAAGCACAGATCCATATCAGCTTTGGCGAAACCGAGGGGGAAGTTGATATCGGCAGCTTTGCCGTCAACGATCCATTCGTCCATACCCCAGAAATGGCAATCTTTAAGGTTGAGGTTCATAGCATTGACCATCTGAGCGACGATGGGGAGCTGTTCAGTGGGGCCGATGGGACCGCAGATACCGCAGGGGTTGTCAGCGGTTGATTTCTGCCATGCTTTGATGTATTCAAGAGCTTCTGCGCAGTAGAATTCCTGCAAGGTATCAAAAATGTTGATTTTGAAGCCGGGGCGTTCGTAATCTTTGAGGGTGTCGATGGTGATTTTTGCTGCGTCATCGAGAAGTTCTTTGTCCAAAGTGGTGTAGTCCCACCATTCGGGAGAGATTTTTGAGAAAGGTTTCATTTTTTCTTTCCTTTTTGGTTAAAGTTAAAGGTTGTTTTTATATTTTATATGAGATATTTTATTTTTCAAGTTTAAAAGTGAAAAATTACTGTTTTTTTTGTGAAAATTATCGTTTTCTGTCAGTAGGCGGCGGAAGAATGAGCATTTCTTCGGGGGGCAGAGTGCTGGGAAAACGGGTATTGAGCAATTTTTCAATCGGTTCAAGGTTGTATGCGCCGTATTCACAGATAAAGCTGATTGCTTCACCTTCTTTGCCGGCGCGTCCGGTTCTGCCGATACGGTGAACATAATCGTCCGGTCTTTCGGGTAAATCATAATTCACAACGAGTGAAACATCGTCAACATGAATACCTCTGGCGGCGACATCGGTTGCAAGCAGGATTTTGCCTTCGCCGGAGCGGAATTTTTCAAGAATACGGATGCGTTTTTCCTGCGGAACATCGCCTGAAAGCAGCATGATTTTGACACCGTATTTGGCAAGGTCGCGTTCCAGACGCAAGTTTACATCTTTGCGGTTGCCGAAAATCAGCATTCGGTCGTATTTGTAATTGTTTATGATATAGAGGAGAACTGCGAGTTTTTCACATCCTGCTACGGTATAGAAAGATTGTTTGATAAGTTCGCCGACAAGTTTGTCAGGTTCACTTTCAAGCATAATCGGGTCGCGCAGCCAGTCTGACGCAAGCGACAAAATGTGATTGTCCAAAGTGGCACTGAAAAACATTGTTTGACGCTGTTCCTTGCGGGGCAGACGGACAACGATACGGCGGACATCGGGAATGAAACCCATATCCAGCATACGGTCGGCTTCGTCAATGACGAGGATTTCAACCTTGCTCAAATTGAGACTGTGGGTATTGCTGTAATCAATAATTCTGCCGGGAGTGCCGATGAGAATATCAACTTTGTCATCCAGTGCATAACGCTGTTTTGCATGGTCCATACCGCCGAAAACAACCACTGAACGCAAACCGGTGAAAATACCGATATTCTGCGCGTCTTTGTGAATTTGCATGGCAAGCTCACGGGTGGGGGCGAGAATGAGACAGCGGGGACAGCCGTTCTGCTGATTTTCGAGCGGATTTTTCAAAATGTGATTGAATGCGGCAATGAGAAATGCTGCGGTTTTTCCGGTGCCGGTTTGAGCTTTTCCGGCGAGGTCTTTGCCTTCGAGCAGATGCTGAAGGGTGAGAACCTGAATCGGAGTGCAGTATTCAAATTTCATGCATTGCAGAGCCAGCAGAATATCTCTGGAAAGGTCATAATCGCAGAAGCGTTTTTTGCCTTCGGCTTCGGGAATTTCAATAAGTTCGGATGGCTTTTCAATTTTGGGAACTTCGGGGATAACGCTTTTTTGCGGGCGCGGTTTCTTTGTTTTTTTCTTCGGGGCAGGGGATTTTTTATTCTGTTTTTTCTGCGGAGCTGACTGTTTTTTTGGGGGCGTTGTCTCCGTAATGGCGGTCTTTTCTTTTTTGCCGCCGAAAAGTTTCTTCAAAAATTTAAACACAATATGTACCTTTCATTTTATATATTCATATAATATAAACCTTTAAAAAGATTTTACAAACTTATATCTTATATAAAATAATATAAATGTGTAAAAAATAATGCACTGCGACATAAAATGTCAAAGTTGCAGTGATAGTGTTATGCTATAACGATACAGTATGCAGTAAAATCCGCGGCAGCAGATACGATAATTTTAATTTTGTGATGTTTATATCAGTTGAATGAAAAAGGAGAAAAAATTATGAATATGATTAAAAATTATTTGGATTTTCATCGAACTGTCGGTGCCGGAAATTTTAAAATGCTTAAAGAGTTTTATGATAATGGCGGAACAGCAGTATTAAACAAAAATCTCACTTATGCTTGCGGAGCAACTTGGATTATTCCTCTTCCGTTGGTTGTTGCCTTTCAAAAAGGATATTATGATATTGCCAAACTTTTGATTGAAAAAGGGGCTGATTGGGATGCTTATTGCAAAAAGAATGACATAACTCCAAGAGAAATTATGCCTGAAGATTTTTAAAAACGCTATGTTCTCAATATGGGGAGATAGCTGTATCTTGTGCCTTTTTTTGCAGGGGCTTACGCCGCCCGGCGTTTCATTCGCCTTTCTTTTACGCTGACGCGTTCCTCTACCTGCCTTGTCACGGCGTAGCGTAGCGAAGACGGAACCCGGTGCCGGGTACGCCCTGGAGCACTGTGACGCTGGCGCGTGAATGTCAGCGGCTGGATGATGTCAGGTTGTTTTTCGGAGAAATGTTCGTTTCGTCCTCCCGCTTTTTTGCGGAATGGCGAACCAAATCTTCCGCAGGATTAGCCACATCAGAGGTATGCCGTTCGTTGCTGTCGCAACTTACTATACCCTCGCCCCCCTCAGTTTTTTTCAATTTATCAGTCAATGTTTAGTACAGAGCCATATCAATTAAATAAAAAAAGGAGAAAAGAATTATGGGCTTGCTGTTGAAAGATAACTCACCTGAAGGTGTTTCGCTTGGTGCAGAAATTTTTTGTGTGCTTTTGGGATTGGTTTTTATTATTACCGGTTTTTTCGGTAATTATATCGGTTTTGTTATTGGTGCGATTATTTTTATAAGACAATTTGCAAGATTTTGTGAACGAGCAAATGGTTCAACAGAAGAAGATGAAGCAGAAATTAAAGAAGAAGTTGAAGATGATGAAACAATTAAAAATGCTTTAGAAAAATTTAAATATTATGAGTTAATTAATTATATTATCATTGCTGTTACTTTTTATTATTATCTTCCTAAAATAATGAAGGAAACTGATGCTTTTGATGGTTTGATTTTTGCTATTATTGCGTTTTGTGGTGCTTGGGTATCGTTAAAGGTTCAAAAAATCATTTATTTGTGTATTGTTGTATTTATACAAGAATATAAAAAACAGGAATAAAATATATGCATATTAAAGTTGTATCCAAACAAATGTTAAAAAGTAAAGGTGCGAATTATGGAAGAAGATGAAATGACAAAAAATATGGTTGCAGTTTTTGGATGCATGGGTTTGCTTATTTTTATTGCAATGATTGTTTTTGATATTATTATTTTTTTCGCTGTGATATTTAAGGGAGATGTTCAATACGATAGCAGCTTGGTTGCTATTGTTATTCTCTTTGGCGGGTGGTTTAATTATATGTTGCTTAAATCAGTTCTTAAAAGTGCATTTAATTTTTATATGAATTATTTTGGATTAACAAATGATGGAGATGATTGATTTTGAATCAGCTCAAATTTGGGAATCAGTGTTCACGTTCATATTTCAGGGAAAATAATAAAAAGAAATAATACAAATATTGCTTGACAAAGAAGACTTTTTGTGCTATTTTCTATACTGTCGTTTTACAATTTTAACTTTCTTTGACAAAAGAAAGTAACTTAAAAGTTTTTGGAAAAAGATGAGGGGGTGCAGGGGGAGAAGAAAAGAACCTTTATTCAAAAAGGTTTTTTCTTCTTCTCCTGCAACAAATCAATCATTTTTTCCTGAAGAAAGGATTTTTTTATGTTTTGGGCGAGAGCGATAAGTTTTCCGTTGCTGCTGGGTATATTTTTTGCGATGATATTCTGGAGGCACGGAGGTTGGATATTTACGGTGATTGTGCCGTTTCTGCTGGCGATGGCGGGGTATGAATTCGGTAATATTCTGCAAAAGCTGGAGATGAAGTGTGCTCCGAAAGTTATTTCTGCTGTAATGTTCCTTTTCGGTATTTTATTTGTTTTAAGCGACAAAAGCGGCTGTATTCCTTTTTCTGTTTATCTTTGTGGGACAGTTCCGTTTTTTGCAGTTTTTCTTACCTTTGCAGGGATGTTGTTTATAAAAGACCGCAAAAATTATTTTCTGAAAAGATTTACCGAGTTCGGCAGTATAATATTTTTGGTTATTCTTTATCTGCCGCTGTTGTTGGCATATTTTGAAGAGAAAAATTTCCTTTACCTCGTTCTGGTAACAAAAATGACCGATACCGGCGGTTATATTTTCGGTAAATTGAGCAGTTATCTGCCGTGGGGAAATCATAAAATTGCACCGCGTTTCAGTCCGAAAAAATCTTATGAAGGCTTGATAGGCGGTATGCTGATGTCTGTTGCCGCAGGTTTGATACTTTTGAAATACGGCTGTTCGCCTTTCAGTTTGACTATGACAGTTGTAAGTTCTGTGGTGCTTTCGCTCGGCTCATTTGCGGGGGATTTGACCGAATCCGCATTGAAGCGTGAAGCCGACATCAAAGACAGCGGTAATTGGATTCCCGGTATGGGCGGTATTTTTGACGTGCTGGATTCATTTATCTATAACGGCATAATTTTTATGGTACTTCAGTTTTGCTGCCGATGAAAATATATTTTGACCATGCGGCGGCACAGTTGCCAGACGAGCGTACAATAGATGTAATTGCACGCAATCTCCGACAATACGGAGCAAATGCAGAGAACCGCCATTTTGCCGCTTATGCAATCAGAAATGCCCGTTGCGAGGCACTGGAAAAATGTATAAAAGCATGGCAAATGCCGATTGATACAAATGGTGTGTTTTTTTCGTCAGGCAGTGAAATTTTCCGCTTTACCGGAGATTTTCTCAATACTTTGCCAATTGGCAATATCGTTGCAAACAGTGCCATGCACCCCGCTTTTATCGCCATGCTCAAACGCTCAAAACATGAAGTACGCATGGTGAAATTTACAGCTGCAAGCGAACTTGATATTGAAGATTTGCAATCAAAATGCGATGCAAATACCCGATTTTTTGCACATTTTCATATTCACAGTGAAACGGGGATTGTTTCTGATATTGAAAAAATCCGCAAAATTGTCAAAAATATAAATCCTGAAATTTTGTTTTTCGTTGATACAATCCAGAGTTTCGGAAAAATGCCGTTAGAACAGGCGGATTTGTGGACAGTATCGGGACATAAAATCGGAGTTCCGGCAAGTGCGGCACTTTTTTACCGCAAAAATCAGAAATATGATTTTGAACGACTTGCCGCAGATTATCGGCACGAAGATTATCTGATGGGCAGAGCTGAAGATGCCATGATAATTTCCATGCTTGAAACAGGAACTGCATTGAAAGATGAATGGGAAAAAAACAGTTTGCATTTTGCGGAGATGCAGAAATTTTTGCGTCATAATCTGCCGTCGGAAGTAAAGCCGACATTTCCGCTTGAGCGCGTTGCTCCTAATATACTTCATTTGCAGCTGCCGCCTTTTGACGGGGCAGTTGTTGCCGGATTGCTGTCAGAACGCGGGATTGCCGTTTCCGCCGGAAGCGCATGCACGGCAGAAGCCAAAACTCCTTCGGTATCACTGAAAGCATTGAGAATAAAAAATCCGTTTTCCGTACTCCGCTTGAGTTTTGCAGCAGATAATACATCGGATGAATGTGAAAAGTTTTGTCAGATATTGCGGGACGTATTGCAAAATTATTGATTATTTAGGCTATATTCCAAATATGGGGAGATAGCTGTATCTTGTGCTTTTTTTGCAGGGGCTTACGCCGCCTCCTGCACCCGGCGCCGGGTACGACCCGGAGCGATGTGACGCTGGCGCGTGAGTGTCAGCGGCTGTGTACGTCAGGCTGTTTTTCGGCGGAATGTTCGTTTTGTCCCTCCTCTTTTTTGAGGAGTGACAAATCAAATCTTCCGCCGGACTTCGCCACAATTGAAGGAGAGCAAGCTCTCTTTTTGTATGCTGTCACATTGGCATACCCCGTTGTAAAAATATACTTTGAGATTTTGCCAAGGCGATAGCAAATAAAAGGCGATGAAACGCCCCGTGTTTTGCTTACGCAAAATACTATACCCCAAACCCCTCAATTTTTTATTCTCAAAAAATAATTTCATTATCTACCCTCAATGGGAACAGAGCGTTTCACAATGCTGTGTTATAAAAGATGACTGATTTCCTCTCCCCTGCCCACTCATCCTTTCCGCACCTTTCAATTATATTTGACATTTTATTCAGTCAAACTTATAGAAAATTATCAGAAAGATGATAAAAATCAGTCTATGTTTAGTACAAAACCTTTCCAAATTCAAATGAAGCAAAACAACAAGCAGCGGTCGCGCTTGTATTTTTTTGTATTTTTTTGATTTTTACTCTTGCTTTTTCCGTATCTCATTGTATCTTATTAAAAAGCTACAAAAGGATACACTATATATGAAACTTACTACTAATGAAACAAAACGAAAACAGGTAATCAAAGAAATTATCAAAAACATCCAGAACGGAACCCTCCGCCCGGGTGACAGACTCGCAACTATAAGAGATATGTCAACCAACTTCGGCGTCAGTTTCTCCGTTATTCAAAAAGCATTGCAGGAACTCTCCCAGGACGGCTTTGTAGAGTGTCTCGGTGCCAGCGGTTATTATATCAGAAAAGATTTGCCGACAGAAAAAATCTCCGACAACGACACACCCGCACAGACTAAAATCACCCACCCCCGGGAAGAACGCATTTATCTCTCTGCCAACCACCACTCCGACCTCGTCTGGCGTTATCCCTATGCGGAATATACAAAAATACGCGAAGACCAGCTCAAACACATGCTGACTCTGGCAAAAAAGTACAAACATTTTCACTTCGCTGTTGAACAGGCAGAAATTCTGCGTGTATATTTGAATGACCATCCCGAAGACAAGGATTTGATTCAGAAGCTTTTTGATGAAGGCAGATTTGAAATTTTCGGCGGCTTCTGCATTCCTGATTTGAACATGATTTCAGGCGAATCCATCACCCGCAACTTTCTTTCAGGCCGCAAAATTTATAAAGAACTGCTCGGCAAAACTCCCGAAGTTGCGTGTCTTGCCGACGCTTTCGGTATGAGCAGTCAGCTGCCGCAAATTCTCGGCAACTGCGGTTTCCGTTATCTTCTCCCCGGCCGTATGCCCAACCGTCCCGCAGAGATGAAGGACAATGAACCATTTCAATGGTGCGGTCCTGACGGGTCAATTATCACCACCGTTGCAGGTGTCAAGGATATAACTCATCTCGGTTATGTTTGTAATGTGCCGATTATCCGCAACTATGAAGAACAGCTCGTACATGCGGTAAACTCTCTCAAATACACCGAAGGAAACCGCCTTTTCCACTATATGACCGAAGAAGGAGAGATAAAAGAAGAACTTTTCTGGATTCTTGAAGCCGTTAACAAAACTCCCGGCAGAACCGTTGAATTCGGCCGCAACGAAGACTATTTTGACGCCGTATCGCAGCAGGAACTGCCCATTTTTTACGGTGAATTCAATCCGACTTTCTCCGGATGCTACACTACCCGTATCAATGTCAAACAGCAAATGCGCAAAGCCGAAAACAACATGTTCAAAGCCGACTTTTTCAATGCCGTTTCTGACAGAAACTGCGATCTTGAAGAGTTGTGGAGAGAACTTTTCCGCGTCCAATTCCATGACGGCGCATGCGGCTGTCACCATGACGCTCCGCATATTGAAATCATGCAGAAACTCAACATCGTCAATTCAGAAAGTGTCAAATACTTTCCGTCTGCCGCTGACGATGATTTCAGTCTGACATCTTTTGCCAAAACTTCAATGCCGCAGCTTATCGGCACTCAAAATATTATCCCTGAAGGATTTACCGCCCAGAAAGATTCTGACGGCATGACATATTTTACTGCCGAATTACCCTATCTTGCAAGCATTAACTGCAAGAAATCCGCCGCTGCTCCCATTGTTGCTGAAAAATGCGATAACAAATTCAAAACTGATTTCTTTGATGTCGATTTTTCAACTCCGTTTCCCGTCATCCGCAATCGCAAAGGCGAAAATGTTTTCGGTACTGACTACTTCGGCGAAGTCATTTTCCGTCCCGATTTCGGTACTATGTGGACAGAAAATCTAATCGGCTGCAACTGCGGACATGAACGCCAGACCGAAAATGTCGTTTCCGTCGAAGAAGGTCCGGTTTTCTTCAAAGCCGTAACACAGGGCGAAGTCAATTTCGTCACATCCGGCAACGGCAATGAAGGCAATCAATGGCCATATTTTGAGTCTCTCAAATTCACCAAAGAGTATATTTTCCCGAAAAACACTGAATATTTCAAACTCAAACTCAAACTCGACTGGCACGGCAACAACACAAAAATCGCCGTCCGCTTCCCCGTCGATATTGAAGTCAGCAACTCCGTTGCAACTTATGAAGTTCCCTACGGAACTATCGTCCGCAAACCTTATTATGAAGTAAAAAATACCTACGGGTCAACCTTGCAGGAACTTACCTCATCAGCCGATTACATTACTGCCAAAGGTGATTGGCCCGCACTCAACTGGGTCAATTACAGCGACTACCGCAAAGGTTTGACCATAGCCAATAACGGTACTCCCGGACATCAGCTCGTCAACGGAGATATCATTGTCAGTTTGATTCGCAGCGGCACTGCCATTCGTGACGGTGCGATGATACCGCAAAAAGGAGCTTACGACAACGGCGAACATGAATATGAATTTTTGCTCATGCCGCACTCTCCGATGCAGATGGCTGATGCATGTTCTCTCGGTCAAATGCTCAACCGTCCCGTTGAAGTGACTGCCGCAGCCGCAGACGAAACATCATATTTTGATTATAATGCAGGAAACATTCAGCTTTCAGCCGTTTATCAGGAAAACGAAGCAACTGTAATCCGTCTATATGAATCTCTCGGAGCTGAAACAGAAGTCACTTTCAGCGGCAGAGTTTTTGAAGGCAAAACCATTTATGAAGCAGATATGTCCGGTAATATAAGAGGTACTCTCGACAAAACTGTGACATTCCATCCGTTTGAGATACGCACATTCATTCTGAAATAAAAGCAATACAGCAACACCCCTTAACAGAAAGGTAAAAATATGAAAAAGACATTCACTTTGATCGAATTGTTGGTAGTTATTGCTATCATCGCCATTCTTGCAGGTATGCTACTCCCCGCTTTAAGCAGAGCCAGAGAATCAGGAAACAACGCCGTCTGTCTCGGAAATCTCCGTCAGATGGGGGTATTTTTTATTGAATACACTGATGCTCATGATGCAATTTTCCCGCCCATTCTTGATGCAGGCGGCAAAACATGGCTGTATCATTTGGAGGAATCAGATATATGGCCCGCAAGTTATTGTGAATACACAAGCTCTTCATATCCTAACGGCAAATCAACTGAAGGCAAGACATCCCGGATGCTCGCATGTCCCAAACTTTTCAGTATGCCGCTTAATTCAAGTTCATCGCTTGCTAACGGCAACTATTCTCTGAACCGACATACTTTCGGCCGTCAGCCTTCCAACTGGCGTAAAGTCACCAATATTGCAATTCCTTCTTCACGAATGGTTTTTACTGAACCTGAAATTCAATCAGGTGCATATTACGGCGTCGGACTCTATGCCGCAACTCCCGGTCTCAAAGAATGGGATAAAGATGCAAAAAATCATTACCGTCATTTCAAAGGAACTTCAATCAATTGTAATTTTGCTGACGGTCATGCTGCTCCTCTGCGTGAAAAGTACCTTTCCAAAGGGTCTTCAGACTACTATTCAACCATCAAAACAGATCCTGTTGCATTCAATTTCTGGGGCGGCTACAATGAATCTGACCCGAATCTCGAAAAAGCACCTGCAAACTGATAATATATAAGGATTTACAAAAATGAAAAAAGTTATTTCCGCACTTTTGGTCTTTTCCGCATTTATTACCCTTTATGCAAAAGATGCAATTATCAACGGCGGTTTTGAAAAAATGGCACGCTGGGGCGTCGCTCTCCATGGTCAGGATTTTGCCTCAATCAAACAGATTACTGATGATGTTCAGGAAGGCAAAAAGGCTCTGAAATTTGAAATCACTCAGAATCCGAAAGTTTATATTTGCGCTTCTCAGCATATCGATCTCAAACCTGAATTCAAAGCAATCGATTTTAAATTCAAATACAAAGCTCCCGCAGGCGGCGGTCCGTTTCTCGTCAGCTTTTACGGCAAAAAAGGCGGCAAAGCTTTTAATCTTGCTCCATCAAAGGAATGGAAAGAGGCAAATTTCAAAGTCGATATTCCCGCAGGGGCATCTGCTGGCAGAGTTGAAATCCGTTTCACCAAACAGGGCAGCATGATCATTGATGCTATTGACGCAAAATTTGTGACAGAAACAAAATAATTCTTAAAAAAGAGAAAAATAATGAAAAGAATATTATCAGGTTTTTTCGCGCTTTTTTTTACAGTATGTGCTTATGCAAATATCGTGAAAAACGGCGGTTTTGAATCACTTGACCGTTGGGGAAAAGCTTTGCACAATCAGAATTTTGCCGCTGTTTCACAAGATAAAGTCGATTATATCGAAGGTGAAAAATCACTCCGTATGCAAATCAATGATTCACCCAGAGTTTACATTTGCGTATCACAACATCTCAATTTGAAGGCTTCCGACCGCATTGCCAAAGGTTCATTTCAATATAAAGCTCCAAACAGCAGCGGTATGTTTCTTCTCAACTTTTACGGCAAAAAGGGCTTGAAAAATCTGGCAATAAACCTCCCCCAAACCTCTGAATGGAAAAAAATCGAATTCGATCACATTTTCGGAGAAGGTGCAAAATCTGCCAGAATTGAGATTCGTCTTAACAAAAAAGGCTTCATGCTCGTTGACGATGTGAAAATCGAAACCCGCGGAGCATCTGCCGAACAATCCAAATTTGATATTCTTTTCGTTAATGTCGGTGCAACTTTCAATACCGGAAAACTTTCTGCTGTATTTGAAGAAGGACTTAAAAAACACGGCTTCAAAAATTTACAATTCTGCAACTGGGACGACCTTAATCCTGATTTGCTCAAACGCAGCCGCTGTGTAACAATTTTCCCGCTTCAGCGTCTGACTTTCAGCAAGGAAGATGATGCCCGTTTCAATCTGATTAAAGAATATGTCAATCAGGGTGGAGGTCTGCTCATCACTCAAATCGTTGGGCAGATGCTTGCTGATTCTCTGCTTTCTGTCAAACTCGGTGATATATTCGGAGCAGACATCCGTTATGAAAAAACCATTTTCAACAAAGAAAAAATCGTCAAACTCGGAGATCAGCACGGAGATGCGTATTATCGCTGTAATGATATCGCTGCACCGTTCAACAAAGGTGTCAAATCCATGCTTTTCCCTGCAGCTGAAGTCGGCTCAATCATCGGTAATGTTCCTTTTTCCGGAGACAAAAACTGGCAAGTCATTCTCAAAGCAGATGAAAAAACTTTCTCTCAAGTCCCAAGAACTTTCGTCCTTAATGTTTATCAGGAACGGGTCAATGGCAGAACACCGTTCAAAAGCCATGTTCCCATGGCGGGAGTACGCAAATACGGCAAAGGTCGTGTCGCTTACATCGGAGCAGAACCAAGCTGTTCATTTGTCATGCATGACCGCCAGAAACAGGGGAGAAAAATTGCTGAACAGCTTTTTGCCGCCGACGGCTTCATGGCTTTCATGAATAATCTTTATGATTATCTTTCTGCCAATTCCGGACAGCTTGCAAATGCAAAATTTACTCCCATACCGGAAACCGAAGAAGGTATTGCTGTACCTAAACTTTATCGGGGAATAATCGGAGCAAGAACTGTTTATTCGAGCGGAAAAAGTACAGTCGCACAATATGTTGCCGCCGCTAAAAAAGCAGGTCTGGACTATATCATTTTCCTTGAAGAATTTGATAAACTCTCTTACAAAAATTTTGAAGAACTCCGCAAAGAATGTAAAAAATTCTCAAATAAAACATTCCTTGCCATTCCCGGATTCACTTATAAAAACATTGACAACAACAATCAGTATGTTTACGGTGATTATCCGCTTTATCCCGCCGACATACTGCTGGACAAAAACCGCCGATTCAAAACCACTGATGAAAAACTTTCCTTCACCTCCGGACTTGATTTGCTGTATCTTTACAGTCAGCTTTCATTCCAGGCAAATTCAGGCTGGTACAATTTCAGCCGCAATCCCTACCCTGCCATTGACATGCGCAGTGTCGGAACCATGGCAGTCATTACTCAGGAAAACGGCAAAACCATCGACAATGCCGAAGCTGACTACGCAAACTTCAACCGCAACGTTCAATATATTTGGCCGCTTGCCTTGACATTGATGAAAAGTGCTGATGAAGTAAAACTTATTGAGAACGGCACTTATTATCATAATCAACTTTTTGCCGATTCATTCACTCAATTCAAAAAAATGCTTACTACCAAAGCCGCCCGCTCCGCACGCAACCGTTACCCCGGAGTCCCCTGCTACGGCAAAATGTTCCTGACTCAGGGGCCGATTCTCACCCTTGATATGCCGAGAGGTGACATGAATCCTGAAGGTTCTCTGTATGCATCTGTTCTTAATGTCTGGCCGCTCAAACTTCATGCCGAATCCGCTGACGGAATCAGAACTGTTGAAATTTATGACGGCGAAACATTAATGAAACGCTTCCCGCTGAACGGCAAAAAAACTTTTGACTACAATACGATTTTCCCCAACAACCGCCAGCGTCACATCTGGGGCAAACTCATTTCCGTAAACGGCAGAACTGCCATTACCCGCAGTATGTCCAGCGATTCATGGATACTGCGTGACCTCTATTGTATGGACCGCAACAATCCGTTGTTCTACTCTGTACAGAAACGCCCTGACGGCAATGATTTTCTGATGAATTACGCTGCTGACGGTGTAATCCCGTGGAAAGGGCCGTGGTCAGCGCGTATGCGTGCAGTCGGAGCATTTGTTTCCGACCCGATTTACGGCAAAGGCAAACTCCGTTATGACGGTTCTCCGGAATGGCACCCGCAGGGCAGTTTGCGTCCGGCAATTTACACAAATGACAAAATTGCCCCGAACTACGGCAGACATTCATGGACCGGCGATTTCATTCATAACGTTGAAGGCGGAGTTCACAACCGTCCGAATGTGGTCGTTCTCTCCTCCAATGTGCTGATTGCAACACAGGAAATGGACGGAGTTTTCCCCGTCGGAGCTTTCCCGCTGATTCATACTCATGCGACACTGTTCCCCTTCAAAAAGTCTGAATATCTTGAAACCAAAGCACGCCGCACACATTACCTTGTCCGTGTCGGAGGGGTTGCACCATGGCTGTATGAACAGCATTTCAAAGTGCTGAAAGATTATACCGTTACAGGCAAAAACAAATTTTTCCTGTCGCCTGGTGGAATCTCTCTTCGCGGCAGCAAACTTCTCCGTGCATGGCTCAACGGACAGGAAGTTAAATCTCCGAAGGGAATTTTTAAACTGAAAAAAGGTGATTTTCTGACTTATGAAGGCAGCTTCTACGGCACACTTGCAGTTTATATTCTCTCTGACGGTCTGACATTTGACAGCCGCAACCACCGCTTTGTCTACACTGCACCGGAAGGAGTTGCAAAAGCCGGTACAGAATATGATTTGAAACTTCTTTTCTGCGGCATCAACCGTCTGGAGAAAGATCCCTTCGCCGTTGCTCTCAAATACGGCAGAGATTTCGGACTTGTTGAACAAGGCAAAACCGGTTATACCGTTGACATTCAGCAAGGAAAAATTCTCAATAATGAATACACTCTCGACCTTGACGGTGCATTTAAGGGAACAGTCAAAAATCTTGCGGCATTAAACGGTAATCTCGGAGTCCGCCTCTTCAACATGAATGATAACTTTACTGTCATGCTCAAGTGCGGAGACAGAAAACGCATTCTCCCCGCAGAGGAAGGTATTGCTTATGCCGTTTTGAATGATATTGAAAGTGATAAACTCATCTCAATCGGACACCCCTTTGAAACTGATAACAAAAATGTGAAAATCCACATTTCAGGCACTTCCGATTACAACGCATGGCGAGCTGAAATACACAATCCGACTGACAAAACGATAAAAACCGTTTTGAAATCAAATCCCGACCTTACCAATACAACAATCAATGAAAAAATCACGCTTGCTCCGGGTGAAATTATAATAAAGGAATTCAAATAACATGAGATTTTACTATTTCAATTCTACCCATTGGGACCGCGAATGGTATATGTCAAAAGACGCCTTCCGCTACGGTTTGGTGAAAATGTTCGGCAAACTGCTGGACATTTTCAAAACTGACAGAAATTTCAAAAAATTCACCTTTGACGGTCAGACAATCGTCCTTGAAGATATACTTGAAATACGCCCCGAATGGCGGGAGGAAATGCAGTCTATCATAGAAAAAGGCAAATTGAATATCGGTCCGTGGTATGTCATGCCCGATGAATTTCTCGTTTCAGGTGAAGCCATTATCAGAAATCTCCTTATCGGCAGAGACATCTCCCGTTCTTTCGGTGCAGAGCCGTGGCCGGTCGGTTATGTCTGCGATATTTTCGGTCACTTCGGACAGCTGCCGCAAATAATGTCCGGCTTCGGTCTCAAAGGTATTGTCGCATGGCGCGGAATACCTTACAATGCGGAAGCGTTTCTGCTCTGGGAATCACCCGACGGGACAAAAATGCCCCTGCTGCACCTCATGCCACGCAACGGTTATGGCAGTTTCTCTATGGAAGTAAGAGGGCTGAAAGACACTCCGATTGATGAGGAAAAGTTCAAAAAACGCCTCAAAGAATGGCTTGGCGATTATGAGAAATTTTACGGAGAGAAAATTGTTCTTGCAGATGCACTTGACCATACAGAGCCCAATCATAACACTATAAAAATGCTCCGCTGGATACAGGAATGTTACCCTGATTCAGAAATAATACATGACGATTTTATCCGTTTGTTTACAGATGAATTTCAAAATCGAGAGAAACTTCCCGTCATAAAAAATGAACTTATTTCACCTATTGAACCTGTCCGTAACGGCGGATATCAGATAAGCTCAACTCTCAGTTCACGCTACGATATCAAACAGGCAAATGACCGCTGCGAAAATACGCTTGAAAATGAAATCGAACCCATGCTTGCCGAAGCCGCAGTCAACGGCAATACCGACAGTCTGCCGTTTTTAAATCATGCCTGGAAACATCTGATACAGAATCATGCGCATGATTCGATCTGCGGGTGCTCTCCTGATATGATACATCGTCACATGCT
>JAZOSO010000076.1:0-16400 GCA_045657185.1 Victivallaceae bacterium | reverse complement strand
CAATGCTGGTGAAAATATTAAAAATTTTCGTATTTCTTCTAATTTAACATATCTTACGGTAATATCAATATAAAAACAGTTATTTTTTTAAATAAAATCAACTGCTGACAATCTGTCTTATCGAAGTTTGATAATTATTACTTTAATATATTCCTGATAATTCAAAATGTAATTTTTTATTCTCCTTTTTACAAACATAAGAGATTTAAGTACAAAATATTTTTTTATGTGTCAAATTTAATCATTTCCATCGAATATTACTGCTTTTATAAAACTTATTACAATTTTTGCTAAAATTTTAATAATAAAATTCATAATATTTTTCCTTTCGTTTTGTAACAAAAAAAGAGGCACATTCCGAAGAAGGTGCCAATCTCTACGCCTGGTACTGCGTTGCAAAAAAACACACAATCAGAATGTGCCGCGTATTCGACAATACACGGACATACCGACAGTAAAAGTTTTTTTGCAATACGCCTATTTTTGAAGTACCAGTTCAGAGATTGACGTTTACAATCAGTTGTCTCTATTTTTTATCTTGTTTCAATTTATGTTTATTATATATACCTTTGTTTTAATTTCCAATTCTGCTGAAAATACAATGATGACTTAATGTAATACAAAATTTTTTAAATACAAGTGTATTATTTATTTTTTTATCGAAAAACAGTTTTCAATTGGAGGGATTTTTTTAATGCTTGTTGTAAAAAAATCTCAGTTGTCTGTTTGATTTTATTGGTTATTGGGGTATAGTAAGAAAAAAGGATTTTATTATGAGATTTTATGGAAATGTTGTTGCCCCTGATAAAACAGGATATGGATATATTAATGTCATTGACGGAAAAATAGCCGATGTCGTTATTGACGGTGTCGTTCAAAATGAAGCAAATTGGATTTTGCCCGGTTTTATTGATTCACATTTACACGGTCTACTTGATGGTGCGGCAACGGCGGAAAAAGTTCATTTGATGGCGGAACAGGCTCCGTCAACAGGATTGGTGCGTTTTTGCCCGACAATAGCTTCTGATACACAGGATAAAATGTTGGATTTCATTGAAGCGGTGCGTGATATTGTTAAATTTCCGGCAGAAAATAATTCGCTTATCGTCGGCAGTCATATTGAAGGTCCGTATATGGAATACGTTCACCGCGGCGGCATGAATGTTAATTTTATTCGGATGCCTGATATCAGGGAAACAGAAAAATTTCTGAAATGCGCTGACGGTACTTTGAAAATTATGACAATTTCTCCCGAACTTGACGGCGCAGATGAAGTTATTGCTTTATTAATACAAAACGGATGTATCGTTTCCGCAGGTCATACCGGAATGTCGATTGAACAGGCTGTGCATTTCGCAGATATCGGCGGCAAAGCGGTTTGCCATATTTGCGATACATGGGACGGCAGAGTAGTTGAAAACGGTGTCGTTCAGCCGTCAACGATGGATGCGGTTCTTTTGGATGACCGTCTTTTTGTTGAAATGATTGCTGACGGAGTACATGTGCCGCCATTGATGATGAAAACAGTTGTCCGTATGGCAGGTGCAAAACGTGTTATCGGTATAACAGATGCACTTTTGGGGGCAGGAGACCCGCATGGCGTTTATCCGATGACCGATGCAGGACGCAGTTTCCGTTATAAAGACGGAGTTTTCCGTCTGATAGGGCATGGCGAAGGTATTGTAGGTTCATGCCTGACTATGAATATAGCTTTCGGCAATCTGGTAAATAAGTTCGGATTTTCGGTTGTCGAAAGCGTATGGATGACTTCAACTAATTCCGCACGCTATCTCGGTATTGACAATTTTACGGGAAGTTTAAAACGCGGTCTCAATGCTGATATTGTAATTCTTGCAAATGATATGCAGACTGTTAAAAAAACTCTGCTCGGAGGTAAAGTTATTTATGAGTGATATAAAATTTGTTTTTGCCGGGGAGGATACGGAGCTTCAGCGTAATTCCGTTCCCATGCTTGCCCGCTGTTTTGAGGAATGGCAGATTTTTCAGGCGGCGTACGGAAATATTTTCCCGTTTCGTGAAATTTCTTTCGTCGCTCTCAATGAAAATGATGAAATAGTCGGTCATGTCGGAATTATGCCGTTTGATGTGCTTGATGATAATAACAATGTTATCCGCATGGCAGGTATCGCATCAGTCGGAACTGACCCCGATTACAGGGGCAGGGGAATTGCCGCGCAGTTATGCCGCAACGCCGCAAAATGGGCAAAAGAAAACGGTTTTGACTCACTTCCGCTATATACTTCATTTAATCGGGTTTATGAGAGTTGCGGCTGGAAAAATTATCCGATGCACTCCGTATCGCTTTTGAACCGCAATTTTGACAAAAACGGGATGAAAGGCAGAAAAGGTTCAGATTTAACTTCAACGGAAAAAGCATTTATTATGAATTGTTATGACCGTGTCGGAGCTTTTGCCGGTAAAGTTATCCGCAGTAATGATAATTCTTTTCACGGTTGGGACAGAATTTTCCGGGAAACATTTTTTGACTGGTATGTTGACAGAAACGGTTATGCGGTAACTTTTGAGGGATATCTGGCGGAATTTTGCGCATTGAACGGCAATGCTCGTAAACTTTTATCAGGTATTGAAAAAGCGTTTCTGCCTGAAAAATTTCCGCAGTCGGCTTTTTTGCTTGACGATGATTGGCAGATTACGGGAGTTAATGTTGAACCCGGCTGCTGGCACGGAGAAAATGTCATGACTTGTGATTTGAATAACATGCCTGAAAATATTTTTTATTCACTTGTTGATAAATTCTGAGGTGCTATGAATAAAAAAATACCGTCTGTTGATTCTTTGATAAAACTGCTTGACGATGAAGATGATATTGCCAGAGCAGCAATGATAAGTTTGCTGGAAAACTATAATTACGAACTTGTTCATATTTTGCCGCAGCTGCAGGAGTGTAATAATGAACGCTTGCGTAAACGCAGTCATCAGCTGCAGGCGTTTTTGAATTTCAAACAGCGCAGGCTGCATTTGTCTGATGTTCTGCATGGCAGAGAGACGGATTTTTATATAAGTGATTGTCTGATTGAAATGCACCTTTTGTGGTACAAAAAAGATTCATTTGCAGATATCGTTGATATGTACAGAGAGTTCGTTCAGCAGTATCCGTCTGAATTTCTGCCGGATTTGAATAATATTGCCGCTTATTTCCGGGAAAAACAGATGGTGCATTTGAGAGACAATACTTCAAACAGCCATTTTTATATTCTCGGTATGGCTCTTGACAGTCATTACGGAACAAATTCTCTTCTTTGTGCGCTGGCAATGGCTCTGCATCAGGATTTGAATTCGCCGACGGAATTGCAGACTGTAAGGTTTGAAAATAAGTTTTATCTTTATGAGCCTGAAAGCAATCTTATCTGTGATACAAAAGCTCTTTGGGAAGTTCGTCCGATAGACTTCAGCAACTATACGGTTTTTACTCCGTCTCAGCTGCTGAAGTTTATTACGGCAATGACTTTTGCAGAGGCTGTGCAGGATGATGATTTCCGTTATGTGAACACCGCAGGAGAAATTCTTGCTCCTGACTGCTCAATAAAAAATCTGCCTTATCCGTACAGCGGTTCAAAATAATCAGATATCTACCGGCTTTTTGCGGACGGGGAAAACGCCGATAAGCGCATCAGAGGCGATTTTTTTGACATCATTCGGAAAATCGCTCCGCAATATCCAACGCAGAAAATTGGGGTCTTCCACAGCGATATCTTTCAGTTTTGCACCGTTGTTTTTACCGAAGTTTATAACCACATCGTCGCCGACCCATTTGAAGCGACGGTTACGGTCAACCGCATCAGGGTCGCTGTTGTCGCAGAATTCATTGAGTTCATCCATTGTGCGGGGGATTTCCGGATGTTTTGCAAGCTGACCCATAAAAACATCAAGCGTAGCCTGTGTGTCAGCGGCGGCACTGTGCGCATCATCAAGTTTTTTACCGCAGAAAAATTCGTAAGCTGCGGAGAGTGTACGCGGATAGAGTCGGCAGAAAATATTGAAAACATCAATAATACGGCAGTTGTCAGCACTGTATTCCACGCCGACACGGGCAAATTCAGCTTCAAGCATCGGAATATCAAATTTGACGATATTATAACCGCCGAGGTCACTGTCGGCAATGTAATTTTTAAGATTTTGTGCAATATCGCGGAAAGTCGGAGCATCTGCTACATCTGCATCAAAAATGCCGTGAATGGCACTGGCGGCTTCCGGGATATGCATTTCAGGATTGATCCGGCGGGTGTTGCTCTGCTGTCTGCCGTCGGGGAAAATTTTGATTACGGAAATTTCCACGATGCGGTCTTTGGATATATTGGTTCCCGTACTTTCAATATCAAAAAAAACTACGGGTTTATCGAGCTTGATTTCTCCTGTCATAATAGAGAACCTTTCTGTCAATAAAGTATAATTGAAATATTGTCTATGGCACCGGCACTGAATGCTGCTGAGACAAGTTTATTTACGGCTTTGCGGTTATCGGGTGTGTTCTGCAAAATTGTACTTATCTGTTCATTATCCACCATGTGTGTCAGCCCGTCGGAACAGAGCAGATAGCGGCTGTTCGGACGGCGTTTGACACTTGTAAGCAGCGGAGCTTTCGGCTCATTGTCGCTGATAACTTCTGTCAGACCGACAGATTTGGTGATAAAATTACAGAAATCAGATTCAGCAAAATTTATCTTGCTGTCAGCAAAAAGTTCAATACTTTTGCGTGCAAGGGTATGGTCAGCGGTAAGACAGGCGAGTTTGCCGTTGTCGCGGCAGTCGTAAAAACGGCTGTCGCCGGCATGGACAATAATGATATCTTTGGGCATGAATGCAGCACAAACAACAGTTGTTCCCATCGGATTGTCTGTAAAATCAGCAGTGCTGTTGAGTTTGAATATTTTTTGATTGACTTCAGCGAGTGTCTCAAGCATGAAATTTTCCATACGCTCAACATCGTCAATAAACATTGCTTTTTTCTCTTCCCAAATCTCATAAAAGTATTGACAGCAAAGTCTGCTGGCTATTTCGCCGTGCATACAGCCTCCGATGCCGTCACATACAATGGCAAGCTGATTATACCAGGCAGTTTCATTGGTATAGAGAAATGAATCTTCATTATGTTCTCTGACTTTGCCGTTCAGAGTAATGCCGCATGGCGGATTTTTTTCCTGAAAACTCATAAATTCACGCTTCCGACGATATCTGATGCTTTGGCGATATTGTGTCTGTCAAGATATTCATTTATACCGTCAAGGATTTTTATTGCCGCGCAGGGGTCAACAAAGTTGGCAGTACCTACTGCAACCATGGAAGCACCTGCAATCATAAATTCAATTGCATCTTCAGCAGTCATAATTCCTCCCATACCGATAATTGGAACGGAAACAGCTTTGGCAACTTCATAAACCATTTTGATTGCTACAGGTTTTACCGCAGGACCGCTCAATCCGCCGCAGATATTGGCAAGTTTGGGACGGCGGGTCTCAATATCAATAGCCATACCTCCGAGCGTGTTTATGAGAGAAAGCATATCGGAACCTTCATCAACCGCAGCTTTGGCAAAATCGGTAATTTTGGTAACATTGGGGCTGAGTTTGGTAATCAGCGGGATTGTAGTATTTTTGCGGACTTCACGGACGACAGATGCCGCAAGTTTCAAATCAGTACCGAACGCTGCACCGCCTTCTTTTACATTAGGACATGAAATGTTGATTTCAAGAGCGGCGATATCATCTTTTGCACTTTCCATCATTGCGGCTACTTCGCCGTATTCTTCAAGTGTTTTGCCCCAGATATTGACAAAAACGGTAGCTCCGACTTTTTTCAGGAAGGGGAGATAATTTTCATCATGGAGAAAATGTTCAGCTCCCGGTCCCTGCAATCCGATAGCATTGAGCATACCGGATTTTACTTCGGCGATACGCGGCATGGGATTGCCGTCGGAAACTTCCATACGGATTCCCTTGACAGTGACACTGCCGAGGCGTGAAATGTCATAATATTCGTGATATTCTTTGCCGTAACCGAAAGTTCCGCTGGCGGTGGTTACGGGGTTTTTAACGGTCAGACGACCGAGATTCATAGTCAAATCAGCCATTTTTTAATCTCCGACATATATATCATTTACATTGAAAACGGGACCGTCTTTGCAGGAACGGGCATAACGCCAATGCTGAGCATTATCTGCATTGACTTTGACGACACATCCGAAACAGCTGCCGACTCCGCAGCACATCCAGGAGTCGAGGCTTATCTCGCCTGCAAGTCCTCTTTCCTGCAGAATTCTACTCAAAGCAATAAGCATAGGATGCGGACCGCATGCACAAAAAATGAGTTTTTTTCCGGCATAATCATTCAGGACATCATCCAAAAGTTCTGTTACAAAACCTTTTTTGCCGATTGAACCGTCATTTGTTGCAATACGGACATCACAGCCGAGAGCTTGATACGCATCATCCAGAATAACATCTGCTTCAGTGCGTGCACCGAGCATGAGAACACCTTTGTTCTTTGCATTTTTTGCCGTCAGATACATGGCTGCACTGCCGTAACCGCCTGCAACAAAAACGGGAATTGTATCATCCGCAATTTGAGTATAACCGACACCGAGCGGACCGAGAAGGTCGCAGACATCGCCGACTTTGAGTTGAGACATTGCCTGTGTTCCTTCCCCGACAACTTTGTAAACGACAGTCACGGAATTGTCGGTAATATCAGTATTGTGAATACTGAACGGACGGCGCAGCAGATGCGCTTCAAGATTGTTTATTCTGACATGAACAAACTGACCGCCGACAGCTTGCGCAGCGATATCGGGGTGAAAGAAACGGATACGGTGATATCCGCCTTTCAGATTGGAATTTTCAAGAATTGTTCCGAATTTCATAATATTAGCCTTCTGTATTTAAATTAAAGATAAAACTTCGTATTGCAAGAGCTTCATTGATTGAAAAATTGAAGTTTCCGGTCATTTTCTCTGCAAGTTTCACTGCATGCAGAGCTTTGTCGGAATCAATTTTTCCATCAATATTGATATTGTCAAAAAATTCAGGATTCGGCAAATCAGAAATACTGATACCCTGAGAAATCATAAACAGTTGGGAGTAAAAGCATTGAATAGCATTGAGAAACATTTTTCTTTTTCCGATATAGAGACCGGATTGACTGTCTTCCATGGATTTCTGCATTTTCTTTGCAATGCGTTCGTCAATTTCTTTTACAGCGGCAATTTTGTCGCGCCATTGGTTTTCACTTTCCTTTTCCGCTTCGGTTTTGAGTGCCGCTGCAATGTCGATTATCCCCATGCTTGACTGTTCGAGCTGCAAGGCATTTGCACCCGCAGTAAATGCTTCATAAAGAAGCGGATAAAGTTTATCCGCTCCCGCAAAATCAAAATTTATGTGTTTTGCAGGCAGTGTTATCATGCGGCAGCGTGAAATGGTTGTCGGCAGCAGCATTCCGGCATTGCCGCTGGTAAGAATAATAAGGCTTTCCGGAGGCGGTTCTTCCAGAGTTTTTAAAAGTGCGTTTTGCGCCTCCGCATTCATACGGTCGGCATCATAAATGATACCGATTTTCTTTTTTGCACTGTCAATATTGGTGAGTGCAAAACTTGAGGTAAAATAACGGATGCTGTTTTCCTGCGGATTTTCGGGTTCACCGACTTTTATCTGATATGCTTTACCCTCAGGAGTTACTTTGACAAGTCCGCTGAAAGTTCCGTTTTCAATAGTGCGGCAGATGCGGCAGACGGAGCAAGGGGCGCCGTTGACGCTTTCCGGACAGGCGGCAAGCTGCGCAAGTGCTAGTGCAAAATCGTTGCGATCCTGTTCTATTTCTGAACGGATCAAATAAGCATGAGCAATCCGATTTTCAATTTTTGCTTTCTCAAGTGCTTCAAGCTGAAGCACAAAGCGTTTTTTGACATCATCGTAAAAGCTCATTCAAAGCCTCCATTATCCGTTTGTGGATATCGCCGATTGTGCCTGAAGCGTCGATAACAGCAACTCTATCTTTTTCATTTTCAGCGATTTGCATAAATCCGGACATTACATTTTTATGAAATTCCAGATTTTGTGATTCAAAACGGTCAAAAACTTCTTTTGCTCCGTACCTTACACGGGTGCGTTTGAACCCCTCTTCAATATCAAGCTTCATCAGAATTGTAGCATCAATTTTTAACGGCGCAATAGCAAATTCGTTGAGTATGCGGATATTTTCAAGGTTCATGTGCCGCCCGCTGCCCTGATATGCGCAGGTGGAGTCCGTAAAGCGGTCACAGAGAACACATTTACCTTCTGCAAGGGCGGGAAGTATTTTATGTTTAACATGTTGCGAACGCGCAGCCTCAATAAGCAGCAGCTCTGTTTCGGGGCTTATTTTCTCATCTCCGTTGTAATGTTTGATGATTGAGCGCAATTCCTCTGCAAGCGGGGTGCCGCCCGGCTCACGAGTGAGCATACATTGCACTCCGCAACTCTCTATCGCTTTTGCGGCAAGTTGTATCTGAGTAGTCTTGCCCGCCCCTTCGGGGCCTTCAAAAGTGATGAATTTTCCGGTAAAAATCTCTTTCATAGGTCCTTATTTCAAAAAAATATTAAAAAAAAGCATTTAGAGAACTATACTCCATTTGCTTAAATCTTCAAATGGTTGTATATTGTTTTTATGCAAATTTTTTTGATTTTTTAAAATATTACAATAAAAAAAGGAAAAAAACATGTCAAAAGTATTGGATCGTAACACTTATTTGTCAAAAAATGTCGGGAACTTCAAAGACACAATCGAGATCAACGGCTGCAAATATGTCAAAGTTGATGACCTCCGCTACGGCACCAACCCCCACCAGGTCGGATGTTTCTACAAAAAAGCTGACGAAGTCTCCGTTATCGGCGATATGAAAATCCTCAAAAACGGTAAATCCGGTCTTTCTCAGACCAATTTGGAAGATATTTCATACGCTCTCAATATTGTCAAATTCTTTGACCGCGCGGCATGTGCAGTTATGAAACATGTAAACCCCTCAGGCGCAGCGGTTTCCTGCGGCAATGATACTTTGAAAGATGTTTACCTCAAGGCCCGTAATGCTGATAAACGCGCAGCTTTCGGCAGTGTTATTGCTTTTAATAAGAGTGTTGATATTGAAACAGCAAAAGAAATTATGTCAACTTTCTGCGAATGTGTTGTTGCTCCGGCTTATGATGACGGTGTGCTTGATGTTTTCAATGACGGCGAAACTTACAAACTCAACAAACACATCCGCATCGTTCAGTGCGGCGATATCAACAAACTTCCCAAGTATGTCGGCGATGAAGAGGATATGTCAAATTACACTATCAAAGTTCTTGCTGACGGTTCAGTTGTACTTGCAGCTCCCTTGCTGACTTCACTCCACAATGTTTCCGAACTTCGTCCTGCTGAAGGCGAAAATAAAGCTTGCGGATATCAGAAGTCAACCGTTGCCGCAACTCCCGAACAGCTTGAAGATTTGCTTTTTGCATGGTATGTCAATATCAATGTCCGTTCCAACGGCGTTGTTATCGCTAAAAACGGTCAGACTCTCTCTGTCGGTACCGGTGAACAGGACCGTGTCGGTGCTATTGAACAGGCTATTATCAAATTCAATGACAAATACGAGGGCGAAGGCACTTTGCAGGGCGCAGTTATGGCAAGTGACGGCTTCTTCCCCTTTGCCGACGGTGTTGAACGCGCAGCAGAAGCAGGCATTACCGCCATTATCTCGCCCTCAGGTTCTTTGAAAGATGCCGATGTTATCAAACGCGCAAATGAACTCGGCGTAGCTCTCTATCATGCTCCCGAACGCATTTTCTCTCATCATTGATATTCATAACAAGAGGAACTTAAAATGAAAAAAGACAACAAAAAACAGATCGATGCAGAAATCAACCGTGTTCTTTTGAATGATTTTGACAAGATTGAAACTTTTGTCATTTCAAAATGGAAACAGCTTTTTATCGGTGCCGGTGTTATTATCGTACTTGTTGCAATCGCTTACGGTATCATGCTCAAAAAAGAAAACAACGAGCGTGCCGCTATGCGTGTTATTGCCGATGCGTCCACAAAAGAACAGCTCATTGATGCTATCAAGCGCTGCAGTTCTTACAAAGAAGTTGATTATGCCCGTATCCGCCTTGCTAAAATTTACGCTGATGAAAAAGATTATGCAAAAGCCGCAGAACTCTATAAAGCTGTAGCGCAGAATACTCAGTCTCAGGATTTGAAATGCCGCTCTCTGCTCGATGGCGCATACATGCAGGAAAACGCCGGAGCTTTTGCTGAAGCAGCCAGAGCTTTTATGGTTATTGCTGACAACACCATGTATGGAGCCGGAGTCCGTGCTGAAGCATATTACAGTGCTTTGCGCCTCGCTCTCAAGGCAAATAAAAAAGATGATGCATCCAAAATTTTTGCCAAGCTCAACACTTTTGCTGAAGACCAGAATGCTGCAACCTGGGTAACTCTCGGCAAAACTCTGATGAATAATTGAGAGGTGCGGCAATGAAAAGTTACAAGGAAGAACTTTATATCCGTACTTCACGCCGCCGTGAATTTATCAATATCACGCCGAAAGTTGAAGAGGCTCTGAAAAAGTCAGGGATAAAAGAAGGTCTTTTGCTCTGCAATGCCATGCATATTACCGCCAGCGTTTTTATAAATGATGACGAATGCGGTCTGCACTGTGACTTTGAACGCTTCCTGGAAAAAGTTGCTCCTGAGAAACCGCACGATTACTATGAACATAACGGTTATGAAGATAACGGTGATGCTCATATCAAACGCCAGATCATGGGACGCGAAGTTGTCGTGGCAATTACCGACGGCAAACTTGACTTCGGACCGTGGGAACAGATATTTTACGGTGAATTTGACGGTATGCGCAATAAACGCATCATGATCAAAATCATCGGTGAATAAAAAATCAGTGCAGTGCCGTATTTTTTGCGGCACTGTTCTATACAGGGATATGAATAAAAAATACATTTTTTTCTTCATATTCCTTTCTTATATATAGAGATTGATATCGGCTGCAGTGATTCAAAAAAAATAGCATAATTCTGTATTTTTTTTATATCGCTGCTTGAATATTTTTAAAAGTGTGATATTTTAGAGACTAAATTATTTAGATGGCTAAAGGAGAACTTTATGGGTAAAAAAAATGCCGCCGAAGTGTGTCAGTCTTTGTTCGATACATCAGATTTGATGCACTATCTGCACATGAAAACTGAACCTGTTCTGAAAAATAATATTTCAATTTCCCAGTTGAAACTTCTCGGATGTCTCTTCCGTCACAAAGAGGAGGGGATGAGACTGAAAGATATAGCTTTTGAAATGGATATCACTCCCGGCGGCATGTCGCAGGCTGTTGATGTTCTTGTCCGCAACGGTATGGTTGAACGTTTCAGCTCCGAAGTTGACCGCCGCGCAGTTTCAATCCGTCTCTCGGCGCAGGGAAAGGCTCAGAGAAAAAGGATAAACGACTTTTTTGTTTCCATGACTGAAGAGTTGATAGAAGATATTTCAGCGGAGGATTTGGAGACATTCTGCCGTGTTACTGCTCTTTTCAGAGAAAAACTTATTGCCAAGAAACAGAATTTGTTAACTCAATTAAGAGAAAAAAATAAACAAGCAAAGGAGAACAAATAAAATGAACAAAACATTTGTAACATTGGCTGTCCTCGGTACACTTACTGTTGCCGCCGCAGCTGATGCTGCCAAAAAATCCGCAGCTCCCAAGGCTCCCGCTGCTCCCAAAGTTATGGTTGAGTGCGGTTATGTCTTTGAAGCTGAAAACGTCAAAAAACGCAACTACACCGGCCGCATTGTCAGTCCTGAAGTTGTCAATATCGTCACCCGTGTTTCAGGCGATTTGACTTCTGTCGGATTTACCAGCGGTCAGGAAGTTAAAAAAGGTCAGGTACTTTACCGTCTCGACCCCATCCGTTTTGAAGCTGCTGTAAAAAGCGCAGAAGCCCGTATCGCTGAAATCAAAGCAAAACTCGCTTATGCCGAAAACAATTACAACCGCAACAGCAGTCTGTATTCCAAACAGGTCTCTTCTAAAGATACCGTTGAAAACGCATGGAGTACCGTACAGTCTCTCAAGGCTGAACTTCTTATGGCTGAAGCAAGTCTCATTACAGCTAAAGATGATTTGAAAAACACCTCTATAATTGCTCCTATCAACGGTAAAATCGGTGCTACCAATTTCTCCGCAGGTAACTATTTAACTCCTAATTCAGGTGTTTTGGCAACCATCGTTCAGGCAAGTCCTCTGCGTGTTACTTTCTCCGTCAGTGCCCGCGATTTCCTCAATATTTTCGGCAATGAAGCAAATCTTAAAAAAGACGGCAAAGCCGGTATCATCCTTGCAGACAACAGCCGTTATCCGCTGGAAGGAAGATTTGAATTTATCAACAACCAGGCAAATTTGCGTACAGACACTGTTGAAATCAACATGCTTATTGACAACCCCGACCGTGTTTTGCTTGCAGGAAACACCGTTACTGTTGAGCTTGCACGCAAGAGCGGTAAAGTTTTGCCGGCAGTCAGACTTTCTGCTATTATGTATGACGAAAATGGTCCTTATGTCTATATCGTTGACGGCAGCAAAAAAGTTGCAAAACGCTCTGTCGTTCTCGGCAATATGCTCGCAGATAAACAGCTGATTACTTCAGGTCTGAAAAAAGGCGAATTAATCGTTACTGACGGTATGCACAAAGTTATGCCCGGACAGGAAGTTATTGTAAAAATGGAAGAAGGAGCCGCTAAATAATGTTTTCCCGTATTTTTATTGAGCGTCCCCGTCTCGCTATTGTCGTCAGCGTTGTGCTGGTGCTTGCGGGTGCGCTTTGTATCAAAAAACTGCCTGTGGCTGAATATCCGGAGATTGCACCTCCGACTATTTCCGTCAGAGCAAGTTATACCGGTGCAAGTGCTCAGGTCGTTGCTGATACTGTTGCTATTCCTATTGAAGCGCAGATTAACGGCGTTGAAGATATGATTTATTTTTCTTCAACCTGTGACAATTCAGGCAACTACAGCTGTTCAATCACATTTAAAAGCGGTACTGACTCCGATATGGCAATGGTCAACGTTCAGAATGCTATCAAACGCGCTGAACCGAAACTTCCGACTGAAGTTACAAAAGTCGGTTTGACCGTTGAAAAACGTTCAGGCGATATTCTCGGTATGTTCGCTTTTATGACTGACGGCAGCAAACTTGACATGCTCGCTTTGAATAACTATGTTTCAAACACTCTGCAGGACCCGATTGCCCGTATTGACGGTGTTTCATCTGCTGAAATTATGTCAATGCAGGAATACTCCATGCGTATCTGGCTTGACCCGCTGCGTATGTCAGGTCTCGGTATCAGTGTACAGGATATTCAAAATGCAGTTGCCAGTCAGAATCTTCAGGCCGCCGCAGGTACTATCGGTTCTGAAAACAGTAACGATTACATGGAATATAAGCTGAATATTCAAGGCCGTCTGCGTACTGTTGAGGAGTTCAGCAATATCGTTATCCGCTCCGACGGCAACGGCAATATCGTCAAATTGAGCGATATCGCCAAAGTTGAACTCGGTGCCGCAAGCTATCCCGGTTATACCCGTTTCAACGGCAAAGAGTGTGTCGGTCTCGGTATCTACAAAAACTCTGACGCCAACGCACTTGAAACTGTTACTAAAGTCAAGGCTGAAATTGAAAAAATCGCCAAGCGTTTCCCGCAGGGTGTAAGTTATGTTGTTGCCTATGACCCGACTGAATTTATTGTTGTGTCTCTGAAAGAAATTGTGACGACACTTATTACCGCACTGGTTCTGGTTATTGTCATTACTTATCTGTTTTTGCAGGATTGGCGCGCAACTTTAATTCCGTCATTGGCAATTCCCGTGGCATTGATGGCTACATTTCCGTTTATGATGATTCTCGGATATTCAATCAACGTTCTTACCATGTTCGGATTGATTCTGGTCATCGGGTCACTGGTTGACGATGCCATTGTTGTAGTGGAAAATACTCTTGCTCTGATGCAGCGAGAAGGTTTGTCTCCCAAACAGGCGGCAATCAAATCAATGGAGCAGATTACCGGTGCTATTATTGCTACAACACTGGTTACAGTTGCCTGTTATGCTCCGCTGGCGTTCTACGGCGGTATGGTCGGCAGTATTTATATGCAGTTTGCTGTTACCATGTGTATCTCTCTGTGTATTTCCACTTTTGTTGCTATGACTTTGAGTCCGGCATTGTGTGCAACTATTCTGCGTCCTTATGAAATCAACGATTTCAAATTTTTCAAACCGTTCAACTTTGTGCTTGACAAATACCGTTCAATGTATTTGAAAGTTGTAAGTTTCTTTGTCCGTAAAGCAATTCTTACTGTGATTATGCTTGCAGTAACAATGGGCGCAATCTATTATTTCTTTGACAGAATTCCGAGTTCATTTTTGCCGACTGAAGACAAAGGTGCTTTGCTGACCAATATTTCATTGCCTCCGGGTGCAACCTTGAAGCGTACTGAAAAGGCATTGAAAGATTTCCGTGAACGCGTGGAAAAACTTGAAGGTATCCATTCATGTTTAACAGTTTCCGGTTTCAGTTTCCTTGACGGTGCAGGCGAAAATAACGGTCTTATTATCGTCAAACTCAAAAATTGGGATGAGCGTAAAAAGCCTGATTTGCAAATCGGCCCCATGTTGGAAAAAGTACAGCAGGCGACATTTGACATTGCCGCCGCAAAAATCATCACATTTGTTCCTCCCGCAATTATGGGGCTCGGTGTGACCGGCGGTGCATCATTTATGCTGTCAGGTGACGGTGAAGTCAATCCGCGTGAACTTTCCGCACTTTCTAAAAAAGTTGCGTATGATATTACCATGATGCCGCAGTCGCTGTATGCAATGTCCAGCTATAACGCTGACACTCCGCAGCTGCAAATTGATATCAATCGTGAAAAAGCAGAAATGCTCGGTGTTCCCGTCAGTAATATCTTCCTTGCTTTGCAGAGTGAACTTGCATCATTCTATATCAACGACTTCAATTTGCTCGGTGATACATTTTATGTCAAAATGCAGTCCAAAGGCATCCGCCGTGCGACTACTGACGATATTATGGAAATTCTCATTCCCAACAAGAGCGGAGAAATGATTCCGATGAGCTCACTTGCTACTGCACGTTTTATCGTCGGTCCCCGTCAGATTCAGCGTTTCAACAAACTGACTTCTGCAAAAATGACCGCTCAAGCAGCCGCAGGCGTCACCAGCGGACAGCTTATTAACGCTATTGAAAAAATGGAACTTCCTTCAAACTACCATATTGAATGGACAGATATGAGTTATCAGGAACGCCAGAATCAGGGACAAATCGTCTTTTTGATGAGCGTTGCATTGCTCTTTGCTTATCTGTTCCTTGTCGGACAGTACGAAAGCTGGACTATTCCGCTGCCGGTTATGATGGCAGTTGCATTTGCTGTGCTGGGTGCATTGCTCGGTCTGCATTTTACCAAGAGCAGTTTGAGTATCTATGCTCAGCTGGGGCTGGTTATGCTCATCGGTCTTGCTGCCAAGAATGCTATTTTGATGGTTGAATTCTCAAAACAGGAACGCGAAAGCGGCAAATCAATTTATGATGCCGCCATGTCCGGTGCGGACTTGCGTTTCCGCGCGGTGTTGATGACCGCATGGAGCTTCCTGTTCGGTGTGTTCCCGCTGGTTATTGCCAACGGTGCAGGTGCAGGTTCTCGACAGGCAATCGGTATTACCACATTCTACGGTATGCTTGTTGCAACACTTATCGGTATCGTATTTACTCCTGCATTGTACTCTGTATTCCAGCGTGGGCGTGAAGCAGTGAAAAAAGCATTTCACAAGAACTGATAAAAATCATTAAGCCTAAAAGACTGCTGCATTTCAGATAGATTTGCAGCAGTCTTTTTTTTATGTTTGGCTATGTTCCCAATATGGGGAGATAGCTGTATCTTGTGCTTTTTTTTGCAGGGGCTTACGCCGCCCCTGCACCCGGCGCCGGGTACGACCCGGAGCGATGTGACGCTGGCGCGTGAGTGTCAGCGGCTGTGTGTGTTAGGCTGTTTTTCGGCGAAATGTTCGTTTTGTCCTCTCGCATATAAAAGCGGGTGGAACGCCGGAATGACGAAACAAATCTTTCGCCGGACTTCGCCACAATTTGGAGAGAGCAAGCTCTCTTTTTGTATGCTGTCACATTGTCATATCCCGTTGTAAAAATATACTTTGAGCTTTTGCCAAGGCGATAGCAAATAAAAGGCGATGAAACGCCCCGTGTTTTGCTTACGCAAAACACTATACCCCAAACCCCTCAATTTTTTATTCTCAAAAAATAATTTCATTATCTCCCC
>JAZOSO010000075.1:0-36740 GCA_045657185.1 Victivallaceae bacterium | reverse complement strand
TATAACACAGCTTTTTGAAATTTGCGATTTTTATAATTCACTCTGCTCCCTTTGAGAAGAAATAATGAAATTATTTTTTTGAGAATAAAAAATTAAGGGGATTGGGGTATAGTGAATTGCGATAGCAATGAACGGGGCGTTTCATCGCCTTTTGGTTTGCTATCGCCTCAGCAAAAGCTCGTTGTATATTTTTACAACGGGGTATGCCAATGTGACAGCATATAAAAAGAGAGCTTGCTCTCCACCAATTATGGCGAAGTCAGGCGAAAGATTTGTTTCGTCATTCCGCAAAAAAGCGGGAGGACGAAACGAACATTTCGCCGAAAAACAGCCTGACGCACACAGCCGCTGACACTCTCGCGCCAGCGTCACATCGCACCGGGTCGTACCCGGCGCCGGGTGCAGGGGCGGCGTAAGCCCCTGCCAAAAAGCACAAGATACAGCTATCTCCCCATATTTGGAACATAGCCTTGACAAAACTTTTAAAATACCAAATGCTGCCCCGCATCGACCTGCAAAATCTGCCCCGTAAGTGAATGGTTGGCAATAAGCATAGCTGCACATTCACATAAATCAGCAAGAGCTGCAGTGCGTTTGAGCGGAGAAGCCGCAATAGTTTTTGTCATCGCTTTTTCCGGCATAAAAACAGGTGCAAGCACAGAGCCGGGAGCAAGTCCGTTGACCCGTATCTGCAAAGGAGCAAGTTCTTTTGCAAGTTCAAGTGTAGCATCTGCAAGTGACTTACGGGAAAGGAGATAACTTCCCTTATCCGGTGTATGCAATGAAATTTCACGGTCAAGAATATTTAAAATCACACTATCGGCAAGAGCTTGTTTTTTCATACATTGCGCCAGAATTACGGGAGCAATAAAGTTGATTTTGTAATGCTTGAGCATAGACTGAAAATTTTCTTCCGCAAGCGAAGCAACTTCATAACAGGAGGCGTTATTTATAAGAACATCAACTCTGCCGAGTTCTGAAAAGAATTTTTCTAACTTTTCAATATCAGAAAGGTCACAGAAATAACATTCCCCGCTGAGTTTTTTTGCCAACATTTCCGCTTCCTGTACGGATTTATTGGCATGAATAAGCACAGTGGCACCGTGTGCGGCAAAAAATTCAGCCATAAATGCGCCGACACGCTGCGCACCGCCTGTAATAAGTATGCGTTTACCGCAGAAAAAATCTTTCATCGGTAATCCTTTACCAAACGTTTAACTTCCATTTTCACCTGTTTTTCACGGAGAGTTTCGCGTTTATCCTGCTGATTTTTACCGCGGCAGAGACCGAGTTCAACTTTTATCAAGCCCTGAACAAAGTACATTTTGAGCGGAATTACAGTCAACCCTTTTTCGCGAGTCTGCTGAAAAAGTTTGAGTATTTCATTTTTATGCAGCAGCAGTTTGCGCCGACGGACAGGCGGGTGGTTGAAATACCCGCCGTTCTCATACGGTGAAATATGCATATTAAGCAATTCTGCCTCTCTGCCTTTTCCCAAAAAATCGACATAAGAATCCGCCATATTCACTGTGCGGGCGCGACAGCTTTTGACTTCAGTTCCTGTCAGCTTGATACCTGCTTCGTAGCGGTCAATGACATTGAAATCATGAAAAGCCTTGCGGTTGGTCGCAATCAGAGGGTCGCTTTTTTTATCTTTTTTGGGCATAATATTTTAATCTTCCTTCATAAATTTTTCCGCACGGGATTTAAACTCTTTGGCATGCGGATATTTTGAATTATCGTTGGCAGTTGCTTCTTCAAACTCTTTCAGCAATTTTTCTGTTTTGGAATCAAGTTTGACGGGAGTTTCAATTACCAGACGGATATGCAAATCGCCTCTGGAACCGCCGCGAAGAGCAACGACGCCCTTGCCTTTGAGACGGAGAATAGTACCTGACTGAGTTCCGGCAGGAACTTTCATTCGGGTTTTGCCGGTTGTAGTCGGAACATCAATTACGCCGCCGAGACATGCAGTCGCAAAAGTAATCGGAACTTCACAGAGCAAATCAGTACCTTCACGCTGAAAAACATTACTGGGTTCAACATGCATGAAAATATACAAGTCACCTGCCGGACCGCCCATAGGCCCTGCTCCGCCCTCACCTGCGATACGGAGTTTGGAACCGCTGTCAACACCTGGCGGGATATGAATCTGCAATTGTTTTTTAGTCTGAACCCGGCCTTCGCCGCGGCATTTTTTACACGTTTTTTCAATAACTTCACCTGTACCGCGGCATGCGGGACAAGGCTGACGCATGGTAAAAAATCCCTGTGAAACAGTTGTCTGACCGGAACCGCCGCAACGGGTACAGCGTTTTTTGGAAGAGCCTTTTTCACAGCCGGAACCGCCGCAGTCGTCACATTGAACGAGTTTGGGGATTTCAATTTTTTTATCTGCGCCGTAAATAGCTTCTTCAAAAGTTATCTGCAAGTCGTAACGCAAATCATCTCCGCGCTGCGGACCTCTCTGCTGGCGTCTGCCGCCGCCGAAAAGGTCTTCAAAAATTGAACCGCCGCCGCCGCCGAAGACCTGACTGAAAATATCAAACGGGTCCTGACATGCGCCGCCGCCACCGCCGCCGCCCTGAAATGCAGCTTCTCCGAACTGATCATATTTGGAGCGTTTCTGCGGGTCGGAAAGAATTTCGTAAGCATGAGAAATTTCCTTGAATTTTTCTTCAGCTTCTTTATTGCCCTGATTTTTGTCAGGGTGGTATTTAATGGCGAGCTTACGGTATGCTTTTTTGATTTCCTCTGCGGAGGCACCGCGGCTCACACCTAAAGTTTCGTAAAGATCTTGTGCCATAATAAATTATTCCTGATCGTTTTCTTTTTCAGTTTGATTTTCAACTTCAGCATCATCAGAGGGGAAATTCTCGGAAGTGTGATCTGCTTCTTTACCTTTGGAAACAATCACATTGGCAGGACGGAGCAGACGCTCGCCCATTTTATAACCCTTACGCATTTCTCTGATGATACAACCTTCCGGAACAGTATCGGAGAACTCCTGACTCATAGCGTCGTGAAGTTCGGGATCAAATTTTGCACCGACAGTATCAAGCACGGTAACATTAAGCTCTTCCATAGCGCGGTTGTACTGCTGGATAATCATCATAATTCCCTGTTTGATAGCCTCCACATTATCAGACTTCTCAATCGCCATCTGCGCCATACCGAGAAAATCGTTTACATTGAGAAACGGTTCAAGCGCATTGGCTGTACCGCTGATGCGTGCATCAGAAATATCTTTGGCGGTACGGCGGCGGAAATTCTGATAATCTGCCTGCATATAAAGAATTTTTGATTCAAGTTCAGCAATTTTATCGTTAAGTTCCTGAATTTGAGCTTTTTTATCTTTTTTTACTTTTTTATTTTCGGGAGCGGGAGCGTTTTCTTTTACTTCCGCCTCAGTATTTTGTGTGTTTTCTGTATTTTTTTCCATAATGAAATCCTTTTCTATTTATTTGTACATTTGATAATATAACATGCTTATTGAAAAAATCAAAGTATATTTTATTAAATAAATGATTGCTTCTCTTGAAAAATAGTAAATTTGTGCTACATTGAGAGATGATATTCAAAAAACAATATGAAAGTGAGGAAAATTATGGCCGCAAAAAAGAAAACTGCGTCAGAACTTACCGGACGCAGCAAGAAGTTTTATGATTTGCTTATGCAATACCGTGATTCCGTCACCAACCAGATGCGCTATCATGCCGAAGACGCCCTCAACAGCGACAACGCCGACAAGCGCGGAGTTACTACTCACATGGCTGATATGAGCAGTGACAACTCCCGCCAGGAAATGGAATTATCCATGCTCACCGAAGGCGGCAATGTACTCCAGCTTATCGAAGATGCACTGAAACGCATCTTTGACGGCGAATACGGCAAATGTCAGGACTGCGGCGAGGATATCCCCGAAGCCCGTCTTGAAGTCCGTCCCTTTGCTGTTTATTGTGTCAAATGCAAAACTATTCGTGAAAAAAACGGCGGGTTCAATCCTAATGTCTGATTTGTTAAAAAAAATTTTCGCTCCGCTCGTTCCGCATTCGGCAAAAGAATACAAATATTTTGCCGCATGCGGTGTTCTCTGTGCATTGCTTATTGCCCTTGACCAATGGACAAAAATAATTATCGAACGCACTTTTCATCTTTATCAGTCAAAAACAGTTATTGATAATTTTTTCTCTCTCGTATATGTCACCAACAAAGGCGCAGCATGGGGAATTCTCTCCGGCAAATGGTATATTCTTCTCGGAATTGCAGTCATCGCACTCGTTTGCAGTGTCATTTTCTTCAGAAAAATAACCGAAAACTACCCGGAAAGATACATTGCACTCGCGCTGCTCATCTCCGGTATAATCGGCAACTCCGTTGACCGTATCTGGCGCGGCGCAGTAGTTGACTTTCTTGATTTTTATATCAATGTCGGCGATAAATTCGTCCATTGGCCCGCATTTAATGTTGCAGATATCGCAATTTGCTGCGGCGTAGGAATTTACATTCTTTCCAACCTCCTCCGTCCCGAAAAAAAATAAGCTGTGTTATAAAAGATGACTGATTTATTGCAGGGGGAGAAGAAAAAACCTTTTGGCGTTCCACCCGCCTTTTTATATGGTTCTTTTCTTCTCCCCCTGCCCCCCCTCATCTTTTTCCAAACCTTTTAATTATATTTGACATTTTCTTCAGTCAAATTTATAGAAAATTATTGGAAAGATGATAAAAATCAGTCTATATTTAGTAGAGCAAAAAAAATAAGCTCTGTACTAAACATTGACTGATTTGCGCATTTCACATTTTATGCTGCAAACACGCCGGTATATCCTCTCGCCACGCACACAAAAAAAACGCCCTGCCGAAACAGCAGAGCGTATAGACTGACGATTTAAAATATCAGACAGAGAAACGGACATGAATTACATCACCGTCCTGCATGATATATTCTTTACCCTCAATGCGGAGTTTCCCGGCTTCTTTAGCTTTATTCCAGCCGCCGTTGGCTACCATATCTTCATAAGAAACAGTTTCCATACGGATAAAACCGCGGCACAAGTCAGTGTGAATTTTGCCTGCCGCCTGCGGTGCCGGAGTTCCGCGTTCAACTGTCCAAGCCTTTGATTCCATAGGACCTGCGGTAAAGAAAGTAATATAATTGAGCAATCTGTAACCTGTACGGATAACTTTGGCAAGACCGGTTTCCTTAATTCCGAGTTCTTCCATGAACATAGCGCATTCCTCTTCGTCAAGCTGGCTCAATTCTTCCTCAAGTTTGGCACAGACAGGAACAACTTCAAGGTTATGAGTTGCGGCATATTCACAAAGTTTCTGAGCTTCGGGATTGTCGGCAAAATTTTTGAAAGTCTCTTCATCGCAGTTGGCACAGATAAATGAAGGCATAGTTGAAATCAAACCGTAAGACTTGACCTTTTCAACAACTTTGGGGTCTTCGCGGTCAAACTTCGGCAATCTGCCGTTGGAGAGATCATCAATGAAACCTTTTATCAAATCAGTTTCAAATTTCACCTCAGGATCAACGCAACGGGCGGATTTTTTGCTTTTTTCAAGCCGTTTTTCCAACATATCCAAATCCGCCAGCATAAGTTCGGTCATAATAACTTCCAAATCGTTGACGGGATTTATAGTTCCTTCTACATGAACGACATCGGGATCTTTAAAAACACGGACTACATGAGCTACGGCATCAACATTACGGATATGACCGAGAAATTGATTTCCGAGCCCCTGCCCTTCGCTTGCGCCTTTCACAAGTCCCGCAATATCAATGAATTTCAACGTTGAAGGAACTATTCTGCCTGACTTTTCAAGCTCTGCAAGCACCTTCAAACGCTCATCCGGCACAGCAACGATACCGGTATTGGGTTCAATCGTGCAAAAAGGGAAATTGGCGGCTTCAGCACCGCCTTTGCACAATGCATTAAACAAAGTGGATTTACCGACATTGGGCAATCCGACGAATCCGCAAGAGAAACTCATAATCAAAACTTCCTTATAATCAACATTTTAGCAAAACAAAACCGTGCAAAACACTTTTGCATGTCCGCACGGTTTGATTTTTACTGTCAAAATCAGTACTTGTCTGAAACCATATCTTCTGTATCGTAGAAGAAATTGCCCCAGTTGTGTTCAATATCAACAACCCACGGACTGTCGTGGAATGCCATCGGACCATAACCCCAGCCGGTATCATATTTGTTGTCAGCACAACCGGGAAGCGGAACCAAAAAAGTCACAACATCCGCAGCACCAACGACTACGCGAGCTACAGTATAGAAAACTCCGTAGAAAACACCTGCTGTAATACCTGCAATATTACCCTGTTCGCGAGCTGTGTCATAAGGCTTCATAAGCAGTTCCAACGGCCCGAAAGCAATATTGGCAACACCTCTGCCGAGCTTCATAAGCGGGTCGCCTGCCTGAACGGCGGGAGTACTGAAAAGAACGCTGCAAAGCAGCAGACCGAGAAAAATGTGTTTAAATCGCATTGTTTTTTATCCTTTTTGTTAAATAAAAACTGTTCAAAAAAAACTGTACATGCAAAATATAATCACATATTCAGAAAAAAGCAAGATTTTTTTGAAAATATTTTTGATTTTTGTTACTTTTCGGGGTACAGTATGTAAAGTGCAAATATTTTTTACGATTTGAAAGGTTTTTTTATGGAAAACGATACAACAAGATTTGAGGATTTGACATTGCTCAAACATTCAGAGCATAATTATCCGAAGTCTCCCGACGAAGCGCATCTGGAAAGTTTCAAAAATAAATTTCCCGACCGCGACTATGTCATTACTTTTGACTGCCCGGAATACACCAGTTTGTGTCCCGTAACCAGTCAGCCCGACTTCGGACATATCATAATCCGTTATATCCCTGATAAAAAATGTATTGAGAGCAAATCTCTCAAACTTTTTCTCTACTCTTTCCGCAATACCAATACTTTTCACGAGGAATCTGTGAACCATATCCTTGACGCCATTGTCAAAGAGTGTTCTCCCCGCAAAGCTGAGGTAGTCGGTCTTTTCCGTCCCCGCGGCGGTATTGCCATCAATGTAAAAGCAACTTTCGGAGGTAAAATAGATGAGTAACAACATTTTATGGCTTGACAACGGCTCTGTCAGCTCTCCCGCAGGTTTCAAGGCGTCAGGCGTTACCGCCGGATTCAAGAAAAGCGGTGCAGCTGACTGCGCTATGATTTATTCAGAAATGCCCTGTAACGCTGCAGGCGCATTCACTTCATGTGTTTTCGCTGCTGCTCCTGTAAGAGTCTGCAAGGAACAGCTTGCCAAACATACCCCGATTCACGCATGTTTCATCAACAGCGGCAACGCCAATGCCTGCACCGGCGAAAACGGCATGGATAATGCCCGCAAAACATGCTCTATGGTCGCAGAGGCTCTCAATATCAATGCGGATTCAGTCCTCGTTTCAAGTACCGGACGCATCGGTGTTCAAATGCCGATGGATATTGTAAAAAAAGGCGTAACTCTCTGCGCTTCAGCATTATCCGCAAACGGCGGCATTGACGCTTCCAAAGCAATTATGACCACTGACACTGTAAACAAAAGTGTCGCATTGGAACTTGCATTACCCGAAGGTAAAGTCCGTATCGGTGCCATGACCAAAGGCGCAGGCATGATTGACCCGTCAATGAAAGTCCTCCATGCCACAATGCTCTGCTACATTACCACTGATGCAGACGTCCAAAGTGCTGATTTGCAAAAAGTTATGGATAAAGATATTGAAAGTTCATTCAACCGCATCACCATTGACGGCGATATGAGTACCAATGACACCACCATCTTGCTGGCAAACGGCGCATCCGGCGTGAAAATCGCTTACAGTACACCATCCTTTGACGCCTTTGCCGACGCAGTTTTGCAAGTCATGCAATCACTTGCCCGTCAAATGGTTATGGACGGCGAAGGTGTAACAAAATTTGTTGAAGTCAAAGTCGTTAATGCAAAAAACTATGACGATGCAAAAAAACTTGCTGAAGCAGTCGCCAATTCACTGCTCTGCAAAACCGCATGGTTCGGCTGTGACCCAAACTGGGGCCGCGTAGTCGCTGCTCTCGGTTATTCCGGCGTTGAATTCAATCCAGATTTGGTAAACATTTATTATGACGGTATTCCCGTTGTCCGTGACGGCGGTGATGCAGGTACTCCCGAAGAAGACCTTGCAGGAGTGATGAAAAAACGCGAATTTACTATCGTTTGCGATATGAATTGCGGTGATACCGATTACTGGGTCTGGACCGGCGATATTACTTATGAATATGTGAAAATCAATGCTGATTATCATACTTAATATTTTGAATATCAACATTTTATAAATAACAAAAAAACTTAACATACAGGATTTATTATGAAAAGAAATGAAATCAAAGTTCTCGTCATTACCGGTTTCGGTCTCAACTGCGAAAAAGAGACTGCCGCAGCATGCCGCCTTGTCGGCGCACAGCCTGAATTGGTTCACCTCACCGATTTGCTGAACGGCACCAAAAAACTTGAAGATTATCAAATGCTGACTTTCATCGGCGGTTTCAGTTTCGGTGACCACCTCGGTTCAGGTACAGTATTTGCCAACCGTGTCAAATTCAACCTCAAAGAACAGCTGGAAAAATTTATCGCTGACGGCAAACTCATCATCGGTATCTGCAACGGTTTCCAGACTTTGACCCGTCTCGGTCTCGTTCCCGCTCTCAACGGCAACTATTTTGAACAGGAATGTGCATTGGCTCACAATGACAGCGGACTTTTCCGCGATGACTGGTGCGTTCTCAAAGCAGAAGCAAAATCCCCCTGCGTCTTTACCAAAGGCATTGACAAAGTCCGTCTGCCCCTGCGTCACGGCGAAGGAAAATTTGTCGCAACTCCCGAAATTCTCGCTGAAATCGAATCCAAAAACCTCGTCGCTGTCCGCTATGTCGATGCTGACGGCAACCCCGCAACCGAATTTCCCGCCAACCCCAACGGCTCTCTCAATTCAATTGCAGGTATCTGCGACGAAACAGGCAGAATTTTCGGCCTCATGCCCCACCCCGAAGCATTTCTCTCTCCCTTCAATTCTCCCACTTGGACCGCAGACAAAATCAACGGCCCGCTGCCCGCAGAAGGCGAAGGCGTCATATTTTTCAGAAATGCTGTTGATTACATTGAAGCAAACTTATAATTTATTTAAGAAAGTGTGTTGAAAATGCTGCTTTTTCTTCTCGGTCTTGTAATTCTTGTCGCCGGTTATTTTACCTACGGCAAGTTTGTAGAAAAAATCCTCGCTCCGACCGACAATCCGACTCCCGCCGTCCGTATGAAAGACGGCGTGGACTTCGTTGAATTGCCGCATTGGAAAAATATGTTGATACAGCTGTTGAATATTGCCGGTATCGGACCTGTTATCGGTGTTATTCTCGGTATCAAATTCGGGTCAATCGTTTTTATCATCCTGCCTATCGGCAACATCATCGGCGGTGCAGTGCATGACTTCCTTGCAGGAATCATCTCAATCCGCAATAACGGCTGCAATCTGCCCAAAATCGTTGAAGATAATCTCGGCAAACATTATGCCAGATTTTTCAACGCATTCATGAGTTTTCTGCTGCTGCTGGTTGTGGCGGTTTTCATCAATGTTCCCGCAGCACTTTTCAAACCGCTTCTTAAAAATCTTGATGTTGAACCGAATATAATTTTCTGGGTTGCAGTAGCAATTATCTTTATCTACTACATCGTTGCGACTTTGTTCCCGGTGGACAAAATCATAGGTTCTGTTTATCCGTTTTTCGGTGCGCTTCTTATCATCAGCACTTTTGCGATTTTCATTGCTTTGATGGTCAAAGGTGTCCAATCTCCGGAAATTCTTACTGAAGGGACATTATTCAAACTTCAGATGTTCACCGCTGAAAAAAACAGTCCTATTCTGCCTGTGCTGTTTGTTACTATTGCCTGCGGTATCATTTCTGGATTTCACGCCACACAGTCTCCGATTATCGCCCGTACCATGAAAACAGAACGCGAAGCCCGTTCATCTTTTTACGGTATGATGGTGCTTGAAGGCATTATCGGCATGATTTGGGCAGGTGCCGGTATGGCAATTTACAATCTGTTCCCGCATTATATGCTCAAAGCTCCCGCACTTGTTTTGAATGATATTACCACTTACTTCCTCGGTTCAATCATCGGCGGAGTAACAGTTATCGGTGTCATTATTCTTGCCATTACTTCAGGCGATACAGCTATGCGCAGTTTGCGTTTGAGTGTAGCTGAAACATTCAAAATCAGTCAGAAAAGTCTGCGCAACCGTATTCTGCTCTGTCTGCCTTTGATTTTAATCGTTCTCGGTCTGCTCTATTGGTCAAATCAGGATGCAAAAAGCTTTAATATCCTCTGGAATTACTTCTCTTGGGCAAATCAGATTCTTGCTGCAACTACCTTGCTTGCCGCAACTGTCTGGCTCATCCGTGAAAAGAAATTCTTCTGGATTGCCGCAGTTCCCGGTGCATTTATGACTTTCATCATTTTCTGCTACATCCTCTGGACCGACAAATCAAAGAACGGCCCCGTCGGCTTCGGCATGGATCTGGATGTCGCATACGCCGTCAGCGCAATTATTTCTGTCGCTATTGTTGCCTATCTCATCATCAGAAATATTAAAGCTGCAGCTGCTCCGAAAGAATAAAATACAAATACAGCAAAAAGGCTGTTACTTACCTTTTCAGGTTTTGTAACAGCCTTTATTTTTTGCACCGGATAAAACTTGTTATATAACAACGCTCTGTTCCCGTTGAGGGGAGATAATGAAATTATTTTTTAAAGAATAAAATTGAGGGTTTTGGGGTATAGTGAATTGCGATAGCAATGAACGGGGCGTTTCATCGCCTTTTTATTTGCTATCGCCTTGGTAAAAGCTCAAAGTATATTTTTACAACGGGGGATGCAAATGCGACAGCATACTCTAAAAAAATGTGGCGAAGTCCGGCGAAAGATTTGTTTCGTCATTCCGGCGTTCCACCCGCTTTTATATGCGGGAGGACGAAACGAACATTTCGCCGAAAAACAGCCTGACAATACACAGCCACTGACATTCACGCGCCAGCGTCACATCGCACCGGGTCGTACCAGGCGCCGGGTGCAGTGGCGGCGTAAGCCCCTGCAAAAAAACGCAAGTTAAAGTTATCTCCCCATATTAGGAACAGAGCATTTCAAAAAGTTTTTTCCTTTCCCCCTGCAACAAATCAGTCATCTTTTATAACACAGCTTTTCTCAAAAGATTGTAACAGTATTGAGATATTTGCGGACAGCGGAAGGGAGGGATGATATATCAAATGCACTGTTGGAGCAAGCGGCAAAATCTGCGCCGCTGCTGTGAAGGAAAACGCCGGCAGCGGCAATTTCATGGACAGAGAGGTCTTTTGCTTTGGCAAGCAATCCGCCGATAATACCGCTCAAAACATCTCCTGAACCGCCTTTACTGAGAGCGGAAGAACCTTTTTGATTGACCCATATTCTGCCGTCCGGCGAAGCAATCATAGTTTTATCGCCTTTGAGCACAACGGTACAATTGAGTTTATAACTCAAAGCGGAGGCTTGTTCATAGCGCGGCATAGTTCTGAAATCTGTAATTCCGAATGCCTCAGCCAGACGCAGAGCTTCGCCGACATGCGGAGTAATGATAAAATCTGAATGTTTTTTGTATTTCAAAAGCTCAGGAAACATCGCAAGTATATTCAAAGCGTCAGCATCAAGCACTGTTCTCGGTGATACAGTCAGTAATTGCTGCAAAACTGCCGCAGTATCTGAATTGGCAGTTGCCCCCATGCCGAAAACAACAGCATCCTGATTTTCCGCAAGCGCAATCAATTCAGCACAATCGCTGATATTAAAACATTTTCCGCCGGTGCCTGAAAAATCTCTGACAATAATATCAGGCGGAACAGGAGAAAAAGGATGTGCTTTCAAGGCGCCTGTAACCATACCGCAACCGGTAGATGAAGCTCCGAAAAGCGAAAGAACAGCGGCACCGGGATAGAGTGCGGAACCGCCTGCAATGAGGACTTTGCCGTTGACATTTTTATACGGTTCTCTTTTGTGACGGCGGTAAATGCGATGCAATATATCAGATGGTGTTACCTCAAATGCAGCTTCATTTCCGGGAATTTTGTCAAGTTCAAAACCGATATCGGCAAAACGGATAATGCCGGAACGGATACGGCCGTCATTGATATACAACCCGGCTTTTTCAGCACCGATTGTAACAGTCATATCTGCAAAAACTGCATCCTTGCCGATACCTGAATCAGTTTCAATGCCTGACGGAATATCAATAGCAATAACGGGTTTGCCTGACGAGTTGACGAGATTTATCAAATCCTTGACAATGCCGCGCAATTCACCTTTGAACCCGATACCGAGCAGAGCATCTACGATAATGCAGGGGCGTTCAAATGACGGAAAATCTGACGGATTTTTTATAAATCTGACGGATACATCTGAAGGGAGTGAATAAAAATGACGGAGGATTTCGTCACTCATTTCTGAGGGGGATTGCAGGGAATATACCGTCACTTTTTCGTCAAAAATTTCATTGAGATAACCACCCGTCAAAATTCCGTCTCCGCCGTTGTTTCCCCGGCCTGCAAGGATGATTATTTCATATTCGGCAAGAGCGGGGCGGGAGTGTTTGAAACTATGAATATTTTCGGCACAAAGCAGAGATGCCCGCTCCATAAGAGAAGGCGCACCGTTTTTTACGACTGCGTGCGCCTTTGTTTCAAGTTTTCGTATCGTTTCAGCTGAAGCGATTTTCATAATTGAACTCAGAGAACGCGTTCAATTTCAATTTCGGGGTCAATTTCAGCTTTGAGGATGCGTTCCAAACCGCCTTTGATAGTCATGGTGGCGTGGGGGCAGCAGCCGCATGCACCGCGAAGTGACAGATAAACTTTTTTACCTTCGATTTTGACGATTTCGAGATCGCCGCCGTCAGCCTGCAAGCTGGCGCGCAGTTCGTTCAAACGCTCTGTGATTTTCTGAGTCAAATCCATAATATTTCTCTTTCATATTTGTTAATTGTTAATAATAAAGATATTGCACTTAAATTATTTTGCTTTTTCAACTTCAAATTCAATGTCTTCAAAGGTAACTTCAGTATTAGCGGCGGCTCTCAGGAAGAAACGGATATTGTCGCAAGTTTGACCTTGCTTACCGTTTTTGACAACGAATTCAAATTCATATTCCTGAAATTTGTCGGTCAAAGTAATGGTCTTTTCTGCATCAACTGCGCTGAAATAACCGGCAGCACCGGTATAGGTGTAGAAACCGACAACAGCTTTGCCTTTACCTTTGGCGTCAACAGAAATTTTTACTTTGTCACCGGCTTTTGCAGGAGTTGCTGCCAAACGGTAAAAAGCTGTTCCTTTTTTGGTTGTAACAATTTTGAATGCTTTTTCGTCTCTTTCGCTACCCTGAATGATTTCACCTTTGCCGAGAACTTTGACATCGCCGTTTATTATCCAGCCGACGGGAGCAGAAGCGCCGATTTTGCTGTTTTTGAGGGTGTTGTTGATTTCAATTTCGCCGGCAAAAAGTGCAGCTGCGCAGCATGCGAGAATTGCACAAACAGTGATTTTTTTCATAATAAATCCTTTCATTTTGTGAGATATCAAATCATTCGACATCCCGTTTCTAACGGCAATATAGCTTATTTTATTTAAAAGTCAATACTTTTTTTGAGATTTTCTCAATATTATTATAAAAATACTTTGACAAATATCGCAACAGGTGTTAAATTTATGTAAAACCCAAAAAAAAGGAGTGTATTATGAAATTTTGTGAATTATATTCGTATGCATGTAATCTGCTCAAGCCTGTAACAGAAAACGATTTCAACAAAGGTTATGCCACCGGTGTCTGCGTTGTTCTCGGTGTTGTACTCCTGATGCTTATCATCAAAATAATCTTCAAAATAATTTTCCGCCGCCGCCGCTGCAGTGAGCTTATCACTTCATCTTGTGACGGTGATGTTGCAATCAGCGTCGATGCTGTTGCAGATACCATCCGTACTGAACTGCGCCGTTACCCCTCAATCAGTGTCAACAAAATCCGCCTTTACCGCGTCCGCAAAAATTATATGATAAATCTGCTCTGCGAATATGACGGCAAAGACGGTGGGCTGCCCCAAATTACACAAAAAATCAAATTCTCTCTCTCAACTATGTTCAAGGATTTTTTCGGAGTCTCTTCAGTCCGCCGTATCAACCTCAAATTCGAAAGGCTCGCACAGGTCAAAACTGAACCCGCAGAAACACAGGAAGTCCCCGTTATTGAGAATATCAAACCTGTTTCCGATGTGAAAAATGACGAACCGTCTGCATAATTTCAGAGAAATAATACTCGCTTCAAAAAGTCCGCGCCGTGCCGAATTACTCCAAAAGCACGGCGTTCCTTTTGCCGTCTGCGCCTCCGATGCAGATGAGCTTACCGTCTGTGACGACCTTTCCGAACTGCCCGTACTCAATGCTGAAATGAAGTGCGCCGCAATCGCAGATATTTATCCTGATAAAACCGTTGTCGGTGCGGATACTGTCATTTATTTTGAAAATATGATACTCGGCAAACCCGCCGATGAAAAAGATGCAGTCCGCATGCTGAAACTGCTTTCCGGCAAGACTCATCAAGTAATTACAGGCTGTGCCGTCATCTGCCGCAATAAAAATTTTATCCGCAAATTCAAATGCGTTTCTCATGTCAGATTCCGTACTCTTGACGATGAAAAAATCAAACAGTACATCAGCAAAGTAAATGTTCTTGACAAAGCCGGCGCATACGCCATTCAGGAACACGGTGATGATATAATCCGTGAGTATTCAGGTTCTCTTGACAACATCATCGGACTGCCGGCGGCTGAACTTTGCGAGGTACTTGCAGAAATTCAATAAATCTGCTTTTGCAGTTCAGCTGAACATTTCCTTGAAAATATTGCCGCGTTCTGCGTAATTTTTAAACATATCCATACTGGCACAGGCGGGGGAAAGAATCAGAATATCGCCGTCTTGAGCCTCTTTTTTCATTGTTTCACAGCAAAGTTTGAAATCCTTTCCGAACTTCTGACACGGTACAAGTTCAGACAAGGTGTCGGAAAGTTTGTCCTGCGCTTCGCCGATAAGGTAACATTTTGCAAAATACGGCACGCATGAAATCAACTCACCGAAATCCATATCTTTGTCCAACCCTCCGAGAATAATGCGCAGATTTGCACGCGGCGGCGAAAAAGTGCGGCAGGCGGCAACAACGCTGTGCGGATTGGTCGCTTTGGAATCGTCAACTGCAATAAATTTTTTACCGTTGATATTTATCTCAAATTCTTCAATGCGGTGCTGACCTGATTTGAAATTTTCAAGACATTCAGCAAGTTCACGGGACAACATTTCTTCTTCATTTAAAACTGTTGAAACAAGATTTAATGCACATTCAATATTTTCCAGATTGTGATTGCCTTTGAGGCGGCACTTGCTGTATTTTGTTATCAGTTTATCCTTATAAAAAATCCCGTTTTCTTCTGTTTTCACCGGAGAAGCGGCATTGGTCATGTCAAGTGTTTTGCCGAAAAAGCAATTTTGGGCGGAGACACCGTTGAAAATCCGCATTTTAGCATTTTTGTACTCCTCCATTGAGTCGTTGTAACGGTTCAAATGGTCGCTTGCAAGGTTGATGAAACAGGCACTGTGCGGAGAAAATTTCTCAACATGTTCCAGCTGAAATGAGCTTACTTCAACAACAGCAACGAGATTACGCGCTTTTTCATTTTTCAAAACGGAAGCGCACAGTGAACTTAACGGCAGTCCGATGTTGCCGGCACAGGCACTTTCAACTCCTGCGGCATTGAGCAGACTGCAAGTCAATTCGGTTGTAGTGGTTTTACCGTTGGTACCTGTAATGGCAAGAATTTTTCCCGGATAATGCAAATAACCGTATTCCATTTCAGAAATCACCTTGAGTTTGTTCTTCTCCGCACCTCTTATAAGTGCGGAATCAGCGGCAAAACCGGGACTTGCAACACATAAATCAAACTGCGCCCAATCCGGCTTATCGCCGTCGTTGGCAAATGAATAACTGTCTCCGAGAACTTCCGCCAACTCTGCGGCTCCTCTGCCGGAAACGCCTTGTCCTAAAATCAGAATATTCATATCAAACCTTACTTGTTTTTATGTAATGTGAAAGTTACAGGCTTTTGGTCAACATTATAAAAATCAACAAAAACCCCTTCGTCAGAAACACGCAGAACACCGTATCCGCTGCCTGTGGTCAACAGAGAAACTTCAACTTTGCCTTTGAAAAGTTTCTGCCAGAGTTTATCACCGGGAGAGCCGACGGGATTTTTATTGCCGTTAAAAACGACTTGCGGAGTGAATTTTTTCTGAATTTCGGGGGAACGGAGAGTTGAATTTATAACAAACTGAGTAATACTGCTGCCGTTTTTCTCCGGCTGATAACGGCTCAATGTGATACCGTGAGTGTGACCGCTCAAAACAATCGCATTGCGCTTGAGCAGTAAATTTAAAATGCGTTCGGTATCATCGGACAAAATATTTTTTATCCAGCTTTCTTCCGCAGGAACGACAGGCACATGTGAGATGAAAAAGAAATAACGCGAAGGAATATTTGTCGCTTTTTCCAGCATATCCAAGTCGGGATAGAGCAAATCATGGAAGTAATAAACATCGCCTTTATGCTCAAAATAAAAGTTGGAATCTTTGCGGGTGATGTTTTTAACATTTTTATCATATTGACTGATTATGATTTCTTCCCACGCCTGCTTGCCGCCGGGACCGCGGGTGTCATGATTGCCGATTGCAACCAGCACGGGACAATCGAAGCGTGAAGTAAGAGCATTCAAACTGCCGGAAAGCATTTTGTGGTGCAGTTTGTAAGTTCCTGCGTCCCCCTGAACGCTGTCACCGAGCTGAAAAAGATATTCCGCATTATATTTTTTGGCAGCAAGAGCGGCATTATCAAGCAATGCCGGCATATCTTTCTGCCACATTTTTTCATTCAAAGGGATAGCTTTGGTATCATGTCCGAGAGATTCAGTTGCCCACAAAGTCTGACTGCGCCATGAATAAAGTCCGTCTTTATTTACAACTCCCTGAGCGAAAGGAACTTTCGGATTGAAATTTTTGTAAACATTAAAATCATGCAATGCCATACAGTCATAATGGATATCACCGAGCATCACCAGATTGTAGGAATTTTTTCCGCAGCATCCGCAAAGACTTGCAGAACAGGCAAATAATAACAATATTTTTGAAATTTTCATAAAATACTCCTTGTTCATAAAAATAACAGATATTGAAGATACCATTCAATTCTCCAAAATTCAAATATTTTTTACAGTTTTTTTGATAAATTATTACGGAAAGAAATACTCACAGCAAAAAAATTATATTTATATTTAAAGATTTATATTTTTCACTTGTAAAAATGAATTTTACAGCTATAATATAATATTAAGAATTTTTTTTAATTTTAATAAAAGGGAGAGTCTTTTGCTATGAGTAAATATCTGGCATTTATGAATGGTATAATTGTCGGACCTTTTGAACAATCACAAGTTGAAAAGATGTTCAAAGACGGTTCGCTTAATGTTAATGATAAAATCAGCCGTGAAGGCGAATTATTCTGGAAAACAGTTTTTGAATTTCCTGAATTCAAAAGTCTGGAAGTTTCGCATGATTCAGTTGTTTCCGTGTCCTCTGCTGACCGAACCAGAGTCAAAAAGAATTTACGCACCTGTTTTTTCAACAAAACACCCGAAGAATCTGTTCCTGCAATTCCCAATGCCGCCAATCAGCGTCTGAAAAATAATGAAATTCATTTTACCTGTCCGCACTGTCAGCGCAAATATCTGCTTGACCTGGCAGATTTCAAAGGGCAGAAAGTTGATTGTCCGTCATGCAATAAAGAATTTACTCTCTATGCCGACTCCAATCTTATGCCGCAATACACAGCTCCTGCTCCGGTGGATTTTCCGTCTGTCAATGAAGTGGATTTCTCTGAAGACGCTCCCGAAGGCGACATCAACTGTCCCCATTGCTGGAAAAGTTTCTCCAAAGAAAATGTCTGCTATATTTCAACTCATCCTGACTTGCTCGGCGACAATATAGCCGGTGAATTTGAGCAGAAACGCTTTGTCCCGACGGTTTATCACTCAAACGGTCTGCCGCTGGATGCCAAAGGTATGCCCTGTACGGATATGGCATGTCCGCACTGTCATTTGCGTATTCCGGCATCTATTGTTGACTTATCATCACTTTATATCTCCATTGCGGGCGCACCTGCATCGGGCAAATCATATTTTCTGACTTCACTGATACACAATTTGCGCAAAAATCTGCCTGAAAACAATTTTTCATTTTACGATGTTGACCCGATTATCAACAGTGTGCTGAACAAATATGAAGACACGCTTTTTATGGCTGTTGACAATGAAAAGGTCGTTGCTTTGCCCAAAACTCAGCAAATCGGCAGTGATTTCTCAAATCAGATCTTCAAAAACAATATCTCTTTTGAGCTGCCCAAACCGTTTATCTTCCGTTTGCAGTCAACCAACCCGTCACAGAAAAAGTCTCATTACAACCGGAATATTGTTTTTTATGACAATGCAGGTGAACATTTTCAACCCGGAGCAGATTCCATTGCAAATCCTGCAACCATACATCTGGCACATTCTGACGGTATTATTTTTCTTTTTGACCCGATCGGCGATGCCAACATGCGCAAAGGCTGTGACAAATGCGACCCCCAGCTGGAAAATACCAAAGTCAGCGACCAGACCACACTTTTTGCAGAAATGGTCAACCGCATACGCCGCCACGGCAATTTAAATTCAGATGATACCTCTGATATCCCGCTGATTATTGCCGTCGGCAAATACGACACCTGGAAACATAAATTACCGAAAAATGTTCAGGAATTGAAAATTTTCGCTGAAAATCCGGAAGACTTCACTCTCGAACTGGATATGAATACTGTCAAGGATCTCTCTTTTGCCTTGCGTGAACTCATGCAGGAAACAGCACCTGCACTGGTAGCTCAGTCAGAAGCGTTTTTCAATAAAGTATTTTTTGTTCCCGTCAGCAGTTTCGGTTGTCCGGCATGCAAAGGTGATGACGGTTCAATCGGCATCATCCCTGCCAAACTGAATCCGATTCTGGTGGATCTGCCCGTCAATCTGCTGCTGGCAGAGAAAGGACTTATGCCCTGTACGCAGAACAAAAACGACGGTACTTTTGCAAATCTTGTCTGTAAAGTCATTGACGGACACATCGTTTTCAAACATCCGGTCAACGGCAGAAGAGTCTGTCTGCCGCCGATTTATGCAGGAACCGTACTTGAAATCGGAACTCAGAAATACCGTATGCCTTCAATAAACTCTGCTGCCGTTCAATCTGCATCGTCTCAATCCACCGCTAAAAAAGTTTCTGTTTGGGAGTAAATTATCATGCTGGAGCTGGTTTTCACATCTGCACAAAACGGGTTGATACCCGGACGTTCGGGCTTTTGTTCCGTTGCATGGACGGAGGGAATGCCGCAAAATCTGATAGGTATTCTGGAAAATCTCAGCGCATACAACATCCTGTATCCGCCCAATGACCCGCGGTCAGCCGCTAATCCGGTGTGTCGTGCATATCAGAAAATACGCTTGGGCGGGCGTGAATTTTATGTGATAAGCCGTATAGCTTTTGCCGGTCTCGATTACACGGGACGCACCAACAAAATCGCTCACCATATAGTTATTGAAAACGAATCTGAGCTTGACAATCTGCAATACGGTCCGATTTCAGCACTTCTCTGTGAAGAAAACTTTTTTACTGAATGGAGCGGTGCGCCGCGTCTGCTGCCGCGCAGACACAGTCTGAAATCAGCAATTCTCAGCGGATTTTATGCAGAAAACTACGCTTCTTGGCTCGGCAATCCGGAGTGGGCGGGACATATTGCAGATACATTTATGGCAAACAGCTCAAATCCTGCCAAATATTTTTATTGTGAATATGACCATGAAACTCACGGCAGTTCAATGCTTGTGCTTATTGCTGAAACAGTGCGGCTCATGCGTAAAGAATACCGCAATAAATTCACTTTCAATACCTATTTTGCCGCTCCGTCAAACGATATACACTGTTTCTTCCGCGCAGCATTGCCCGATTGTCAGGCTCTCGCATCAGTTAAACGCTTCAAACCGTCAGAACTGATTTCTCTCATCTCAAAGACTCCGCTTCCGTCAAATATAGCACAAACTCCCGCCGTAATTGCCGCAAGAAGCGGTATTGAACCGGCCTATAATGAATTTGTTCAGCAGGAAGCGACAGAAGAAATCTTTATACCTCCCGCTGCGGTAAAAATTGAAAACAATGAAGAAAAAGTCCTGCCGCTGAAAACTGTCAATGCGGCAAAAAGAACCAATCTCCACAATGCAGCATTTGAATCCGGGAAAATCCCAAATCCCCGTGTGCGGCTGATAATTTTCATCTCCGCTGCAGTGCTGCTGCTGGCAATTATTGCAATATCTTCAATAATAATTCTAAGTAAATCTCCTGCAAATAACAGCAAACCTGAAGAAAAAAATACCGAGACAACAAATACAAACATAAAAATCGAAAGTATAAAAGAAAAAAAACCTGCTCCGGCAGAACCCGTAAAAACTCCTGCGCCTCCTCCGCCGCCTGCAAAAAAGAAAACAGAAAAAAATCAAGTTGCACAGCAGTCTGCCCCGAAACAGGCAAAACCTGCAAAAACGGTGAAAACTCCTGCGAAGAAAAAACAAATAACTTCCCCGAAAACACCGAAGAAAAAAACTGTAAAGTCTCCTTCTGCCAAACTCAGTAAACTTCCTCCCGCTGACGGAGTGAAAATATTTATCGGTTTTGTAAGCAATGAAAAATCATTTATGCTTCCGGAAACTCTCCGCTTAACGCAGAAAATTACCTTGAAACTCTCCTCAAAATGGGATGACGGAATAAAAATTACCGATACTGCAAAATTCGTCAAACGGAAAAATAATACATCTCTGGCAGTTTATCCCATCAATCCGCTGGAACTCGTTCCTGACAAAGACAATCCGTCGGTAATGACTGTTGTACTGATGGACAAATCTCTTGAAATCAATGAACCGTCAACGCCTTATTCTCCCCGCAAAAAATATATTGAAAGCATAATTTTTCATACTCCGCAAGGCAAATATATCTGGCATAACAAATGGCAGGACGATTACACCGGACACATTCCGAAAGGTTCTATAAATAAAAACTTCACTTACGACAAATCAAAAGAAGAAAAACTGCTGAAAGATTATATTGATATTTCAGGTGATAATTTCATTGAATTGAAAAATGTCATTGACAAATGGAACAAAGCTATCCTTGAAAATCAAAAAAATACAGCAAATACAGTCGTTTCTGACACTGAGTCAATAGTTAAAGATTATAAGGAGTTTACAAATTCTCTGTTTATGCCTCTTGAAAACATGAATTTCAAAAATACAAACAAATTTTTAAATAATTTTTGCCGCAATCTGTCAGGTCTTGACGATGAAGACACCCAAAAGTTCAAAAATTATTTAATTAAAGAAACAGAAAATAAAACTTCTGAAATAAAAACTCTCAGAGAAAACGCAGAACTTCATTCCACAAGCAATGCCAATTACAAAAAAAATAATTTTATAGATGAAATCAAGTCAAAGGAAAGCTTAAAACAGAGAGTGGAGTTAAATAAAAAACTTCAGCTTATTGTTTCCATTGTTGAACTTGAAAATTATGTAAAAAATATACGCAGGATTGAGACGGCAAAAAATGTTCATACCGAACTTATTAAAATATTGTCAGAACTTGTCAACAACAAAGTTGAGTTGTGGCATGAATATATGATTGCAAATAAAATAAAAAATCGCACCAAAACCGATAAGTTGACTGCAAACTCTGCAAAACTGCTGGAGATTTACCGCAAACAGTCCAATCTGAATAAACAGAACAAAGGCAAAGAACTGAACGATGAAATCGCCGAAGCAAAACAAAATCTGTCCGAGACATTGAAAAAATATACAATTTCATCATATAATAAAATTTCGGACAAAAACAAAAAATTTGATAACGAAACATTGGAAAAAATCCGCAAAGAATTGACCGCAAAAATAGAACGAAATCCGAAAAGGAAAAAATAATATGGCAAAAATCAATGACCTTATAAGTTCAATAGAACAGATACTCAATAATAATGATTTGAGCAGTTCCGCTCACGGCAAACAGCTTGCGGATGAATATGCTGCTATTTGTAATGAACTTAATTCCGCACTTGCTGAGTGCCGCAATCTCTTTCAGATGGGCGCATACTCTGAAGCGCGCCGCTTGAATGTCAAAGCAAAACCGTCGCTTACCGACCGCTTTAATATTCTCAACTTTTCCCGCCGTGCCGAGTGGGTCAGTTTGTGCAATATCTATTCCTGGCAATCTCCGCCGACTCTTGATACAGAAACGGTACGGATGCTAAATTCCAAAGAAACTCCGCATGAGTTATCCATTGAAGAGCTTCAGAACCGCTGGCGCAGGATTATCCGTGACGGCTCATTGCAGGAGAAACTTATCCTTGCCCGCAAAATCTATGCTCTTGACCGCTCTTCCGTCTGGCGTGCCAATTTGATGAATGCGGAACGCCCCTATGTCAATGAACTTATCCGCAAAGCCAATGAAGCTCTGGAAGATAACCGCTCTGAAGAACTTACCGAAATTTTCAATGAGCTTATCTCTCCCGAACTGCTGCAGAAAGTCCCCTCCGATACACTTGACAAATTCCGTCCTGCCGTCGTCAAACACAATGAATCTCTCATGACGAAAACTAAAAATACCATTCTTGACGAAGTGGCAAACTTTTATATGGCAATGGATTTGCCGCAGCTGGAACAAGCATTGAGCAAATGGTCAGCTCTTCAGTCAAATCCGATTTTCTCTGCCACTCCTGATGAGATGCGTCAAATCGCTGAAGCAAAAAAATTTCTGCTTGACCGTCTTGCAGAAGCAAATGCGGAAGCTCAATTTACCGCACTTCAAAGCCAGCTGGAAATGCTGCTTAATGAAGAAGGCAACCCCAAAGAAATCGACCGCATTTATCACTCACTGCAGCAGCTTGACCGCCCGATAAAAAAATTGATAGAAATACGCATGGAAGATTTTTATCAGCGTCTGGCACTGGACAACAAACGCAAACATATACGCACCTGCATTGCATGGGGAGTATCAGCTTTTGTCGTTGCACTGCTGACTTTCATAACTATTTTTTACATTCAAGGAGAGAAAGAACTCCGCGACAGCGTGCAGGGGATGAAAAAACATCTTGCTGACAACAATTTTTCAACCGCCGCAGAATATTACAAAAAAATTGAATCCGTCAATCCGCAGCTTGCTGACCGTTCCGCACTCAAAGCTCTCTACGCTGAAGCTGTAAAAATGCAGGAACAGGCAATTATTGCAGAAAAAGAGTTTAATAAAAAATGCGCCGAACTGGAAAAAGTTTATTTCAAAGATGATAAACTCAACAATCCCGCAATCACTGAAATTTTCAAGGAACTCGATGAACTTGCCGCCATTCTTCCGCAGGACAAAAAAAATATCAAAGCTCAACTCGCCATTCAATTTGAAGACCGCAAAAGTGCTTTGATTGCCAAAAATGAAATCAAATTCCGCAACGAAATCCTTGCAATCCAGAGAGAGTGGAATAAACTTTTCAACAACTTCAACAACCGCCGCATCCTTGATGCCGAAAAACGCAAAAATGAGCTGGAACGCAACTCAAATGCCATCCTCAACAAATATAAATCGCTCATCTCTCAAGCCCTCTACAAACAATGGGAAAAAAATATTGCCGACAATATCAAATCTTTTAACAAACATGAAGAGAACCGCGATGAGTTGCTGACCAAGACAAAAAATCTTTATCAGCCTGTCTCCGCCTCAGATTATTTTAATGCGCTCCGCCGTGATTTGATTATTTCATCTGAAGTTGCCGAAGATTTCAATCAGGCACTCAATCAGCTCTCTATTGACGAGCCTCTGCATCAGATAATTTCCTCCTCCCCCGACGATGCGAAACTGCGTACTGTCGCCGACCAGTATCTCAGCAATCCTTTCTGCCGTGAAATCAACCGTTTCAGCAAACTGCCGCTGAATACCGGCGCATATCTGCAAAAACAGAAACAAACTCTGGAAAATATCACTAAAACAATTCTGCCGCAGTATAATGTCTATGAAATTATCCTTATGAGCGGTACTCAGCCGTATCACTTTTATTTCAATACTCCCGACAAGGATATCAATATCGAATACAACCGTGCAAATGACCGTATCAAATCCTTGCAATTATCATTCCTGCTCAGCGGCAACAACCTCAAATACAATGCAATTTTCACTATCGACATGGCACAGGTAAAAAATGCCGTCAGAGCCAAACAGCAGGAACTTTTTGAAAAACAGCAGAAGGAAAAGAAAACAAAAAAGAAAAACCGCAAAAAACTTCCGCCTTATACCATGCCTTTTGCAGAGCAGACCAAATTCATGGCACTTAAACATGTCCCCAATCAGTTTTTTGACTCTCTCCCCGAAAAATTCACTATAAAAAATCCCGAATTTCTGCTCAACAAAGGTGCTGTTACTGTTGCCGCACATCACGATTACTTCAAAAAAGAACTTGAAAACCTCACTCCGTTAAGTTCGGAAAAAATCTTCAAAGCAATCTTAAAAATTGCCGAAGATAAAAATATTTCCAACTTTTATGTCCGTATCAATATGCTGAAAAATCTCATGTCGCTGCTGCCGACAGAGGATGACCCGCTTTATAAACAAAACCTCAGCTCATTTATTCAGCTGCTCAACAAATATTCTGAAAAAGAGCGCGGCATCTGGCAATATCCGATGGCATCTTTCAAATATCCCGGAGATGCAAAAGAATTTGATAAACAGCTTCGTAAAATTGAGCTTAAAAAGAGTTTCAGCAAAATTCTTTTCAGCGAAAAACTTGCCGAAGCAAGTATCAAATATCCGCCCATGCCCATCGGTGTCTTCTATGAAGAAAACGGCGTCTGGCGCATCCATGCGTTCGGCGGCGGTGCAGCGGCATCTTTCAAAGATGTGATGATCATGCACAAAAATTCCAACGGCGAATTTGATATGACCGCATTTTCACCGCTGCGTTTCGCCCGTCCCATCCGTCATCAGGATATTGACAAAGCTATTTCACCTTATCTCTACAACGGTCAATTGATTTACAATGCTTACGGCATGGATTCATGGCGCACTGAAAAAGAAAAAGTCATCAGCGAATTGCGTCTCAACAACTTTGAAATGCCGACTGACAGCAAAGGTGTCATCTGGCCCGCATACTGGCCTGTCAACATGCGTTATATCGGAGAATCGGCAAATTGAATAAACAAAGATTTTTTTATCTGAAACAGAACAGCAGGATTTTCGGTCCGTTCCCTGCGGCACATATTTTAAAATTGTTCCGCAGCAATGCCCTGCATCCCGAAGATGAAATATCTGTTGACAAAATCAACTGGAAAAATGCTCTTCAGTTTTTTAATGTTAAAGATGATACAGTCCTGCCGTTTGAGTTGAAAAAAGAGAATTCCACTCAACCTGCCGCAGAAGAAATACCTGAAATAACTGTCCTTCCTCCTGATTTAGGTCCTGTTGTCAGATACGATAATGTTTCCATGCGCTGTTTGTATATAATTTTCAGTGCTTTCATGCTGATAACTGTACTGTCGGGAGTAACAATCGCAATATTAAATCCTGATACGGTCAAAAGCAAACAGCCTGCAAGCAAAAAACTTTCCGACCTTACCTCGGACAATGCCCCGTCAATGTTCAAAATTGATAATGAACCTGCCGCACCCGATGCCGCTGTTGCACCTGCGGTTCAAACTGAAAAGAAAACACCGGACCTGATTGCTCCGCCGACTCAACAGAAACCGCAGACGACTGCGCCGCAGGTCAAGGCGTCTTCTGCATTCATTCTCACCTTGTTCCGCAATATAAATTAAGGATTTGATATGGCTGATAAATATTATTACATCAAACGCGAAAGCGATATTGTCGGACCTTTCAGTACGGCACAGATAATGAATATGATTCAGGAACAAATCCTGAGCAGAGATACAATGCTGTCAGAGAACCGCATTTACTGGAATACTGCAGAAGAAATCCTTTTTCCCAAAAAAGAGGTTCCGAAAACAACAATATTTTCCGTTCCGAAGCCCAAAAAGGAAAAAACTGTTGAAAAAGAGAAAGTTGTACTCAAAGATGAAGAAGAAGTCCCCTTTATTCTTCCCGAAAAAAACACAGAAAAATCTGTTTCAAAAAATATTCCCGACCCCGTTTCCGCAACTTTCAGCATGATATGGAATGCTCCGCAATATCTGAAAAATATGGAATTATTAAAAAAATTCAAGCAGGCGGCAAGTTTTTCAACCCGCACAGTATTGCTGTGTATAATCACTGAAGCAGTTATGGCAATAACGCTTTTTGCCCTGCTTTTCAGAGAATATTTACTTGAAATTCTTCTGGCTTCAGTTTTTGTCATGCTGTGTCAGTTTCTGCTGATATTTCTGGAAAATCTCTGTATGTCGGCAATCGCTCACAAAGATAATTTATTTGAAAATTCCGTTTTGCTGATGCAGTTTCAGCTGATATCATTTACAACATTTATGACATCAGTTCCTTTTGCTGCGGTTGCCTCAGATACAAACAACTCTCTGCATATCGCTCTGAAAATAGGAATTATCATTTTCTGTGCGGTATCGGCAATTTTCGGCATGAGCAGCATGAGCTGTGGTCTATATCGGGCGACTACGGATATTTTCAACTTTCAAATGACATCAAAAATTTCATTGATAATGCTTAATATTGTTCAATGGCTCGTTTTCACAACGGCAATTTTCAAAATTACTGAAATTTTCAAAAATATTTTATAAATAAGGAGTAAAACAAATCATGGCTTACAACAGCAAACTTTCATGGAGTCAGTCAGACATTGAAAATATCTGCGGATTCAAAAGTAAAAAATTCACCAGCGTCAACATCTTTTTTGCCTTTATTATCGGACTGGTGCTGACGGCGGTATTTTACGGCATACTGCTGCCGCTGCGCAACCGCGGAATACAGATGATTGACATGTTTTTTCACGGCGGAGCGGAAAACCGTTCATCCATTCCGTATTATACAGTTTTTCTTGCTTGTTTCTCATTTGCCATTGTCTGGCTCAAAAATGCCAAACTGAAAGTGCAGAGAAAAGCTCTCGAAGTCAACATTCTGCCGGCAGACAGCAGTTTTGCTCTCTCTCCCGTGACTGCCCGCGAAATCCTTGACAATATGTATGCCAAAGTTGAACAGCCGGCAAAATTTATCCTTTTTGACCGTGTTGAACGCGCATTGAGCAACCTGAAAAATCTCGGCAGTGTTTCCGCTGTCGCCGAATGTCTGACCAATCAGGCAAATAACGATGACAGCTATCTTTCAAGCTCCTACACTGTTTTGAAAGGTTTCATCTGGGCAATTCCCGTTCTCGGTTTTATCGGTACGGTTATCGGTCTGTCCTCTGCGGTCGGCGGCTTCGGCAAAGTTGTCTCCGAAGGTGCGGATATTGAACAGCTCAAAGCCTCTCTCGGCGGTGTTACCGGCGGTCTGGCAACAGCATTTGAAACTACACTTATTGCTCTGGTGCTGGCACTTATCATCCAGCTTTACATGACATTTACACTCAACAAAGAGGAACTTTTCCTTGATGAATGTGCCGACTACTGTCACCGCAATATCATTTCAAAAATGAAGACTATCAACCTTCAGGACGAAGAATGAGTAAAAAAGACGATTCACCTGCAATTTCACTTTTCTCCTTTCAGGACATTATTACCTCAATTACGGGTATTATGTTTCTGGTGGTGCTGCTGCTTTTGCTGTTGATTTTTGAGTCAAAACCTGTAACTCCGCAGGAAAAACAGTCAGACAAAGACCGCCAGGCAATGCAAGCTCTCGCACAGGAGATAAACACTCTCAAAATGCAGATACAAAAATTGAAAGATATGCGCAAAGAATTGGAAAAAGAACTTGCTGAATATCAGAAAATGACCCCTCAAATGATTGAGGAGAAAAAACTTGACCTTAAACAGAAAGTCAAAGAACTTACCGAAAAAAATGTCAAGCTCAAACTTGCTGTTTCACAAGCTGACATGCACGGAAAACAGACCGTTGAACGCATAAAAACTCTTGAAAAAAATTATACTCAAATCATAAAGGATATTGAAAAAGAGACAAAAATTTCCAAAGAAAAAAACAAGGAAATAACAGAACTTCAAAAGCGTCTTGAGACAATCAAAAAGACCGTTGTTTTCTCCGTTGAACAAAATTCCGACCGCAACCCGCTGCTGGCGGAATTTACCCCGACAGGGTTCATTGTGTTTGACTTCGGTGCGAATAAGACTTTTGATTTGCGGCAATCCGGCAAAGATGCAAATGCCGCATTTGATGATTTCCTTGACTTCCTGAAACAGCGCGACAGCAGCACTGAAACGCTTTCAATCATCCTCTCTCCGTCATCTCTCAAATATTGGGATATTATCTCACTCAAACTGAAAGATACGGGGTTCCGTCACGGTTTGGAACTTCTTCCCGATGATAATTCAACTGTTTTCGGCAAAAATTCAGGAGGCGGCAAATGAAAAAATCCCGTGACCTTGAATCAAGTCTTGAACTTTTGCTCGACACTATGTGCAACTCTTTCGGCGGAGTCATGTTTATCGCTATCAGTTTGATAATTGTTCTTACTATGACCTCAAAAGCTGACGTTTCCAACAGCGAAAATTTCAAAAATCTGGAGGAAATGCAAAACCGTCTGGAAGAACTCAAAAAAGAATTCAAAGACCTTGAAAACAAAACTTCCGATATTTCCTCACTCGTTGAGCAGTTTAAAAACGACCCGCGCAGAAAATATCTGGCAGATATTGTCAAGTTAGAAGCCGCAGTAAAAAAACTTACTGCCGAAAATGAACTTCTCTCCGTTGAACAAAAAGTTCTTGACGCAAAAAACAGAGAACTTGACCTGAAAAAAGATAAAATTCAGAAAAAAGTTGACGCCGTAACCATCGCAAAACAGGAGCTTATTGACAAAAATATCAAACTTGAGGATAAATTGAAAAAACTCCGTGATGAACTCAAACGCAATACCGCAGGACATATAACTTTCAAAACTATGACTGCCTCCAAAAAAATTCCGTACTTCATCATCGTCAACGAAAACAAACTCTGGCGTGTCGGTCCCGAAAAACTTAAAAATGAACCGCACAGCGACGTTAACTTTATCAAAGAAGATGAAAATATCGTTTGTACCATCAAAGACTTGAATGCCGGTGTCCCGCTGCTTGACGGCGAACATATCTCCGCCGCCGCTCACAAACTCCTGAATGAGCTGCCGCGCGACCGTTTCCCCGAATTCAGTGTTCACTCCAACTCTCTGCGTGATTTCTGTAAATTCCGCGAAGAATTGAAAAAAAACAACACCACCCATTCCGTCAATACTTTCTTTGAATCTTTTGACAAAAAGTTTATCTATACCTACACCAAAAAGAAAGAAAATTATGAAGCATACTGATAGAAATAATAAACCGTATATCAATGCGGCAATATTTTTTGCATGTCTTATGGCAGCATTTATCCTCTTTGCCGCCGCCGCTCCGCGCCGCATGCCGGAAGGTACAGGCGACGGCAACGGTCCCCATATTTTCGGTACAGGCTCAGGAAACGGACTCTCTGACGGCAGCGGCAACGGCGCAAATCCCGGCAATTCCAATATCAGCAACTCCCCAATCGGCGAAAACCCCGATGCCGAAAATACTGACCCGAACCGCGGTGCCGGTGACGGCAAAGGCAAGCCCGCACCGCCGCCGCCGCCTCCGGGTGACCAAAATGCCGCACAAACCAAAAAGTCCGCTCAAAATGAGCAAAAAGAAGGCAACAAACAAAAACCCTCTCAAAAACAGAATAAAGCCAATATTCATGTAGCCAAACTTTACATTGACCCGAATGAGGATGACAAAACTCAGAAAGCTGAAAAAAAAGTTGTCAGCAAAGTCAAAAAAACTGCCTCTGCTCAACAAAAAAGCAATGTAAATTTGTCTGATGCGGATGCCGGCGGCAGCCGCGGATTTACAACTTCCGGCGGCAAAACCGTTTTCCGTATCAACAAAAATTCAAATATTCTGTTTATTGTTGATATTTCAGGTTCTATGAATGTAATGGCTTCGGAAAACCAAACCCGAATCTCAATTCTGCAATTTCAGCTTAAACGCACTATCAATGAACAGTACCGCAAACGCTCAAAAGGCAAATACAGCATCATCGCATTCAGTAATAAATGCTATTATTTCCCCGATGACCACAAAGGTCAATATAAATTCAATTTCTCAAGCGGTATTAAACTTGCAGAAAAATGGATCGACTCTTTTGACTCTCTTGAACGCGGTGCAACAAACCTTTTTACCGCCATTTCAGAAGGGCTCGACCGCATAAAAAAACAAGGCTGGGAAATCAATACCATCTTTATCCTGACCGACGGCGAACCGACTGACGTCCACGACCCCAAACAGTATCTGCAACTGCTGAAAGAACAGCTCCCCGCCGGAATATCCGTCAATACGATTTCAATCGGCAGAACTTCAGAGCTGCTTAAAGAAATAGCAAAAAATTACAAAGGTATTTATGATGAATACAAATAATCAAAAGAAAGGATTTAAAATATGAAAAAACTTCTTCTCTGTTCATTGCTTTTCGGCATCCCCTTCATTTTTCACGCAGATGATACATTCAGCATAATTGAAAAACCATACTCAATAACTCAGAATATCGCCTCCCGTATCATTCAGGATGATAATGTTTATGTCCGCGTACCGAGAAAACGCGCTTTGACCTGGCACAGTTCCATCATCTCTCTGCTTAATGAAGCAAAAAAATACCGTTCCAACGCCCTGCGCATTTCTGAAATGAATACTCTTTGCGAAATGATTTCCGCAGAATTTGCCGCAGAATATGAGGACCTTGATAAAAATCTGCCTGATATTTCCTCAAAAACAATAACCCCCGCCCTCTCCCGTGATGACCTTGTCTGGGGAATTACTCTGAGTATCAACCTCAACAATTACGCTGAAAAATATATCCTCAAAAACCTCAGCGATACAGAAACTATTCAGGAAGAATTGAATAATATCAAAAAAAATATGGTGGATGAATGTAAAAAACGCTACGAAGATGATACTTTGCAGAAATTAGTTGAAGAATATAAAAAAATCTTCCCCCGTAAAAAATTACTCTTTGACCACACCCCGCCTGTCAACTTCCGTGACTGTATCAATTTAGTCAAAAATAACTTTGAAGCATATAATAACCTTGATAAATATTCCGCCGTCGCCGAATTTGCCGACTGGGGAGAAAATATGCTGAATTTCCTCATCCTCTCATACGACCCCATCTTTGTCAAAGAATACGAAGACCGCTTTGCCGCTTATAAGAAAAACTTCAAAATCAAGTGATTAACAGTTGATTGCAGGGGGTGAAGAAAAGAACCATATAAAAGACGATGAAACGCCGAAAGGTTTTTTCTTCACCCCCTGCAGCAAAGTAAAATTACAAGTATGCCGCTTGTCAATTAAGCAGAGAAGCGGGGCAATTTTCAGCAGGAACGATGAATGCACGGTCACTGAAAATCTGACCGTTTTCCTCTTTGAGAGAGACAAAAATGTAAAATTTCTGTGCCAGAGATTCTGCGTTGTCACGCTGAACTGCGTTTGCTCCGACATTATAATTCATATACCAGCTGCCGCCGTAGCAAATTGTTGAAGGAGTAAGGTTTACAGCTTTTCGGTTGACAAGATACAAATCAAATTTACCACTTTTTACAGCATTTGTGCCAAAGACTCGGCCTGCGGGGTAAGTTTTGGCAACTTTGTCATACAAGCCGACGCGGAAAGGTTTGTCGGTGCGTTTTTCAACGAAAGCACGGCCGAGGTTTGCGCCTTTGTGAGCTTTGACAGTGACGCCGCGTTCGGGGACATTAAGAATTATCAGGCCTTTGACATTAGCAAGTTCGGGAGGAACCGGAGCTTCCTTGCCGCGGTCGGCGATATTTTTACTCCAACTGTCAAAGCGTTTCCAATCGACATTGACGGGGCGTTTTTTCTGCAATTCTTTGAGGGTATTTCTGACCCGTTCAATGCGTTTGGTATTGTCGGTATTGACTTTGGAAATAATGGTGCAGTCAAGACCGGCACGGAGCAAACGGACACGGAAAGCGTATTCGCCGTCAACAGCTTTTTCCGCGTTGTCAATCATTTTTTCCCATGCAAGCAGATTATTTTCGGTAAGATACTCAGCATCAATGGCGCGATAATGCCAGCTGCCGTTTTTAGCGGTGAATTTATCAAGTTCAGATGCAAGAGAGTTGAAATATTCCTGAATTGCGGGGGCGGCTTTGCCGTAATATTTGCTGATGAAAGTTTCAATAAGTTTATTCAAATCAGCATCGGGATTCTGTGCCAGTTTAAGCATGAGCCAGCTTTGCATTTCAGAAAAGTTGGTAAACTGTATAATGCCGCCTGCATCGTGTTCAACATAAGGTCCGAGAATGCCGTTTTTGCGCATAATCTGCCAGTCACGGGCAAAACGTTTGGCAAGTCCGTTGGGAGGTTCGGTGAAAAACACTTCACGGTTGCGGTTGTAGGGGCAGGGGTAATACCAGTAAAGGATATTTTTGGTGATTTTACTCCAGTTATTGAAGTCCTGCAAGTCAACGGCATTTATTTTACCTTTGTCAAGCGGATTGGCATAGTCGCCGTTGATGGGGGCAAAAATAATTATCAGATTATCGGGAATATTGATTTTCTTTTTGGGCGGGTGCTGAGTCTGACTTCTCTGATAGGCAAGGGTGCGGAAAGTTATATCCTTGTTGCGTGAAGCGATATCCGAGAGAGCCAGCAGCAGGACTGCTCCGGGGGTGCCGTACTCTTTTTCCTGTGCGGTACAATCGGGGCAGAAGCAGAGCTGATAAGCAATATCATTGCATGAAATTTCAATATGACCTTTCAAACCTTTGGTGCGTTTGAACTGCAAATCATAATACATGCGGATATTTTTTTCAAGTTCTCTGCGCAAAGCCGGATTGGAGAAACACAGCTGACGGTTGGGAACGCGTTTGCCGTTTTTGTCCATGGTGAAAAATTCGGGATTGGTGACAAAATAGCGTTTGTCACGCAATTCAGGCAATGCGGAAAGAATTCCTGTTCCTGCATTATGACCTGTTTTTACCTCTTTGACGCCCGGCGGAATGAATTGGAAAAGGCTGTGAGAACCGACATAAGTTTCAAATTTGCAGACGATGCCCGGTTCTCTGCCGGGGAAACGGGGGTGATTGAAAGAATGAAGCAAAACATTCTGACGGTTGCGGTAAAGCGACTCACTTGCCAGATTTTTGTCCTTATAAAAATAATTCATCACCGCGCGGACGGGAAATGCGTATTCAGTCTCTTTTTTAACTTCATTGAGGGTGAGAACGGCTTTTTCGGGAGCGTAAAAATCACCGAAAGCATTGAAAAAGACACAGCCGAGGTGATTTTCCAGAAATTCATAAACCGCCCACAAATTGCCGTGAACGCCGCCGCCGTAAAGCAGCAAATCATTGCCGGAAGTTTCAACGACGTTGACTTCATCGGCAAGTTTTGCACCTTTGGCATGACCGATGAAAATAGCGGGGGATTTTTTATCAGTTGAGATCGCAAAATCCGCTCCCGTCATTTTTTTCAGGAAAAATGCCAACTCTTTTGCGGCAAATTTATCAATGTCTGAAGCATTTTTTGCAAGGACGATAGTGTAGGATGTTTTGCCGTTTTCCGCCAGTTTCAAAGGTGCGCCATTGAGTGCGCAAAATACACCTGCAAAAAGTAAAAAAGTTAATAAACGCATAAATAATTATCCTTTTAAAATCAGTTGACAGTACCTGAACCGTTGAATTTTACAGCCTGTCCTGAATTTTTGATATAGAAAAATGTGAAACCGCCTTTCTGGGTGGCACTGCCGTTTACTTTAAATTCAGTAAAAAATGTATTGTAGGCTTCAGTATGGTCTTTCAGAGAACCTGCATGACCGTCAAGAAAAGCGATGTTGCCGCTGTTTTTGTGTGCGAGATAGAAACCGCTTGTCTGAGCAGATGAGTTGTAAATGTAAGCCAGAGAGTTCTGTTTCATATTGCTTGTGCTTACAGAATCAGCATACATGAGAAATTTAGAGGGAAATGCAATTTTGTTCATTGAAGCAAAAGTTGATTTGGCACTGTCCATAACAGCAGCAGGCAAGCCGCCCGGAATTGTATTTTTGTGGCGCATCATATATGTGTACTGGTCATCACTGGTAGCTGCGGTATTGTATCTGCCGGGGGCAGTTGTCGGGCAGGCTGCAATCTGATTTTTCTTGGGTAGATAATCGCGCGCCATCATCCAGTTGGCAAAACGTCCGTTTATGTCATAGAGAAAAGCGACTTCGTTGTTTTCATCCATATAAAGGATTTGAGCGAGCATAAGCTGTTTCAAATTATTGGTGCATTTGGCGGCTCTTGATTTCTCTCTGGCATTATTGAGTGCGGGCAAAAGCATTCCTGCAAGAATTGCGATGATTGCGATTACAACCAGAAGCTCAATAAGTGTGAAACTTCCGATAGATTGTACTTTGTCATGTTGTTTGAACTTGTTTTTCATTTTTTTATCCTTTCTGTTAAGGTGGTGAGTTGGCTTTCTTGCACGGCATCCGCCTTCGCCAAAGGCTATGGCGGGACAAGCAGCCGTGAAATTTAGCGGCTCAGTGATGTCGGGCAATAGGGAGTTTAAGGAATTCAGGGAGTTTAGGGAGATTGCCCCTGACTGCACTGCAAGCAGGCGTATGTCTCCGCTCTTGCGTAACTTCGACCACATTCTCTATCAGTCTGACTTCGAGTGCAGTTATTTGTTTTATCCTTAAACTCCTTATCCTCCTTAAATTCCTTATTGTTTGTCATGTTCTGCCGCACACACACGGCTTTGCCGTGATACCAAAAGGGATGGACATCCCCGGCTTTGCCGTGATATCAAACGGGATGGACATCCCCGGCTTTGCCGTGTAACTTCCGATAATACAATTTATGTCATTATGAGATATTTACAAGTTTTCTCCTTTCTTAAAAAATTATCTTGGTTTTACCTGAATATATAACTGAAACTTTTATTTCCTGACGGTTTTCGTCCCATTCAAAACCGACATTTCTGCCGTCGGATATCACTTGCGACGGTGCAGATTTTGCCGCAAAGACTGCGCTCATTTTTCTGACACTGCCTGCAGCATTTAAATTCACATTCAATGTGACGGAATTTTCATCGCGCTTGAGAGTAATTGAACTCAAAGCATATTTGCCCTTTTTGTAATCAAATGAAACTCCGTCATCTTCATAATATTCAAAGTGAGTTTCCTTTTCAGCAGGATAGCAGTAAAGTTCAAGTTCATCAACTTCTCGCTCTGCACGGTACTGCATGACAGGACCGAACGGAATTATTGCCCCCTCACGGACAAACAGACCGCCGCCGCGGTTTGCGGGAAAATCAACGGTATAATCGCTGTTGCCTGCAAAATATTCACCCGTCCAGTAATCTTTCCATTCACCTTCAGGGAAATACAGTTCTTTTGTAAATGAACTTACCAGCAAAGACGGACCGAGCAGATGTTCATTCAGCACTTTGCGGCATTTTATGTCGTTCGGAAATTCAAGAGCCAACGGCATCAGGAAAGGTACTCCGTCCTGTGTCGTTTTGTACATACATGAATACAGATAAGGTATCAGTCTTGAACGCAAAGATGAATAAAAACGGTGCAGTTCAATGATTTTCGGTCCCCACAGCCACGGCATTTTCCATGATGAATAATTGTTTATCTGGCTCAACGGCAGGAGATAACCGAAATGGATACCTTCAACTTTGTTTGCATCCATGTCGTTGGTCGTAAGACCGTGTCCCGCAAAGCAGGTGTTGAACATGCCGCAAAGTGTCGCAGGACCGCCGCCTGTATCACCCGTCCATGTTGCTGCCCATTTCTGGAAAGTCGTCCAGCCGCACGGATTGAAAATGAACGGACGGCGGTTCGTATGTTCCGCAAATCCTTCATACATCTGACGCATGAGCATCAACGGATAAAAATTATGACATTCATCGTCCGTCATGCCGTTGCCGTACAATCTGTCAGAATGGATATTCACCTGATTTGAGGCATCTGTTTTGAAAAAGTCAGCACCCCAGTCAACAAAACTTTTCAAATGTTCAAACCACGGTTCATCGGGAATAGTGATTTTGTCGCTGCGTACATCACTGCCGAGACGCATGTCAAATTCTTCCGTATCGGTAATGACTTCGTCTTTTGCAACGCTGAAATCTTTTCTGAATCTCCGTTCTTCTTCATAAGTCAAATCATAATCATCACAGAGCCACAATTCAAAATGATAGCCCATTCCGTATTTTATAGCATCAATAAATGTGCGTTTGCGGAATTTGAACGGCTCAAGCATCAGCGGAAATCTTACGGGGTCCCATTTTTTTTTGGTGGAAAAATCGTAAGTCGTCTCCATCCA
>JAZOSO010000074.1:0-5922 GCA_045657185.1 Victivallaceae bacterium | reverse complement strand
GGAGGTGCAGGAGGGGAAGAAAAGAACCTTTCCTCAAAAGGTTTTTTCTTCCCTTCCTGCATTTCCCCGCCCCTGAAATTCTCCTCACAAACCTTTAGCTACTTCCTGAACTTTGAATTTCATAGCGTCGAGCTGCTGTTCGATAGATTCGACGAGTTTGAATTGAGTATGGCAGCGGTCGAGGTTATGGTTATTGCGGTGAGTTTTGAAATAAACGTCTCCGTCGAGGTAATCGGTAAGGAAGCGGATACCGATTTCCATAGTGATAAGTTTACCTGCGAAGGGGAGATATTCGAGTTCGACTTCATTGAGGAAGCCGTTACCGCCTGCGAGATAACCGCGCAGGAGAGCTTCAAACATTTCAAAACGCATGGTAACTTTGCTCAAATCGACTTCATCTTCGAGAGCGGGGCTGGTACCTGTACGAATCATATCGCCGAAGTCGTAGTGAGCGAGACCGGGCATGACGGTATCAAGGTCAATAACGCAAATACCTTCACCTGTAAAGTCATCAATAAGAACATTATTGAGCTTGGTATCATTATGTGTAATGCGTTCGGGGATAAGCCCTTTGGCGTGTAAATCAAGCAAAACACCGCAATCATCACGGCGAGACATAACAAAATCTATTTCCTGAGCGACATTTTTTACACGGCCGCACTTGTCAAGTTTAATACTTTCCTCAAGATTAGCGAGACGCTTGGGGGTGTTGTGAAAGTCAACAATAGTCTCAAAAAGTCTGCCGCCGGGGATATCAACGAGTGCGCCCTGAAATTTACCGAAAGCACGGGCTGCTTCGTATGCCTGTTTGGCATTTTCAAGGACGTCGTAAGTGCGGGCGTTTTCAACAAACAAATAACAACGCCAGAAATTGCCGTCGGGTGCGGCATAACAGCTCTGACCGTCAAGAGTTTTGACTACTCGCAAAGTGGTGCGGCTGTCAGAACTTTTGGCAGAAAGATGAGAAGTTACGCGTTCAACATTTTCCATAAGTTTGACAGGATTTTTGAATACGTTGTGATTGATACGCTGAATGGTGTAATGCACAACAGTTCCCGCCTGATTGAAAGACGCCTGATAAGTATCGTTGATATGCCCTGTACCGTAGGGAACAGCAATGATAAAATCACCGTAAATATTAAAATGCGAACTGATTTCTCTTAAATCGTGTTTCATAAATACCTCTCAGTTAAAAAGTTTTCCGGGATAAACACCGTCGGAGATAAGTCCGGCAAGTTTTTTCTGCACTTCGGGTTTATCTTCAGGATAGGTTACACCGAACCATTCGGATTCAGAGATAAGAACTTTGGCAGTGCATTTACCGGCTTTAACAAGAGCATCAACGACAAAGGGGATGTAAAATTCACTCTTGAGCTCGTTGCCTTTTTCTTTAAGAAATTCAATAAAAAGCTCTTCCAGATAGTCAAAAAGCGTATCCTGAAAACCCCACATATTCATAGAAACGACAGTATCAGCGGGAAATTCAACTTTTTCACCGTTGTCAAGGCAACTGATGTATTTGCCGTTTTCTTTAATAATTTTGGTATGTTCAACAACATTTGCCAGATTGCCGTCGGCGTCAATATCACAAATACCGCGAGAGACTGAACCGTTCTCGGAGACGGTATTTTTCATCAGGAAACCGCACATGGCAAATTCATCTGCACCGCTCTGAGTGAGAAATTCGCCCATTTTTGCATAACCGTCACGACCGTAAAAGTCGTCGGCATTGATAAGAACAAAGGGACCTTTGACCACATTTCTTGCGGCATAAATGGCATGACCTGTACCCCACGGCTTGACACGGCCTTCGGGAACTTTAAAACCGCCGGGGAGGTCGTCAAGAGCCTGAAAAGCATATTCAACAGGAATAAACTTTTCATACTTACTGCCGATTTGAGTTTTGAAAGCCTCTTCAATATCACGGCGGATAATAAAAACGACTTTACTGAAATTGGCGCGGATAGCGTCAAAAATCGAATAGTCCATCAAAGTTTCTCCGCCCGGCCCCATAGGGTCAAGCTGTTTCAAACCGCCGTAGCGGCTGCCCATTCCTGCGGCGAGCAATACAAGTGCAGGTTTCATAATTTCTCCTTTATATTAGGTTGATTCACGAATAATCAAATCACATCTTACAGTTTCATTAGGTATCTTGTTTTGACCTGCGAACTGCAGTTCAAGCATCTCTCCTGCGCTGACACCGAGATTGCGCAAATGCAGAGAAACAGTTGAAATTGCAGGCATATAATTTTTGGCAATGGCAATATCGTCAAAACCTATAACTCCGATATCGGAGGGAATTTTTAAACCGAGTTCAGCGGCCCGCTTAATAAAACCGATTGCAATAATATCATTGGCACAAAGAACACAATCTGTCTCTTTATGGCGGTAAAAAATCTCCTCTGCCGCCTGATAACCGTATTTAAATCCGGCACCGCCTTGAATTTCAAGAATTTGCGATTCTTCAATCTCAAAACCAGCAGCAAAACCGCGTTTTTTGGGACGGTCAAGATGTCCTGAAATATAAGCGGGAGATTTGCGGCCCGTCTCCCTGAAATATCTTCCTGCAAGCTCTGCGCCGTACTCGTTGTCATAATCAATCGTATTGGTTGAATGCGGAGTGCTTTTACCGATAACAACATAGGGAATACGCGATTTCTGCACCAGGGAAATAAGACTTGAAGCCCCGGCTGTACCGCTGATAATAATCGCTCCCGATACCCTGCCGTCAAGAATTTGCTCACGGGCATTGGCAATCAGCCGTTCATCATGTTCATCAAAAGGCGTAACAGTAAAAAGACGGTCGTGATTGAGAGTGCGGTTGATACCGATAACTATTTCATTGATAAAATAATCGGGTTCGTCAGTGTAAAGTTCAGGATAAAAAAATACAATACTGCCGCCATGTCTTGAACCGAGGTTGCGGGCATGAAAACTTGCATGATAGCCCAGTTTCTCTGCCGCTTCAAGCACGCGTTTGCGGGTCTCAGCACTGATTCTGCCCGCCCCGCCGAAAGCGCGGGACACAGTCGCAGTGGAAACTCCGATTGCTTCAGCAAAACTTTTTATATCCATTCGTTGAGACATAATTTTCCCGTTTTTGTGTAACCGTTTTCTCAATCTTTCTCTATTAAGATAATGCTTATTGTCACGATTGCAAATATTTTTTTATTTTTTTTGCGAAAATGTTTTCACAGCATTTGAAAAATCATAAAATCAAGTATATTGTATATGAAACACCGAAAATTATGTTTATTTATATAAAAGGAGTATTGAAATGATCAATGTTCAAGTAAAAATCAAGCCCGAACTCGACCCGTCTTATATCCCCGCAGTTCTCTGGAACCGTGAATTCCGCAAACTGGTCAAAGAGTCAGGCAAAGCCGTTCCCGCCGTTTTCGCTCTCAAACGCCCCAACGGTACAACTTCTGTTTTCAAAACCGAAATTTTCCCCCACTGCGGCGATTACAAAGCCCTCAATATCAAATACGCTGAACGCATTATCAAGTTCCTGCTGTGGATGAAAGGCGGATATGAAGTCGTCATTGCCAACGCACCCGAACTTGCAGCCGATCTGGCAAAAATCTACTCTCCCGACGGCGCACGCAAATTCGATTATGATATCATGGGCGAAACCATTTACGGCAAAACTTTCAAAATTACCCCTGTTGCTCTTGCCGATGCTCCTGCAGAAAATGAAATCCAGGTTCAGCTCGGCGGACATCTTGACGGCTGCCGTATTGGTTTTGACCTCGGCGGTTCCGACCGCAAATGCGCCGCTGTAATCGACGGCAAAGTCGTTCATACCGAAGAAGTTGTCTGGGACCCCTATTTCCAGAAAGACCCCGAATACCACAAACAGGGCATCCGCGACTCTCTCCGCCGTGCAGCAGAAAAACTCCCCCGTGTCGATGCCATCGGCGGCAGTGCCGCAGGCGTTTATGTTGACAATCATCCGAGATTGGCTTCTCTTTTCCGCGGCATTTCAAAAGATGATTTTGCCAAGCACATCGTTCCTATTTTTGACGAAATACAGAAAGAATACAACGTCCCCATGGTCGTTGCCAATGACGGCGAAGTCACCGCTCTTGCCGGAGCAATGAGCATGGAATCAAACGGTGTTCTCGGTCTCTCAATGGGCACAAGTCAGGCTATCGGTTATGTCAATTTGAACGGCAATATCACCGACTGGCTCAATGAACTTGCTTTTGCTCCCGTTGACTACCGTGACGACGCTCCCGCTGATGAATGGTCCGGCGATATCGGCTGCGGCGCACAGTATTTCTCACAGCAGGCAGTTGCCCGTCTTGCTCCTGCGGCAGGGTTGGAATACCCCGCCGATATGCCCTTCCCCAAACGCCTTGAAGCAGTCCAAACTCTCATGGCAGACGGTGATGAACGCGCAGCAAAAATCTACCGTACCATCGGTACTTGTTTCGGTTATGCGATTGCCCATTACGCTGAATTCTATGAAATCAAAAATCTCCTTATTCTCGGCCGTGTAAGCTCCGGCAAAGGCGGAGAAATCATTATTGAGGAAGCCAAAAAAGTTCTTGATGCAGAATTCCCCGAATTGGCAAATTCAATCACTTTCCGCATTCCCGATGAAAAATTCAAACGCCACGGTCAGGCAGTTATCGCCGCAAGTCTGCCCGCAATCAAATAAGGAGCAATACCATGTCAATTCTTTTCAAAAACTGCTATCTTGTAACTCCCGGTTTTGAACACGAAAATATGGCAGTGCTGATATCCGACGGCAAAATCAAACAGATTTTCGCTCCGAACGATTCTTTGCCCGAAGCAGACAAAGTCAAAGATTGCAACGACGCTATGCTCATGCCCGGTTTTGTTGATGTTCACTGTCACGGCAGAAGCGGTTTTGACTTCTGCGATGCAACTGTTGAAGCCATTTCCACTATTGCAAAAAATAAACTTGCTGAAGGTGTCACTACATTGCTGCCCACCACTCTGACCGTCAGCGAAGAGCAGCTTTCAAATGCCTTGCAGAGTGCCGCTGATTATATCCGCACACCCGAAAGCCTCAAAGGATGCAAAATCCCCGGTGTTCACCTTGAAGGTCCGTACATCAATACAAAACTTATCGGAGCCCAGAACCCCGCTTTTGTCCGTCTGCCTGATATTGAGGAAGTCAAGCGTTTAAACAGCATTTTCCCGGTTAAAAAAGTCTCTTTTGCACCTGAAGTTGAGGGCGGAGCTGCTTTTTCATCTGAACTTCTCGCAATGGGAATTATCCCGTCTGCAGTTCATACCAACGCAACACACGCAGATTTCAAAAATGCTTATCTGCACGGCATGCGCAACTTAAGTCACTTCTGCAATCAGATGACACCTCTGCATCACCGCGATATCGGCATGGTCGGCGCAGGCCTGCTTCATGAAGATGTTTATATCGAATTCATCTGCGACAAACTCCACATCTGTCCCGATATGATTGAACTTGTTTTCACACTCAAAAATACTGAACGCATCCAGCTTATCTCCGACGCAATGCGCGCTTCAGGCATGCCTGACGGCGAATACGATTTAGGCGGTATGCAGACATTTGTTAAAGAAGGTGCCGCACGACTCGCCAACGGCGCACTTGCAGGCTCAACTCTGCAAATTTGCGACGCCCTCAAAAATGTCTATGAAGTAACCTCTCTTGAACTTTCCGAACTGGTCAAAACAACATCCTATAACCAGTCTCAGGCACTCCGTCTGCCCAACATCGGCAAAATTGAACCCGGTTACTGCGCAGATATCGTTCTGCTCAACAATGATTTCAAAGTCCTTGAAACATACGTTGACGGCGATTTGAGATACACTGCATAAGATGTATTTCGGGGAGGGAAGAGAAAAAACTTTCTGAATAAAGTTTCTTTCCCTTCCCTCCCCGCACCCCCCCTGTTCCTTTTACAAAAA
>JAZOSO010000073.1:0-10324 GCA_045657185.1 Victivallaceae bacterium | reverse complement strand
CTTCAATTCAATCGGCATGCTTTCTTCGCCGTAATAATTTGAACTGCTGATATAGACTTTTTTATTCTTCAAATCTCTGTTGAGTATCAATGGTGTATTATTTTCCGTAAACGGCAGCGGGAATTTGAGTTTGGGGATTTTGAAGTTCAAATAACTGTCTCTTGCGCCTTTTCCGGTATAAAACGGTCTGCCGTAACGTTTGCGGATGCCTTCGTTGCATTTCTGATAGAGAGCCCACGGGTCGAGTTCGGAAAACTCTTTGCCTTTGCGGTGAATGATACCTGCAAGATAACGTTCATCAAGTTTGTCAACAGGAATATTTGCAGGAGCGATATAAATTCGCGCCGCCTCCATAGAGTCAGGAATTTGAGCTGAAATTTCAACCTTATTGCCGTCTATTTTAAGAGTTCCTCTGCTTTGCGGCAAATCTTTCATAATGCGGCGTTCAAAACAGTGAAAGTCCTGAAAGAGAACTCCGACATAGGAGAGTGACGGATTGTTTGAAGTATCAGTCATGCGGATGTTGCCGTCAGGAAGAATCATTTTGGAAACAAAGTAGAAATAAGCATCTTTGATTGCATTGTAAATCTCTTTGCGGGTTTCGTCTTTTTTTGCATGACGGCCCGCAAGACGCAGAAGATAAATCGCATCCCATGTGCTGCTCTGAGTGAATTTGCTTGCACCTTTGTCAGGTGTATTGGTGAAAGTGTAGGCGGCGGCGTTCCAGCCGGCTCTGCGTAAATTCCCCTGCGGGGCACGCCATGTTGACTGCTGTTTCAAGGTCTGTTTAATCATTTCATCGGCGCGCGGAACGGTTTTGGTTCCGATATCCATACCGGGTTTGATGAGGTCGGGGCGGTCGCTGCGTTTGAGTTCATGATAGCGGAAGTGCATATTGAGAATATGGAAAGTCGCTCCCATTGAAAGAGATTTGCCGTCATGCCAGAAACCTGTTGCCGGGTCTTGAGCTTCGAGCAGAAGTTTGCAGAAATTCTCAAGCCAGCCGTCTTCAACAGGAGGAAGAAGGTTCAATCTTTTTCCGAGACGGTAAGCATCGGCAAGATGCAGTAAGCCGTGGTTCAAATGTTCAGATTTTTTTATGCCTTTAGTTTTAAAATAATTGGTAAAGCCCTGCAAAGTCGTAATGTCATCAGGCTGACCGATAAGACCGATTTTACTGCCGAGAAACCAGCGGAAAGGATATTTGGTTCCGTACCCTCTGGTCATGTGTTCCGGCATCTGGTCATAATAAACATTCGGAGCGAGACTTCCGGTTGTCGGGCACTGTTTGTAATTATTGGAGTAGGTATTTTCTTTGGTGACTTTTTCCCATGCAAAGCCTGAAAACCATGCAATGCCGTTGGGAGTGTAAAAGTTTACCGCAAATTCCTCAGTTGCCTGCGGAATGAAAATATCAACATAGTAACAGTGCCACGGATAAGTTCCGATAGTATGAAACCATGCGGGAAAAGTGAAAAGATTTTTCTTTGCCGCATTACGGGCTATAAGTACCAGCCACGGGGCGTGCCAGCCGTTGTTGTAGCCTGCTTTATATGCCTTGCACCAATAGAAAAGGCGGATTTTATTGCCTTTCATGTCAGCAATTTTAACGGGAAGAGTCACAGTAAGCTTGGAGTCTTGCTTGATTTTGAAAGATGGTTCGCCTTTGAGTAAATCCTGACGGCTGAGGAATTTTGCGGCTTGGGGATTAAGCTTGACAATTTCATCCGCAGGAATTTTAATTGCTTTGTCAGGAACTATGCCGTGCATGTAGTCACGCCAGAGTTCGGCAGGGCGATTGTCGGCAAAGAGAGTGCCGCAAGTTAACATAACTGTAACAATACCGATAAAACTGCTGAATTTCATATTACTTTATCCCCAGAACGTTTTCGTCAATGTAATCCCATGCACTCTGATACTGACTGGCGTTTCTGTAAGTATAAATCTGATTTTTCTTGTCAAGAAAACTTACAACAGAACCGTCAATACGCAGAACGTTGTAACCGTTGTTATCGTGTGCGATTTGCGCCCATGAAGCGAAACGGTCGCTCAAAAGAGCCATATTTTTATCAGTAAGACCGAGTTTCAGAGGTGCCCGGTAATTGCTGTCGCCTGTACCTGCACCGCGGAATTCGTAGCTGTGATAAAAAGTTGTACCGCTTTCATTATAACTTGAAAGAATTTTGCTTTGCGGATACAATTTGTCACCTGCGCATGAGAGATTTTTCGGAGTGATGAATTTGCCTGTGAGCAAAGGCCAGAAAGCGAAACTTCTTGAATGAAGATTGCCTGAACTGCACCATTTGAGCTGAAATGAATATGAGTTCAAAGTTTTTGAGGCTTTCAGCAAATCATCATTATGGTCGCCTGCGTACATAATCATGGCTGTACCGATTTGTCTGAGATTGCTTGTGCAGCTGACATAACGGGCTCTGGCTCTGGCGTTATTGAGTGCGGGGAGCAGCATGCCTGCGAGGATTGCGATGATGGCAATCACGACCAAGAGTTCGATGAGAGTGAATGTTTTTTTCATTTTGTTTTCTCCTTCAGTTGTTTTTTATATATGAAATTATGTCATCGACATAGCCGAATGCCACCCCGGTGACAGTATCAGCACAGCCGTAATAAACTGCAAGACGCCCTGTTTCACTGTCGCACAACGTTGCACAGGGGAAACAGACATTGGGAACATCACCGTAACGCTCATAAGGAGTTTCGGGAGCAAGCAAATAACGCTGACCTCTGGCAATAACTTTTGACGGGTCGTCCAAGTCAAGCAATGCCGCTCCGAAGTGGTAAACATAACCGCTGCAGCTGGTGAGAACTCCGTGATAAATCAGAAGCCATCCTTCACTTGTTTCAATCGGAATCGGGCCTGCTCCGATTTTGGTTGATTCCCACGGCATATCAGTTTTCATCACAAGACGATGTCCGCCCCAGAATTTCAAATCAGGACTGTAACTTATGAAAATATCTCCGAAAGGCGTATGTCCGTTGTCACTCGGACGGCTGAGCATGGCATACATGCCGTTTATCTTGCGGGGAAACATTACGCCGTTGCGGTTGAAGGGCAGAAAAGCATTTTCAAGCTGTTCAAATTTTTTGAAATCACGGGTTTTTGCGATGCCGATGGTCGGATATGATTCATAACCGTTGCACCATGTAATAATGTAATCATCATCTATTTTGCAGACTCGCGGATCATAGGCGTATTCAAAATTCAAACCTGCGGGGCTTGAAGCGAAAGTCAAAGGTTCAGGTTCAATCTCCCAATTCAAAGCATCTTTACTGAAGCCCGCATGAATACGCATCTGGCGGCGGTCGTTATCACAGCGGAAAACTCCCGCAAAACCGTCCCCGAAAGGAATAACTGCACTGTTGAAAATGCTGTTGCATTTCGGCACTGCGTTTTTGGTAATGATGGGATTTTTTGAATAACGCCAGAGCGGACGGTCACAATTTGCGGGCCGTTCCTCCCACGGCATATTCGGGCATTTGCCGCAGAAAATTTCAGTTTTCATAGTTAGATACCTCCTGTATTAAAAGTCAATAAAAATACTGTTGAACATGGCATTTTTTTGCGGATTTTTAGTTTATTTCCGATAATTTCAACCGGAATTTCAAAATCATGATGTTCCATGTCAAGCAGAATACATCTGAAATCTTTTGCCTGCGGCAAATTTGCAAGTTCAATTTCAACTTCATCATAATTACCGCAGCAGTCGGAGATAAGCATTGCACCGCATGTTCTGTCTGCATTGAGTACAGGCATTGCCCAAAGGTGGTCATTTGCCCCTGAAACTTTGAAGCGTTCAGTATAATTATGAACAATTTCACCTATCATTGTCATTGAATAATAGTTATTGTCGGGATTCCCCAGCTGGTCATGCAGTCCGAAAGCCCCGAAAGTCCGCGGATTACCCGCTCCGTAATAACATGAACACTCAAGCGGTGAATCGTGAAACCCGATAAAGAGTGCAGCATTATATGCCGCAGAATCACAGCCGTGCATACCGCTTTCACCGAACATGGCATTCTGATAATTTTCGGGAGTGACATTGCGGAGAATACCGTCCCATGTTTTGAGATAATGCCATTCGTTCAAGTGGAGTTTTGTTTCGTTAAATCCCATATTATCAAGGAGTTCCCGCATTTCAAAAACAACTTTTATCAACGGAGCAACTTCATACCAGTAGGCGTGCCATGAGATAAAATCGGGAGTAATATTGCGTTTTTTACACTCTGTAAGAAGTGCGGTCAAATACTCTTTATTCGCCCAGCAGAGAGCGGGTCCGCCGATTTTTTCAGCAGGAAATTCTTTTTTAAGGTATCCGAGAACGGTACAGAAAAAGTCAATAAATTCCTCCTGTGTGCCGTTCCAGCATTTTTTCCCGATATCAGGTTCGTTCCAAATCTCCCAGACAGGAATATTGAGCTTGTAACCGTTTGCCCAGCCGTAATTGTAATGGCGGATTATACCGGCAAGGATTTTTGCATACTGTATAAAATCCGACGGTTTGTCAGTATTGAAATGATGGTCATCAAGTGTATGTTCAATGCTTGTTCCGAGGCGGTAATAAATATGTGTGCCGCAGTCAAGAGTATTCTGTAAAAGATAATCTGTCGCAGGGAAATAGTAATTTTTTTCATCATCTGCATCAGCATCAAAAAAGGGAAAAATAAAATGAGTATCAACCAGCCGCTGTCCGGCATTGGTCAATGCCTGGTCGTGAGTGCGGGCGGCGGTAAAGTGCATTTTAGTATAAGCATCATTGAAATTCAGAATATTCTGACTTGAAATACACGGCATGTAATTTGAACAGTGAAGCATTTTGTTCACTGCTCCTGCCGACTGTGAAAAATCTGCAATTATTGAGATTGTTTTTACGTTGTTCATAGCAATCCTTTTTTAAACTGCTATAATATACCGTAAAAAGTTTTTTCTGTAAATACCTTTTTATGCCACTGAGGTCAGATTTTGTGCCAAAATTATAATTCAGTTCCGGGCAGATATTCACGAATAAATTTGCGTCTGTATTCACGGGGGGATATTGCAAAATTTTTGCGGAACCATGAATAAAAATATTTTACATTTTCAAAACCGCACAAGCGGGCGATTTCTTCATTATTGAGATTGCTTTCGGTGAGAAAGTGTTTTGCTTTTTCAAGTTTTTTATTTTGAACGTAAGTTTTCGGAGAGACGTCAAAATGTTTATTCCATTCACGGTAGAATGAACGCAGGGAAAAACCGTTTCCTTTTACTGCCTCCGCGAGTTCCTTGCCGTTTACAAGGTCATTTGCAGCGGAGTAAATACGCATTTCAACAGTGTTTTTATCAGAGGCTGATTCTTTGATATGACGGAGAATTATTTCAGTTATAAACTGTACTGCAAGCTGGTCAACTTTATCCGCAATTCCCGGAGTATCAAGCTGATGCAAAAGTTCATTGAGTTCCGCCATAAGTTTTGACGGCCACTTCGGAAAATTGAAATCTCTGTATTCTCCGACGATATCGCGAACTGCCTGCGCCGATGAAATATCAAAGCGAAAATAAAGTTCATCGTGCATTGCAGGTTTAATGGTATTGTAGTGCGTCCCCGGTTCTATAAGTGAGAAATGAATTTTGTCAGGACTGTATTTTGTATGCAGTAATATACCGTCTTTTTCTGTCAGACTTTCATCACGGCCGTTGCATGACATACAGATATAAATATCTTTAAGCACTGCATTTTTGTGTATGTAATAATGCCCCGGCAGCCAGCCGACCTCCTTCAGTTTGAAAGGGAAATTGACATAGCGTTTTCTGTCTGTAAGAAAGTAATATTTTGATTCAGCCATTTTGTTGTCTCCTGACTTAATATATCACAAAGTGTGCCAATTTCAAATCAATATATTATCTGCTTTTATTTTTATCCTCTGGCATATCTGTTAAAAAATATCATATTTTTGTTGAAAAATCACATTTACCACTTGCATTTTTGCTGTTTATGTTATAAATTATAATGTATTATTATATACCTAATGTAAATTAAAAAATAAAAGGTAACTCAAAAATGTCAAATAAATACGATTTTCTCGAAAATATCGAGAATATCCCGAGCAACTTGATCAAAGGATTGCAGGCAGTTCAAGGACTGGAAGGTTATGTCTCTGATGAAGCTATTGAAGCTGTCGGCAAATATTTCAATATCGCCCCCGTTGAAGTTGAGGGTGTTCTCTCTTTTTATGCTCAATTCAAGCGGGTTAAGCCCGGAAAATACAAAATCGCCGTATGCGACGGTACTGCATGCCATATTAAAGGTTCAGTCCAAATTCAGCAGTGGATATCCGATGCTCTCGGAATTAAGCCGGGAGAAACAGACTCTGACGGAATTTTTTCACTTGAAACTGTTGCCTGTCTCGGATGCTGCAGTCTCGCCCCCGTCATGAGCATAAACGGACGTGTTTACGGTAAACTTGACCGCAAAACAACGGTAAAAATCCTCAAGGAGTATGCGGCAAAATGAATAAATCCATTGAAAAAATCCGTCTCGGCATGGCTTCATGCGGTATCGCCGCAGGTGCAACTGCCGTTCTTGAACTTCTGAAGTCAAAAACCGATATTCCGATTCTGGAAACAGGCTGTATCGGTCACTGCTACGCCGAACCTATCGCTGAAGTTATCTATTCTGACGGCTCAAGCCGCTATTACGGCAACCTCAAAGCTGAAGATGCCTATATTGACTCAATTCTCAACGGCACCGACTTTGCGGCTTTTGACATTCACGAAGGAAGAAAATCAAAAGAAATGGTCAAAGTTCTCGCTCTTGCAGGAAAAATTGACCCGATATCTTTTGAAGATTATTGCGCTCACGGCGGTTATGAAGGCTTAAAAAAAGCTCTCGGAATGAAGCCCGAAGACGTCGTCAATGAAGTTAAACTTTCAGGCTTGCGCGGACGCGGCGGGGGCGGTTTCCCGACCGGCATGAAGTGGAGTTTCCTTGCCGCAAAAACCAATGCGGAAAAAATCCTTATCTGCAACGCTGACGAAGGCGACCCCGGTGCATTTATGGACCGTTCTCTTATGGAAAGTGTACCGCATCAGATGCTTGAAGGTATGCTCATTGCCGCTTATGCCACAGGAGCGACCAAGCTTTTCATCTACTGCCGCGCAGAATATCCGCTGGCAATCAAACACCTCAAAATCGCAATCAATCAAATTTACGAAAACAAATACAACATCATCAACGGCAAAGCTCTTGAAATCATCATCAAAGAAGGTGCAGGTGCTTTTGTCTGCGGCGAGGAAACTGCGCTTATTCACTCTCTTGAAGGTAAACGCGGTACTCCCCGTTTCCGTCCCCCCTTCCCCACCGACAGCGGCTGGATGGGACATCCGACTATGATCAACAATGTCGAAACTTTCGGCAATGTTCCTCTGATTTTGCGTGACGGTGCTGCATCTTATGCCTCAGTCGGAACGGAAGGCAGCAAAGGAACCAAGCTTTTCGCGCTTGCCGGCGATCTCAAATATCCGGGATTGGTTGAAGTTCCCATGGGTATTACTCTTGCTGAAATAGTTTTTGACATCGGCGGTGCCGACCGCTCAAAAGTCAAAGCCGTTCAGACCGGCGGTCCTTCAGGCGGCTGTATTCCCGTTGAACTTTTTGACACTCCCGTTGACTACGATTCTCTGAAATCTCTCGGTGCAATCATGGGTTCAGGCGGTATGATCGTTATCAGTGATGAACGCTGTATGGTTGAAACTGCACGCTACTTCCTCGACTTCACCCACCGCGAAAGCTGCGGCAAATGCACTTTCTGCCGTGTAGGTACTAAACGCATGTTTGAAACACTGACCCGCATCACCGAAGGTAAAGGCGAAGAAGCCGACCTCGACTTCCTCGTTGACCTCGGCAGTAAGGTAAAAAAAGGCGCACTCTGCGGACTCGGTCAGACTGCCCCCAATCCCGTACTTGCCACCATGCGTTACTTCCGCAATGAATATGAAGACCATGTTATCAATAAACGCTGCAAAGCCTTGAAATGTACGCCGCTTGTTGATGTTTTCCTTGACCAATCCAAATGTGTCAAGTGTAAACTCTGTATCAAAAACTGCCCCGTTCAGGCAATTTCTGATGATTTCGTCGTAGATACTGCCAAATGCACAAAATGCAACAGCTGTATTGATACATGCCCCAAAAAAGCAATCCGCCGTGTTCCCAAAGGTCAGAAAAATTAAGGTATTAAAAAATGTCAGTAGAATTTAAAATAGACGGTAAAACCATAGTTGCAGAGAACGGCGAAACTATTCTTCAAGCCGCCGCACGCAACGGCATCGCCATTCCGAGTTTGTGCCGCAATCAGAAAATAAGTCATACCACCAGCTGTTTTGTATGCGTTGTCAAAGACTGCAAAACAGGCCGTTTCCTCCCCTCATGTTCCGCATGTCCCGCCAACGGTCAGGAAATTGAATCCGATACAGCAGAAGTTTTTGATATGCGTCAAACCGCTTTGAATCTGCTTCTTTCCGAACATACAGGCGACTGCGAAGCCCCCTGTACCGTTGCATGTCCCGCTCATGCCCAGGTTGAAGAATATGTTCAAGCAGGCAAAAAAGGCGATTTCCTCGAATCATTGAAAATTATCAAAAAACGCATTCCTCTGCCTATGACCATCGGTCGTGTATGCCCCCGTTTCTGCGAAAAAAACTGCCGCAAAAATATTACCGGTTCGCCTGTTGCAATCAATGATTTCAAACGCCTTGCCGCCGATATGTATTATGACAGTTATATGGAAGATATCGCTCCTGAAACAGGCAAAAAAGTTGCCATTGTCGGCGCAGGTCCTGCCGGTACTTCAGCCGCTTACTTCCTCCGTTTGAAAGGAATTGATGTCACCTTGTTTGAAGCCATGCCCGCAGCAGGCGGCATGACCCGTTACGGCATTCCTGAATACAGACTTCCCAAAGCAATTCTTGACCGTGAACTTGCTCACTTTGAAAAAATGGGAATCAAATTCATTTTCGGCAAAAAACTCGGTGAAAACCTCACTCTTGCCGAACTTGAAAAAGATTTTGATGCCGTCGCTCTCACAATCGGCTGCTGGAAAGGTTCATCCATGCGTTGCGAAGGCGAAGAATTTGTCACTCAGGGCATTGAATTTCTCCGCAAAGTCGCTCTTAACAACGCTTCCGGCGACAATCCAGGCAAAGTTATCGTTGTCGGCGGCGGCAATACCGCCATGGACTGCGTCCGTACCGCCGTCCGCCTCGGTTCAACAGATGTAAACTGTTTCTACCGCCGTACCGAAGCTGAAATGCCTGCCGAAAAACTCGAAATACATGAAGCAAAAGAAGAAGGTGTAAAATTCACTTTCCTCGTTGCTCCCGTCAAAGTCGAAAAACGCGGCGATAAACTCGTTATGACCTGTCAGAAAATGGAACTCGGCGAACCCGACGCCTCCGGCCGCCGCAAACCCGTTGTCGTTCCCGGTTCTGATTTTGAAGTTGAAGCCGATACAATTATCGGTGCTATCGGTCAGGGAACGGCTGCTCCCGCAGGTCTTGCAGTTGACAAACGCGGCAATCTCTCCGCCAGAGTCAGTGAAAAAGTTTTTGCCGCCGGTGACTGCGTTTCCGGTGCAGCAACCGTTGTCGAAGCTGTCGGTACAGCCCGTTTAATGGCTGAAGATATTTCTGAATTTATACTCAATTCCCGCGAAGAAGTTCCGCATCCTATTTTTGTTTCCAGAGGTCACTGGGCAAGCATGAAACAGGACGATATCGTTTATGTCAATCCCGATTGCTCCGAAGCTCCCCGTGTTGCCACGGACAATATTTCATTGGATAAACGCACTTCAACTTTTGAAGAAGTCAGCCGCACTTTGAGTCAGGAAGCCATGCAGAAAGAGGGCGAACGCTGTATTCAGTGTTCATGCAGTGCCAAATCCGACTGCTTCCTCCGCAAACACGCCCAGACTTACAAATGTGCCCCCGATGCCATCCGCGGCGAAAAAATCCCCGCCGCCTACGACAACCGTCATCCCGTTATCATTCAGGATCGCGGCAAATGTATCAAATGCGGTACTTGTGTCAAAGTCTGCAAAGAAGTCATCAATCTCAATCTTCTTTCTATCAAAAAACGCGGTTTCTTCACCACCGTCGGAACAGCTTTTGATAAAGGCTTCCCCGACTCATGCAAAGATTGTCTCGCCTGCGTCAACGAGTGTCCCGTCGGCGCACTCGATATTAAGAAATAGGATGTGTTACAAAAGATAACTGATTTATTGCAGGGGGGAGAAGAGGCGTTCCACCCACCTTTTTATATGGTTCTTTTCTTCTCCC
>JAZOSO010000072.1:0-22630 GCA_045657185.1 Victivallaceae bacterium | reverse complement strand
GCGGCGGTATGGGTGTGAAAAAGCGGACTTTTCAGGTCAAGCAGCAGTTGTAATTCTGCTTTTGTCACAATTTCATCTATTGAAACATTGTCAAAGACGGCATTTTCACAAGGGCGGTTTTCTGCGATAAAATTGTCTTTGGCAAGAACAACAGTAGTAATGGGGTCGGCAGATTTTGCGAGGATGACAAATTCTCCTTTCTGTTGTTTTGAATTTTTCAAAGCTTCCATAAAGCGGATATTTGAGCTGGAGATGCGAAAAGCGATTTTGCCGTTGGCAGGATCACTTTTTTCCCTGATATGGTCTCCTGCAAACATAACGGCTGTTTCATTGTTGCAGTCGCAGTCGCCGATGATGCGGAAAGTCAGATTGCTGTCAAGCGTTTTCGGTTCAACGGTGAGAGTATTGTTTTCTTCTTTGACATTGACGAATGAAGCAATAAAAATTACTTCATCTGCCAGAATAAGTCTCGGCAGGTGGTCGTCCCTGTTGATTTTTGCTCCGTCGGCAGAGATCAGCGTGCCTTTTTCGCTGTCAATACAGGTGATGATTTCACGGTACTGTATCATATTGGCTCCTTTCGGTTGAAATGTTGGGTTATAAAGGATTTCTGTGTCAACTTTTTGCGTCAAAAGGCTTGCTTTTTTTTTGAAAAGAGCTAAATTTAAGTAAGAACATTGAAAAAACGGAGACTTGCAGATATGAAACTTGAAAAAATTGTAAAATATCTTGATAAAGAATTGCATCTTGCAGATTTTGCATCGGATGTTTCAAACAACGGATTGCAGATAGAAGCTTGTACGGAAGTCAAAAGAATTGTCTTCGGAGTTGACGGCTGTTTTGAACTTTTTGAGGCGGCGGCAGAGGAACAGGCGGATTTGGTTGTTGTGCATCACGGTATCAGCTGGGGCGGCAATCCGCGCCGTTTTACATCATATACGGCTAAACGGCTGGAGTTGATGTTCCGCCGTCAGATATCACTGTATGCTGCGCATCTGCCGCTTGATGCACACCCGGTACTCGGCAATAATGCACAGCTTTGTCAGATGCTTAAGCTTGGGAATATGCAGGAATTTTTTGAATATGCCGGTTGTAAAATAGGTTTTATCGGTGATTTGCCGCAGAAAATGCTGTTGAAAGATATCGCCGCTATTTTTGAAGACAGACTTGATACCAAAGGTAAGCTCCACGGCGACAATGAAATGCGTATCGGCAAAGTTGCTGTTGTTTCCGGCGGCGGCGGTATGGAAAGTCTGGAAGAAGCCGCAAAAGCGGGCGCAGATTTGCTGATTACCGGTGAATTCTGCCATGAAATGTACCATTTGCAGAAAGAACTCGGCTTGCCGGTGCTTTCGCTCGGACATTATGCCAGTGAGACTGTCGGAGTAAAAGCAGTAATGCGTGATTTGAGCGAAAAGTTTGATCTTGATTGTGAATTTATTGATATTCCGACAGGTTTGTGATTTATGAAAATCATTGCAGATGACAAAATTCCGTTTTTGCGCGGCGTTTTTGAAAAATACGGTATTGAAACCGTTTATAAAAAAGGTTCAACAATAGAGCATGCCGATCTCGTTGATGCTGATGCTCTTATTATCCGTACCCGTACGCTTTGCAACAGGGAACTTCTGCATGATACAAAAGTTAAAGTTGTCTGTTCCGCAACAATCGGGACTGACCATGTTAATATCAGTGAGCTTGAGGAGCTGGGGATAAAATTTTTCAGCGCACCAGGTTGTAATGCCGCTTCGGTTGAGCAATATATTGTTTGTGCATTGCTGTATCTTGCGGAAAAATATGATTTTAACCTGCATGGCAAAACTGTCGGTATTATCGGTGTCGGTCATGTCGGGAGCAGGGTTCAGCAGGCTTGTCTGAAAATGGGAATGAACGTACTTTTAAACGATCCTCCGCGGGCGGTTGAAGAGCAGAGCAGTATTTTTGTTGAACTTGATGAACTTCTGGCAAAGTCGGATTTTGTGACTCTGCATGTGCCGCTGGATGAAACGACAAAATATCTGGCAGATGAAAACTTTTTTTCCCGTATGAAAAAAAGTGCTTTTTTTATAAATGCTTCACGGGGAAGTGTTTGCAATAACATGGTTTTGAAAGAAGTCCTGCTTGAAAGAAAAATTGCAGGTGCAGTGCTTGATGTTTGGGAAAATGAACCTCAAATTGACCGAGAATTGCAGAAACTGCTGGAACTCGGAACTATGCATATTGCAGGGTATTCTGCTGACGGCAAAGCCAACGGTACTTCGCAGAGTGTCAGAAATGCAGCAAATGTATTAAATATCAGTGAGTTAAAAGATTTTTGCGCCGATATTGCTGATGACGGTAATTGTAAAGTTCTGACTATTGAGGGAGATAATCCGCAAAAAGTTTTAAGTATTGCCGCCAAAGCGGCGTATGATATCGGGCGTGACAGCAGAGAGCTGCTGGAGCATCCGGAAAATTTTGAAAAACTTCGCGGGGATTACTATTGCCGCCGTGAATTTCACGCCTGGAGCGTATCTGTGCAGAATATTGATAATAAATCAGTTGAGTTATTGAAGAAAATGAACTTTAAAATAAAGGAATAAATTTATGAAAAAAATGTTTTATGTTGCAATGTTCAGTGTATTGGCTTTAATTTTTTCAGGCTGCGGTGAGCATATTATCGTCAACGGAGTTTCGTATAAAATTCTCAATGAGAGCGAGCAAAAGGAGATGGTTCAGTTTGCCCGTTTGACTTTGATACGGGGTGAGAAACTTACTCATGCCCAGCAGAATTATATTCGTAATACTGAGCCTGAAATCCGTCTTTCCTATACCGGAGACAAAACAGGAAAAGCATCGTATCAGTGGATTTGCGATGATGCCGTTATGGTGCGTTTGAATTGTTCGGGTGAATTTCTCTCTGATAATATGAGCGTCAATACCAAAAAGATAAAACTTGCGGAAAGAATCGGCAAAGATGGTAAGCGTGTGTTGGAAAAATTGACTTTTAAGGAGATTGAATATTGAAAATTCAGCTTGAAAAAACAGAAAAAAATGCGTTGGCGGCAATTTTACTGTGTCTGTTTTTCTATATAATTCTGCCTTTTGCGCTGGTAAAATTTTTCCCTGCATTATCTGAACAGCTGCGAAATTGCCGCTGGCTGATTATAATATCTCCGATGGTGTTTATAAGTTCAGGTCTTTATCTGTATTCACGGGAAACTTTTATTACCGGAGATGATTTCCGTAATTTACCTCTTTTGAAAATTGCTCTGTGCAGTTTGGGTATGCTTCCTGTCTGCGGCGGTGTGTCATATCTGTGGCTTGAATTACTGGATAAACTCAAAATTCAATATGCCAAAGATGTTCCGATTGAGGATTTTATCCGTTCTATCAGCGGATTTGAGTTGGCGGCTGCAGGAATTTTTATTTGTATATTAACGCCGTTGTTTGAGGAAATAGTGTTTCGGCGTGTCATTTTTTCCGGCATAAAAACGCATTGCCTGCCTGTGACATCCGCGGTTATAACATCAATGCTTTTTGCTATTTTGCATGGAATATTGTTTCAGCTTCTGCCGCTTTTCGCATTGGGGTTGTATTTTCAAATTCTCATGCTGCGTGAAAAGCGGCTCGGAGCTTCAATTTTTGCCCATTTTCTCAATAATACAACAGCATTTATAGTTTTGCTTTTGTTGAAGTTATAGGCTTTGAACTGAACAAAGACTGATTTTTTATTGTAAGGGGATATCCATCCCCATTTTGTAACGCCGGCGCGTGAGTGTCAGCGTCCGGGTGATGTCAGGCTGTTTTTTCAGCGGTTGTGTTTTTTGGGACGCGGACGGTTTTTGTCATGGAAATTTCCGTGGTTTGAGCGGCGTTTTTTCAGAACTTCGATTTGCGGACGGCGTTCAGCGAGACCGCGGTTGACGGGAATAGGAGTGCCGTCGGAGGTTTTTCCGCAATAATACATCGCCGCGCCCATGGTCATCGGGAGCGGAATGTAATCCTGAACCTGCTGCAAGCTCCAGTTGTGAACCTTGAGAAAATCATCAACTGTCTGCATGTGTTTCTGTGTACAGCCGGGGAAGTTGGATATAAACAGCGGAATTAGGTACTGTTCTTTGCCGCATTTTTTTGATTCTTCCTCAAAAATACGCATGATTTCATAAAATTCGGCACTGGGATTTTTGCGCATGTAGCGCAGAACTTCGTCGTTCAGATGTTCGGGAGCGACTTTCAAGTGACCTGAAACATGGTGATGAACAATTTCACGGAAAAGTTCTTTCTGTCTCAACGCCAAATCCAGTCGGATACCGGAATTGATATGTACATGTTTGACTTTGGGAATGGCACGCACTTTGCGAAGCAGTTCCAGAGTGCGCAAGCCGTCGCATTTGTAGTTTTGGCAGATTTTTGGGAAAAGACAGCTTGAACGGCGGCATTTTTTGCAGATTTCAGGGTCTGCTGTACTGCCGTAAATATTTCCTGCTGCACCGCCGATATCAGAAATCGTGCCTTTGAAAAACGGCTTGGTTGTCATCTCTCTTACTTCATTTAAAATAGACTCTTCCGAACGGCTCATCACCTGCCGCCCCTGATGCACTACAAGACCGCAGAAAGCGCATCCGCCGGGACAGCCGCGGACAGCCATGACGGAGTCCTTGACAGTTTCGTATGCGGGTACACCGAGTTTGTATTTGGGGTGAACTTTTTTGACGAAAGGCAGAGCGTGCATGGCGTCAAGTTCGGCGGGTTCAAGCGGTTTTGCAGGTTTCTCAATTACGAGAATACGGTCATTGTAACGCTGAAAAAGTCCGCTGCCGCCGAGACTGTTCATCTGGGATTCCACAATAATTGTGGATTCCATAAGAGCATCTTTTTCTGCCAGATGTTTTTCGTATGAAGGAAGTTCAATATATTTGTCAGCAGGATTGAAGTTTTCGGCGTCTTTTTTGCCGAGGAGAACGGCGGTACCGGGAATTCCGTTGAGGGGTTCGTTATTTTCAACTCTGCGGAAAATTTCGGGCATGGTACGTTCTCCCATACCGTAGCAGAGGATATTTGCTTTTGAGTCAACGAGAACCGATGGACGGATTTTGTCCTGCCAGTAGTCGTAATGTGCTATGCGGCGCAGACTTGCTTCAAGTCCGCCGATTGCCACAAATATTCCGGGAAAAGCCTGTTTCACAAGCTGAGAATAAACTGTCAGAGCATGAGGCGGGCGTTTGCCGGTGAGACCGCCTTCGCTGAAGGCATCTTCTTTGCGCAATCGTCTGCCGGCAGTATAAATATTTACCATGGAGTCAAGGTTGCCGCTGGAAATACCGACACCGAGACGGGGGCGTCCCATAACTTTCAACGCTTCGGGATCTTTCCAGTCAATTTGAGCGAGAATACCGACTTTGTAGCCGCAGTTTTCAAGAATACGCCCGATAATGGGGGTTCCGAAAGAGGGGTGGTCAACATAAGCGTCACCCGTAATAAGCAGAATATCAATGCCGTCCCAGTTACGTTTTTTCAAGTCGTCGGCAGTCATCGGGAGAAAAAGTTCAGTCATCAGAATTGCCCCTCTTTATATACAATGGTGTAATCATAAGGACATGGGGGCAGATCGCCGTGATCTTTGATATTGAAGCGTTCGGGAATATCATTTTTGCTTGCCGGAAACGGTGAGACCAGAGAGGCCTGCTGTTTTGCTTTTACTGTTGCGCCGTTAAGCATGAAAAGCAGGGTATAAAAAGTATCTTTTTGTGCAGTGACGGCATCTTTTGTGTAAACATATTCTCCGTTGCCGGTACGGATTGCCGCACACTGATAATTTACACCGTTAAATTCAAGGTTATAGTCAAAAATGCTTATTTTGCGGCCCGGGTGTATTTTTACCGTAACTGCCGCCCAAAGGGAAATTGAATTTATATCTGTGCCGAAAGTGTCATTGTTCAAGTTGGCAATTTCAGGTTTGAAAGTGCTTGTTTCGGCAAAATATATTTCTCCGGAACGGAACGGAACAGTTTTGGCGTGGCAGAATGAGACAAAACATAAAAGTATCAAAAGTATAAAAATTTTCATAAATAACTCCGATTTGTAATAGTTTATATCATATAAGATATCATAATTGTCAAAAAACTCAAACTTTAATTTGATTTTTTTCGTAAACTTGTTATAATATATACTGAAATATTCACCAATGGAGGATTTTATGTTAAAGAAAATTATGCAGTTGTCCGTTTTTGCCGTAATTTGTGTCGTACTGACCGGTTGTCATTCGTTTAATAATAACCACAGAACAGTTATGGATTATGCCAATCATTTTATTGACAGCGGTCTCAAGGTTGACGTGGTACAGCCGCTTTTCCCGTACTTCAATTCGGAAATTGCCGTATCCATGAAAATTTCAGGCAAGGAAATCGGTATTTATAAGTACAATATCAATGTTGCCAAACAGCGTCAGCGTCTGGAACAGATAATTGACAGCAAATGTGTTTATGTTGAAGGAATGAAATATCCCGTGATGGTTAACGGTACATTTATGCTGCTCGGTTATGAAGTCAACCCTCAGCGTGACCGTATTATTGAGGTTTTTGAATCTTTTCCGAATTGATTGTCAGGGGTTGAATAAATGTTTGCAGGAATCGGAGCCGGAACGCTCTCTGTGCTGTTTATATGCAGCAGTTATATTTTTTCCCGTGAGTACATGCGGCGTAATAATGATGCTGTGAAGCTGGCAGTCTTTTCTCAGCTGATAATGGCAATCGGCGGAATTATTCTTTTGGCTTTTAATGCGAGTTTCTGCCGTATTCCGTGCAGTATGAAGTTTTTTCTGACCGTTGCGGGGCAGGTAGTTACTTTTCTTGTCGGGCAGACAAGTTTTTTTATGCTTCTTCACAAAGTTGAATCGTCCCGTGCATCGGCATTGCTTGGCTTGAAGATTATGGCAATAGCATTGATTTCAGCAGTTATCGGCAAAAGTCTGCTGCCGTATCAGTGGGCAGCAGTTCTGCTGGGGACTCTTGCGGCTGTCGGGATGAATTTTTCAGGCGGCAGGATGAGTTTTGCAAGCTGTTTTTGGCTGGGAACGGCAGTTGTAAGTTATGCGTTGTGCGATATGTGCGTGACTGAACTTATGCTGATGATGCATGGTAATTCCATGCTTTTCAATTCCTGCGGTGTAGTAGGAATATGTTTTACCGTTCTCGGCGTTGCTGTAACTCCTGCATTATTCAAATACCGTTTCAGCATGGGTGAAGTTAAAGCTGCATTGCCGTATTCGTTGTTTTATTTTCTTTCAATGTTGTTTCTTTATACTTCATTCGGTATGATCGGAGTTGTATTCGGCAGTATAATTCAGGCGGGAAGAGGTATTGTTTCTGTTTTTCTCGGAATGATTTTACTGCATTACGGACTTGACAGAAATGAACAGCGTATCAGCAAAGCCAAGTGGGTTCAGAGATTGGTTTTTGCCGTTCTTATGCTGTGCGGCATGATGTTGTATTCATTCGGCGGGAAAATTTGAAAACCTGCCATTTAAACAGAAAGGTAAATTATGAAACTTGCGGAAAAATTGGCGGAAAAAGCATACGAAGTATTGAAAAATGACGGAGTGCTTATTTCGGCGGCGGATTTTCAGAACGGTATCGTCAATAAAATACAGCTTTATTTCCTTGATGATGAAGATGCGGTTGCCTCTGATATCATTAAAAAAGCTGATTTGCTTGAGGCAGGAGTTGAAGATATTTTTGTTTTGAATATCAATGCCTCAAGCGAGCGTGAATTGCTGAAACGCATCGGCGTTTCTGATATCGAAAACGAACTCTATTTCAAAGATGACCCTGAAAAAATTGAACCCGGAGACGATTTCGGTGTAAATCTGCCGTCAGTGGCTTATATGGAAAGTTTTGAGCTTTTGAGCGCAAAATAACAGATGATTTTCAGTTTATATCAAATTCAAAATCGGCGGTAAATATTTTTTCAGTCCCGTCAGGAGCAGTAAAACGCAGTGAATAAGCATGAAGTGCCTGCCGCGGATAAATAAGTTTGGCAGTATCATCAGCTGTCATTTTGCCGTCAATGAAACGGAGAAAAATATTTTCATCCGGCCCGTACATTTTATCCCCGGCAACGGGGTATCCCAGACTTGAGCAGGTCGCGCGTATCTGATGCGTGCGGCCTGTTTTCAGTTCAGCTTCAAGGAGCGACAAATTATTATTGAAAGCAAGTCTTTTGAAAACGGTATGGCATGTTTCACATGCAGTATCGTCTGCATGATTGAATGAAAAATGTCTTTTTTTGCGTATCAAACTTTGTTTATCGTGCATAATAAATCCGTCGGCATCAAGGAATTCAGGGAATTTGCCATGCACAATTACATGATATTTTTTCTGCATGGGATTTTGACTTGAAAATCCGGCGGCGTCATGGGTGCGGGCAAAAAGTATAACCCCGGAAGTTTCTCTGTCCAAACGGCTTACGGGTGCGCATGCGCCGAAATCTCTTTGCAGTATATACCATAAAGTATTTTTGTAATACCGCCCTGCAGGATGTGTCGGCAGATTGCCGCTTTTGGCAACGCAAATAAAATTATCATCCATGCCGAGCAGTTTATAAGTCAAATCACATTCAGGCTCGTCTTTGACGGCAAATTCATAAGTAAGCTGCTGATTATTGACGATTGCGATATCTTCACTGATACGCACATTTTCAAGGAGAAAATGGCCGAGCTTTATTTCTGTAAGCCATTCATTGCGAGTACGATAAGTAAAACGCAATGCAAGGTAATCCGACAGCATCATCGTCTCCTGTTCCATACGGACAGAAGAATTTATTTTGCGTTCGCCGAGGTGCGGCTTGAATCCGTCAAAGACACTCACTTGGCAGCTTTCGGGCGATGTTTAACAACTTGAGCGGAAGCGTGAACAGTACGCCAGCTGACTATCCACAAGGTAGGCCAACCGATAGTATCTCTGACAATTTGCAGATTTTCAATGCCGTCGGATTTCATAACTTTGGTTGCATACCAATTCATCATATAGTGAATTTTGCGGTTGGAAACAGTGTCCTGATACATGTTGTATTGTGATGAATTGGGTCTGCCCCAGCTGCCGCCGACGAGCGGAAAGACGCCGAAAAGGTATGATGTATAATTTGTCCCCTCAATATCTGCAACAACCATATTGCCTGCGGGAGTCATTTTTGAAAATTCTTTGTATTCTCTGATTGGTTTTACTGTGCTTGTTACGCAGCCTGCAAGCAAAAGCATCATACAAAGTGCAAATAAAATCCTTTTCATAATTTTCCTTTCAAATTATATCCGCAAATTCGGCCTCAACAAATCCCGCAAGGTCTTCCGGGGCTATTTCAAGATTTAATCCGACATAACCGCCGGAGACGAACATGCGGTCAAAAAGTATTGCCGTTTCATCAATGAAGGTCGGGAATTTCTTTTTCATTCCGACGGGAGAACAGCCGCCGTGAACATATCCTGTAAGCGGCAGAAGTTTTTTGAGCGGAATCATTTCGATTGACTTGACTTTAGCGGCTTTCGCGGCTTTTTTCAAGTTGAGTTCTCCTGAGGCGGGAACGACAAAGACATAATATTCATTATCCGGCGACTGAGTCACCAGAGTTTTGAAAACCTCATCTGTACTTTTGCCGAGTTTCCGTGCTATGGAGCGTCCGTCGATTTCTCCGTCAGAAATATCGTATTCATGCGGGATAAACGGAATTGAATTCTCCTCCAGAAGACGCATGGCATTGCTTTTCATATCAATCCTCCGCTACGGGGATTTTACTGTCAGGGCTGTACTCAACTGTTTTTACCGCATTGCCGCAATAAAAAATTCTGCCGTTGCGGATGTCAAAAAGTCCCTTGGCAAAATCATCCGCCGCTTGCGGGAAAATTACATGGTCTCCGCATTTTTTAAGCAAATTCTGATTGTGTTCTGCAACTTCATGCAAAATATCCGTATAACCTTTGGGGCGTTTTGCAGGGCGTGAGGCATCAGCAGTTCGCAGTTCATCAAGCGTATAGCCCATAAAATCAATTTTCATCGGTTTGGAAATGCCGAGAAGCGGACCTGAGTCAACATCTTCATCTTTTCCGGTGTAGGGCTGTGCGATGATTACGCTGGATTTGAGATGCGGAAACTCTTCAAGTATGGCAAGCTCAATCGGCTTGAGCGCAAGTCCGTTGAGAAAACGTTTGCCGTTGCGTTCAACAGTCAAATCGCCGGGGTGAACATTCAGAGTCACAAAATCTTTTGTAATATTGCTTAAAGGTTCAAAACCTGCAAGCAGCAGAAAATCGGGACGGTATCCCGCATTGTCAATGACTTTTTCAACTTCAAGTGTCCATTGGTCGCGGAGCTGATTGCGCCGTTCATTGATAAGTCCGATGCCTTTTTCTCCGTGATTTTTGTAATATTCAAAAATGTCAAGCTGCAAGACTTCTTTATTGAATTTTTTGCCGATCTCAAGAGCGCGGCAACGGTCAGGGCGGTCAGTGAAAAGCGCGGAAACTTCAAAACCGCAATCAGGGCGGCAACTGTATTCCAGCAGAGCTTCAGCATTACTGCCGGTACCGCTTAACATAATAATCGTTTTTTTCTTCATAATCATCCTTTACTGCTGCGGCTGTGTTTGGCAATCCATGCTTTTGCTACGCCTTCAAGCAGAAAATCATCAAATTCATCATCCTGCTTGAGAATACAGTTGCAGAAAGGACAGTGCAAATAACTCTCCACATCAACGGCTTCAATTTCTTCTCTGCATTCAGGACAGAACATCTGCATTTCACCGTCGGTGGTGTTTTTTTTGAAAATCGGCGATTTGCCGCGGGAAATTTCCTGTGACATAATTTGATTAAACTTTCAATACTTAACGGGCATCTTTGGCTATTTCGCAAGTGTGGAACAGTGCCATTGCCCACAAACTGCAAATTACGATATAAAGCAGTGTATAGCCCAAACTGTGAATGAGATATATCCCGGGAATAACACGGCCGAGCGCAACAGAGTCCGCCATCCAGAAATACTGCCAGTTGGGCAATACTGAATAGAAAAAGTCAGACAGTGTGTCAAGCACAACATTGCCTTTGGGTTCCGAGGGATTGAAAAGGTAGTTTGACATAAGTCCTGCAAAAAACATTACAGAACAGAGTACCAGATTGGCAACAACATCAAATTTGACAGCAAAGATAACTGCCAGTGTTCCCATTATCGCAACGCTGAAAAACACCAGTACCATAGCTGAACTTACATTGGGCAGAGAAACTTCGGGTTTTTCACAGAAAATACGGCAGACAATTGCCATAACAGGCAGAATAACCAATGCCGCCTTGACGGTCATTTCCGAAAATGAGCTGTTGCGCCAGAAGTTCATAAAAAGGCCGAATACTGCAGCGATGAATATTGCTACGAAAAATCCTACATAAGTCCATGTATTGAACCAGAACTGGTCACTGGCGGTAAAAACTGAAATAAATGTTGCCATATTGCATAGGAAACAGAATACTGCGCCGGTAAAAATAATACCGCAAATTTTGGCGGATATGAAAATATAGCGCGGTACAGGTTTTGACATCAGCAAAAGAACCGTTCCGTTGCGCATTTCCCTGCCGACGGTATTGCCGGCACTCAGCGTCAGAATAAGCATGCCTCCGACCATTGTTGCGGCAAGCGAACTGTCAATGACCATTTTCAACTGCTGGAAAAAGACAAACAGGGTCAGTCCCGGCATGTTGCCGATGATGAAAAATGAGCAATACAGCATAATGAAGAAAATCGGTTCACGGACAGACTCCAGAAATGTATTGCGTGCAATTCTGAAAAATGACAGCATAAATCACCTCAATTTTTTTATGCCAGAGGAGCTATATCAGCACTCTTTGCGCCTTTGGCAGGTTTTTCATCTGCATCAAAAGCAGGATACTGTTCTTTTGATTTTTTTGCAGGAGCTTTCTTTTTGGGGGAACGGAAAACGGGTTCTTCGGCAACAGTGGAATCTTTTTCTGCTGCTTTGTCGGTAAGGATGACTTCATTGGTTTCAGCAGACTGTTCTTTCTGTTTGGGGATGTAAAGTCTGCCGGATTCAAGCTGTGCGCTCAGTTTGCGGTAGCTGCGGGGAAGTTTGCTCAAATTAAGCATGGGGGCAACCATTTCAGCTGCCTGTTCCCAACTTGCGGCATTGACTACGAAAACAGGAGCAACTTTGCGCAATTCTGCAACGTAAGATGCGGGAACATAACGTTCATTGCCGAGGACAATAATCTGTTTGGGAGCGATAAAAGCAATTACCTGACCGAGTTTCTGACGGCCGACAAATTTGGGGTTGCCGAGGTGGCGGGGCGGGCAGAAATAAATATTTCCTTCATCGCCTGCGGGCAGCAGCAGAAAGGGCTGACGGCTCTCAACCTGAATCAATTCAGCGAGCAGACGGGGCTTCTCGTAATTGGCTGTTACAACCAGAGAAACGATATCGCGTTTGGGGCCGTGATAGCTCCACGGATTTGCAAATGCGGCAACAGATACGAGGGCGAAAACAAAAGCAGCAAAAATTTTTTTCATGATAATAATATTCCTTAGGGTTAAAAGATATTTGAACATGCTATAAGATAATACAAACTTTGCTCTTATCAAGAGTAAAAAGATTTTTTTTTGAAAAAAAATGGCTTTTTTGTAAATTTTATGACAGAAACAAGGCAGTATCCGCTGATTTGTCAATCAAAAGCGGATACTGCAGTGCCGGAATTATCTGGGCCATGCCATAAAACCGGGAACGCTGTTTTTCCAGTCATCTCCGGCAGGTGTGACACGGGCAGTTATGCCGAAACGGCCTCCGGCTTTGCAGGTAATTGTACATTCGTACATGTAATTGCCGTTTCCGAGGTCGGAGACCATATTCATCTTTTCACTGAAAGAACTGATTATCTCATTGTGGTTGTCAATATGACCGAAGTAAGCCTCAACTGTAACTTCTTCAGGAGACATTTCTCCGAGATAGACATTGAGTTTGACATTGAATTGTTCGCCGACATGAAGTTTATTCATATCACATTCAATAACGGGTTCATGGACATAGATATTGTTGAAATGAGCGGCAAGCCGTTTTTTCTGATTGACAATCTCTTTGGCGCGTTTGCCGTTGTCTGCAATGAGGTTTTCATAAAGATTTTTTGCATTGAGATAAAACATTTCGTTGTAATCTTTGACCATGCGCCATGAAGAAAATTTGCTGACAGCCATAGCGATTGAGGCTTTCATCTTTTTGACCCAGCGGGTGGGGATATCGCCGCCGACACGCTCATAATAGCAGGGAATTATTTCACTTTCAAGGACATGGAAAAGTGACTGTGATTCAAAATTGTCAATATCATCCTCGCTTGAGAAATTGCTGTTGCCGGGAATTGCCCAGCCGGTATCGGGTTCATAAGCCTCATCCCACCAGCCGTCAAGAATACTGCAGTTCAAAGCACCGTTGACGGCGGCTTTCATGCCGCTTGTTCCGGATGCCTCCATCGGACGGCGCGGAGTGTTGAGCCATATATCAACGCCCTGCACGAGATGACGGGCGAGTGTTATATCGTAGTCTTCAACAAAAATGAAGCGGTCGCGGACATTTTCGCTTTTTGCAAAGTTGATAAGGTCCTGGATAAGATGTTTGCCGCCGTCATCCGCAGGGTGTGCTTTGCCGGCAAAAACAAACTGCACAGGGCATTTGGTATTGCGCAGGATTTTGAGCAGACGCTCTTTGTTTTTGAGCAGCAGAGTACCGCGTTTGTAAGTGGCAAAACGGCGGGCAAAACCGATAGTAAGAACACCGGGGTCAAGAATGTTTTTGATATTGACATCGGCATTATTGGTTTCAAACTGAAATTTATTCTGCAAAAGCGCACGGGTTTTGCGGATCATGGACTGACGGGCGACTTCGTGGGTCATCCACAAGTCTTCGTCAGGAACCGTATTGATTTCCTCAAGCAGAGCAGCAGTATCAGGATTGCGCATCCACATTCCGCTCAGATAGTGGTCAAGCAGGTTGCGCAGTCTGCCTGAAATCCATGACGGAATATGTACACCGTTGGTAATGCTGGTAATCGGAATTTCATCAATGGCTCTGCCCGGCCAGAGGTGTTTCCACATCTCACGGGCGACAACGCCGTGCAGTTTGCTGACACCGTTGCTGAAATTGGCAAGACGCAATCCGAGAACCGTCATGGACATAACTGAAGCATGTTCACGTTCGCCGATCGGAATACCCCAGCGGATAATGCGGTCAACATCAAGCCCTGTCGGTTTGGCAAGGATTTGCAGATAAGGGCGGACAAGGTTGATATCAAAAACTTCATTGCCTGCCGGAACAGGTGTGTGGGTTGTAAAAATATTGGTGCGCCAGACGATTTCCAGAGCTTCATCAGCACTGTAACCTTTGGCAACGAGGTGTTCAATACGGGCAACTGACAGAAATGCCGCATGGCCTTCGTTCATGTGGCAGACTGCAGGGTCGTAACCGAGTGCAGTCAGAGCTTTGTAGCCGCCGATGCCGAGCAGAAGCTCCTGATGCAGACGCATAACTTTGTCGCCGCCGTAGAGACGCCAGGTTATTTCCCGGAATTCGGGCGGATTTTCCGCCACGCCTGTATCAAGGAGAACCAGCGGGACATTGCCGACATTAAGCACCCAGACTGCGGCAAACAGTTCACGGTCAATGAGCTTGATACTTATGAGGATTTCATTTCCGTTGGCATCTTTGGCACGGGACATGGGCATATTGTGCAGTTCATTTTCGGGATAACGCTCCATCTGCCAGCCGTTGCGGTCAAGAAATTGGCGGAAGTAGCCCTGACGGTAAAGCAGCCCGACAGCAATCATGGGGAGTTTGTGGTCGGATGCGGCTTTCAGGTGGTCGCCGGAGAGAATACCGAGGCCGCCGGAGTAGAGACGGATGCTTTCATGGATACCGTATTCCATTGAAAAATATGCGATTTTGCGTTTGGAAACATCTTCATTTTCAGGAACATCTGCTTCAAATTCGGCTTGAACGTTTTTGAGCAGACGCAGATAATCTTTATCTTTGGCAAGCTCTTCAAAACGGCTCTGTGGAACTTTGCTCAAAAAATCTTTGGCATTAAATTCGACTGCTTTCCAGAGATTCGGAGAAATTTTGGTAAAAAGTTCTATTGCCGACGGATGCCAGCACCACCAGATATTGCCTGAAAGTTTTTCCAGAAAAGCCAATTCTTCGGGGAGATGAGGCGCAACATTAAAAAACTTCAAATTCATCATAACTTTTTTCTCCTTTCGGGGAACATATTTTATAATTTCATTTTCATTCTCAGGGCAATAATATAATCCGTTTTTTTGTTTTTACCATTGAAAAAATCAAAAAAGAATGTATTTTATCAATAATAATCCGTTAAAAATCAACAACAAGGAGAATAGTATGACTTTCTACGAAAAAATTGCTCAGGCATGGGCAAAAAACAATTCACTCGTCTGTGTCGGCCTTGACCCTGACTTCAATAAACTTCCCGAATGTGTCAAAGGCGGCAAAAATCCTCTTTTTGACTTCAATAAAGCAATCATTGATGCTACTAAAGATTATGTTTGCGCTTACAAACCTCAGGCCGCTTATTATGCCGGTCAGGACCGTGACGAAGACTTGCAAATGACCATGGATTATCTGGCAGAAACTGCTCCCGAAATTCCCGTTATTCTTGATGTCAAACGCGGTGATATCGGTTCCACTGCTGAAATGTATGCAAAAGAAGCTTTTGAACGCTATCATGCAGACGCCGTTACCGTCAACCCCTACATGGGCTTTGATACTTTGAAACCTTTCCTGGACCATGCTGATAAAGGCGTTATTATCCTCTGCCGTACTTCAAATCCCAATTCCGGCGATTTGCAGAACCTTGTTTCTGACGGTTATATGCTTTATGAACATGTTGCAATGCTCGTCCGCGACCGTTGGAATTACAACAAAAATGCAGCTCTCGTTATCGGTGCAACTTATCCTGAAGAATTGAAAAAAATCCGTACTCTCTGCCCCGAACTTCCCTTCCTTGTTCCCGGTGTCGGTGCCCAGGGCGGCGATGTTCAGAAAGTTATCGCTAACGGTGCAACTGCTGACAAAACAGGTCTTATCATCAATTCTTCACGCGGTATCATCTATGCTTCAAAAGGCGAAGACTTCGCTGAAAAAGCAGGTGCCGCAGCAAAAGAACTCCGCGACCTCATCAACAGCTACCGCTGAAATAATTGATTTATTGCAGGGGGAGAATACGCTTTTTGCGGTTCTTTCCCGCACTTTCAAGCTGATGTATGCAGCTGTGTATTATAATTTGATTGTCGGACAAGCCGGATGTATCTGACTTGTCTGACAATATTTGTGACTGTTTTTCCGTATCAGGAATACAGTGTTTTGTATTATGCCAGCAGGAATTTGAGGTCTTCTACGGAAAGTTTTTCACTGCTGATATTGGGGTTATCTATAACGCTGTCAAAGATATCTCTTTTTTTCTCCTGCAAGCGTAGGATTTTTTCTTCAATGGAGTCCCGGACGAGCAGTTTCATGCTGTTGACGGGGCGTGTCTGACCTATCCGGTGCGTGCGGTCGGCGGCCTGAAGTTCAACTGCGGGATTCCACCACGGGTCATAAATTATGACTGTATCGGCAGAGGTAAGGTTCAAGCCTGTACCGCCGGCTTTCAAACTGAGCAGGAAAACTTTTATACTGTCGTCATTATTGAAATTATCAACTCTCTGCTGACGGTTTCTGGTGGCACCGTCAAGATATTCATAACTTACATTCTGCTCCTTAAGATATTTTTCAATTACGGATAAAATTGAAGTGAACTGACTGAACAGCAATACTTTATGTCCGCTGTCGATGTGCTCATGCAGGAGTTCGTGCAGGAGTTCCATTTTTGCAGACGGAAATTCTGCATTTTCTGCAAAATCGGGGAGCAGGTGCGGATGACAGCAAATCTGCCGCAGACGCAGAAGAGTGGTGAAAATTTCAGTGTTGACAGTACCGCCTTTGCTGTAATTTTTGAGCATATTAAATCCGTTGAGGCGGACTTTTTCGTATAAATCGCGCTGTTCGGCAGACATTTCGCAAAAGTAAGTATGTTCCTGTTTGGGCGGAAGTTCTTTGGCAACTTCATGTTTGGTGCGCCGTTTGATGAATGCACTTACTCTGGCGGCAAGATCCTGCTGCAAAAGAGGATTATCTGCAATATCGGCATAACAGCGTTTGAAACTTGCAAAACTTCCGAGCATACCGTGATGCAGAAAGTCAAAAATGCTCCACAAGTCTTCAGGTGAATTTTCCAGCGGCGTACCGGTCAGCACCAATCTGTGTGCCGAGCGGAGACTTTTGCAGGTCTGAGCGTTTGCGGTTCCGGGATTTTTGATATGCTGAGCTTCATCAAGAATGACAAAGTTGAATTGTGTTTTCCGGATAAGGTCAATATCGCGATTGCAGACGGAATATGAAATTATAACCAGATTGTATTTGGCAATATCTTTCCACTCATCGGCACGGTTTGCACCTGCAAGCTGAATTACTTTCATGGATGGGACAAATTTTTTCGCTTCACGCTCCCAGTTGAAAAGCAGACTTGCGGGACAGACGACCAGAGACGGCGGCATGTTTTTTTTCTGCATTTTTGAGAGTGTTGCCAAAACCTGAACAGTTTTGCCGAGTCCCATTTCATCGGCAAGAATGACATTGAAATTGTGACTGTTCATGGTATAAAGGAAATCCACTCCCTGCTGCTGATAGGGACGGAGTTCGCCCTCAAACGGAAAGTCGCAGACTTCGGCAGCTGCATTAACGGCAGTCGTGCTGTTTTCTGACATCGGGTCGGCTTTGTATAATTCATGCGGGACAGCTCCTGCAATATTGCCGCCGATATTTATGAAATAGGGAACGGAAAAGAAAGAGATATCAAAGTGCTGTTCAGTCTCGTTGATGTTTTCGGCAATGTTGCCGAATGCAGTAAGAAATTTATTGAAATCGTCGGAACATCTGACGGGGGTGCCGTCGGCAGTTGCGATGTAGCGGCGGTTTTCGGCGGCGTTTTTCAGCAGAGATTTGAGTGAAAGCATTGAATTGCCGGCAAAGATTTTATAGTTTATGGTATATTTGCCGTTGTTTTCACCGCGGAGAGTACATTGCATGCTGCATTCGGAGAGACCTTTGCTGCCGTTGGTAAGCGAGGCAAGTTTTCCGTCAAGAATGATATCGGGATATTTTTTGAGCCATTCAGGGAGAACACAGTCAAGAAAAACGCCGATATTCTGAATATTATCAAGAGTATATGAAGTGTTTTCTTTTTCAAAACCGAACATATCAAGCTCGTTTTCAAATACCTTTTCCGCTTCTTCATTGCGGCGGTAAAAACGGTTGTTGATAATGGCAAGTCTGCCGGAGTCGGGAGTGAAGGTTAAACCTTTATATATATATTGTATATTGAGTGCAAATTTCATTTCGCGGCAGTCAAACTCGCCGCAGAGGAGGATTTTGTGTTCCAGATTTTCCAGTTCGACAGAGCGCGTTGAAACGACCGGGAATGCAAATTTGCCGCCGTCAGAAAAAGTATCAGGCAGTTTTTTGGGAAATTCCTGCCGCCCGGTGCGGAAGAAGTTGCGCAGAAAAGCGACATCCACCACCGCAGGTACAAAATAGTATTCTCCCTGTCTGCCGACCCAGCAGCCTGACCGTCCTGTAATAACATTTGCAGAATTCATATCAAGAAGTGTATCATTGATACGGATACCGGGAGTGAGAATTTTTTTCCCGTTCTGTTCAAGCTGCAGAATGACTGGATAAGCATATTCGCCGTGAATGATGAGTTTGCGTCCGTCTCGGCTGAAATCACTGAAGCCGATGAGGCAGTGAAAAAATTCTGCCGTCTGTTCTGCGTCAAGATGCACCATGGAGCCGTTGGCTTCGCCGTGGATTGCCAGAAAACGGATTATCTGCTGTTCCTGCAAAGAAAAATTTTCAATCTGCAATGATACTGCCAGCATTTTATCAAAATACAAATGGCGCAGATTGCTCTGACTGCCGAGATATTCTCTGCCGCTGCTGTTGTACAGTTTTACGGACAGTGCGGAATGTTCCCATTTGCTCGGCACATGGGGGAATTCTGAATTTACATTGATACGCAGGTAAGCGCGTTTTGACGGCGGCGGAGGAGTTCCGCTTTTGAGAAAATCGGCATAACTCTGCGTCAGCATTCCGCTGTATTTGCCGCCCTGGTCGGAGATGAGTTTTATTCTGCCGTTGTAGCGTGAAGCGTACATAATTGCGGCAACAGCGTGTTCACAAAGTCTGCCGTTGTCATTGTTTTTGCGGCAGTCACATTCGCTGAAAGCGTTGTCGCCTGTGCGCACAATAGTATTGATAATGCCGTTGCGGTTGACAAAAGATGCGCGGATGCGGTTTTGTGCATCGCGGTAAACGCAGCTTATCTGATTGTTTTTCAGCAGTTGTTTTGCATTTTTCAAAGCCTCTGCATCAGATATTTCAAGCAGTTTTTCTTCAAAGTTTTTGTTTTCACGCGCCATTGTCAGCTCCTGTATTGATGTTTTTGATCGGTGTAAACTCCGTTCAAAATATCACAAAAAGATATAAGTGCAAGCGGATTTTTCAGCTTGTATCATAAATGAATCCGCTAATTATTATTGTTCGGAATATAGAATATACATCTTATTTGGCGCAAAAACAAGGCTTTTATTAAAAAAAAGATACAAAATAATTTGCTTTTTGACCTACTGCATGGTATAATAGTGTACTGTTTCATTTCTTATGCAAAAATAATCAGGAGGTAATTATGACAAAATTAGGTACTGCGTTGACAGAAAGTGCAGTAAAAGTGCTTCTTTGCGGTTCCGGAGAACTCGGCAAAGAAGTTGTTATTGCTATGCAGAGACTCGGCGTTGAAGTCGTTGCGGTTGACCGTTATGAAAATGCGCCCGCAATGCAGGTTGCTCACCGTTCTTATACCGTCAATATGCTTGACGGTCAGGCATTGCGTGCTGTAATTGAAAAAGAAAAACCCGACTATATCGTCCCTGAAGTTGAAGCTATCGCTACTGCCGAACTGGTAAAACTTGAGTCAGAGGGTTATACTGTTATTCCGACAGCCAATGCCGCATTCCTTACTATGAATCGTGAAGGCATCCGCAGACTTGCAGCTGAAGAGCTGGGCTTGCCGACTTCACCTTACCGTTTTGCCGCAAATCATGATGAGTTCATTGCCGCAGTTAAAGAAATCGGTATTCCATGCGTGGTCAAACCCATTATGAGTTCTTCAGGCCACGGTCAGAGTACAGTTAAAACTGAAGCTGACATTGAAAAGGCTTGGGAAGAATCCCAGTCCGGCGGCAGAGCAGGGGCAGGTAAGGTTATTGTTGAAGGATTTGTTGACTTTGACTTTGAAATCACTCAGCTGACCGTCCGTCATATCAACGGTACAAGTTTCCTTGAACCTGTCGGACACCATCAGGTTGACGGTGATTATCAGGAGTCATGGCAGCCGCAGCCGATGTCAGCTGCTGCATTGGAAAAAGCCCGTGATATCGCAGGCAAAATCACAGCGGCATTGGGCGGCAGAGGGATCTTCGGCGTTGAACTTTTTATCAAAGGCGAAGAAGTTATTTTCAGTGAAGTCAGTCCCCGCCCGCATGATACCGGTATGGTTACAATGATTTCTCAGGATTTGTCACAGTTTGATCTGCATGCCCGTGCAGTTCTCGGTCTGCCGATTCCCAATATCGCTTTCCACGGACCTTCTGCATCAAAAGCGATAAAGGTTGCAGGCAATTCCGATGCAGTTTCATTTGATATGCTGGAGAAAGTTCTTGCAGAGGAAAATACCAATATGCGTATTTTCGGTAAAGGACAGCTGCGCGGTCATCGCCGTCTCGGGGTTTTGCTTGCCCGTGATGAATCTGTGGAAAAAGCTCTTGCCAAAGTTGAAAGAATGGCAAAATCACTTAAAACAGAGCTTTAATTCAAAAAAAATACAAAAAAAATCAAATTTTTTTCAAAAAAAACTGGAAAAATATGCGAAGTGGGTGTATTTTAATAGTCCTGACACTGTGGATATTTTGTATACAGTGTTCGGAAGCTGCTGAAACAAAGGAATTTTCGTCAGCGCGTATCAAAGTTAATTTTGAGGATGCTCTCAAATCAAATGACTTGAAACAGCTGAAGAAAGAACTTTTGGAGATGCAGCAGAAAATAGTGCTTCTTGAACTCGAGAACAAAACCTTGCGCCGGGAGAAAGAACGCTGTTTTCAGGAGTTTATTGAAATCAACCAAAAGTATCAGAAGCAGAATGAGAGTTATCTCCGGCTGAAACTTCTGTTGTCGGGAGCTGTTTCAAGCAGCGGCGTGCGAAATCCTGACGGCAAGGAAAAGAAGTTGCTGGCAATGGCGGATGATATCTCTGAAAGCGGCGGGGAGCTTGCCCTGTATTCCGTGAAATTCTGCGAATTTGTTGAAGCTCTTGTGAAGGAATCTGCCATTGGGAAGATCGGCAGAGCTGAACTTCAGTTGAAGTCAGATGAACTTCGCAGGCGCGCCGGCAAATTCATGGCAATGAATGACCGCAATATACCGCAGGGTTCAGTGGGAAGATGTCGAATTCTCGCAGTAGATCGTGAGTCAAACGTTGTTGTATTGTCAGTCGGATCTGTTCATGGTGCGTTTAATGGACTGATCTACCGCTCCGGTAAGGAGCCGGCAGTGTTAAAGGTGGTCGCTGTGCGGCCGTTTGTTGCAGCAGCACTGCTCGTCAAAGGCAATATCGAGGACCTTTCTCCGGGAACGGAGGCTGTAAGTGAACAAATAAAACAACAAAAATAATAGAGAACCAGATTATGGAAGTTAGAGCATTGACAAAAAACGTGCGGATTTCTCCTGAAAAGGCCCGCCATGTTTCGCGTCTTATTCAAGGCAAGTCCGTTACCGAAGCGCTGGCTATCGTTGACTTGAGCCCCCGCAAGGCAGCACGGCTGCTTGGTGATACGCTCCGTTCCGCTGTTGCAAACGCTGAGAACAACAATGATGTCAACCGTTCCCGTCTGATGGTTAAAACCGTCATGGTCGGCCCCGGTCCCATCATCAAACGTTTTCAGCCCAGAGCTCGCGGATCGGCAGGCAGGATTCGTAAAAGAACGAGTCATCTGGAAGTTATTTTGACGGATATTTAACTAAATAGGATATTATTATGGGACAAAAAGTAAATCCTATCGGATTGAGAACTGCACTTACCAAGGACTGGGATTCCCGCTGGTTCGCCGGCAAAGCTCTGTTCGGCGAATGGTTGCATGAGGATCTCAAAATCCGCAAGTTCATCAAAGAAAAGTACGCTGCTGCTGCAATTGCACGCATCCGTATCGAACGTTTTACCAGCCGTGTTCGCATCACTATCTGTTCAGCACGTCCCGGCGTTCTGTTCGGCAAACGCGGTGCAGACTTGGACAGCTTGCGTCAGGAAGTTGCCAAATTAACGGACAAAAAAGAAGTTTTCGTTGAGATCGCTGAGATCAAACGCGCTGAAGCCAACGCTCAGCTCGTGGCTGAAAATATCGCCATGCAGCTTGAACGCCGTATCGGTTTCCGCCGCGCCATGAAGCGTGCT
>JAZOSO010000071.1:0-13800 GCA_045657185.1 Victivallaceae bacterium | reverse complement strand
ATCTTTCCAATAATTTTCTATAAATTTGACTGAAGAAAATGTCAAATGTAATTAAAAGGTTTGGAAAAAGATGAGGGGGTGCAGGGGGAGAAGAAAAGAACCATATAAAAAGGCGGGTGGAACGCCAAAAGGTTTTTTCTTCTCCCCCTGCAATAAATCAGTCATCTTTTATAACACAGCCAATAAAAAATGTTATAAGGGCAGTTTCAGGTGAGTTTTCAGGGCGGCTTTGAATTGCGTGCGGCTCGGAAGTGTGGTCAGCCAGCGGCGGATTTCTTTGGCATACAATAAATTCGGCTGCTGCATCATCGCTATCCCGGGACGATTCTCAAGTTCCGGGAGATTGTCAAATGTCAGAAGTTTATAATCAATTCCGGGCGAAAAGCCGTACCCCTGTCCGCAGTTTACCACCGGCAGTACTAAATCCGCATCCAGAATGAAAATTCCTTTCGGCGAATGTGACGCTCCGAAAAGCTGTCTGCCTATCGCTGATATGTCTTCTGTAAAATTTTCCGTTTTCTTGCTGATGCACCATGAATAATTCAGCTTCGCCCCAAGCTCCAATGCAGATTCGTAAAATGACAGAATACGCTCCGCAAGATACGGACGGCTGACCGTCGGACGATGTGATACAAAAGCAATTTCTCGCCCCGCTTCTATAAGCAGCCAGGATAACCCTTCTCGGATACTCGCCGCCGGGTCTGTTATAATATAGTCAAAACCGTCATAATCACGATTTAACAAAAGGACGGGAATATTGCGTTTTTTTAACTTTTCAAGCAGGACTATCTGACCGATTTTCGGCCGCAGAGTTATTACTGCATTGCCAGGAATACACAGATTGTCAAGCTCAAGTGCTGCTCGATTGGCAGGAATCCATTCCACCGAAATATTTAAATCCGAAAAATTCAATATCGGTAAAAGTGAATTGTTCAGTGAACTGAAATTAAAGTCGGCAATTATTTTCAAATGGCGTATTTTTTCCGATTGAGCATGGCTGCTTATAACATAAGTGCCGCTGCCGCGTTCGCCGCTCAGATACCCGGCATTTTTCAATAGGTCAACGGCATGTTCAACAACAGTACGGGAGCATTTAAATCGTTTGGCAAGTGCACTGCGGGAGGGGATTTTGCCGCCGATTGAAATATTTCCGTTCCTTATTTCCTGAATGATAAAATTTTCAACAGTTGAAGTTTTGGTCATCATAATATAAATCCTTCAGCACTAAATATAATACAACAATACAACTTTTTCAAGGTTGAATAAGCATGTTTTTTAATAAAAATGTATTTGAATATAATAATAGAATACAACTTTTTCGTGAAAAATTTTAAAAAAGGTGTGGAAATCCGTTTTTTTGAGGTTATATTACTTCAACCCTTAAATAAAACAGGAGATATTTTTATGGATTTTGTAAAATTCGGTATTATCGGTATCGGTAATATGGGTTCAGCCCATACCCGTTCTGTAAGTGAACTTGCAAATGCAAAATTGACCGCTGTATGCGATATCAATCCCAAGGCTTTTGACCGCATCAAACCTGAAATCCGCGAAAAAGTCAAGTGTTTCACTGATGCTGAAACTTTTTTCAAAGAAGCTGATATTGATGCCGTTATTATTGCCGTTCCGCATTACTCTCATCCCGACCTCGCCATTATGGCTATGCAGCACGGTAAACACCTCATCGTTGAAAAACCCATCGCCGTTCACAAAAAAGAAGCTGAACGCATGATTGCTGAAGCTGCAAAATACCCCGAACTTAAAAAATCACTCATGTTCAATCAGCGTACTTTGCCTGCTCATAAAAAAATCAAACAGCTTATTGAAAACGGCGAACTCGGCAAAATCAACCGCATTAACTGGGTTATTACTAATTGGTTCCGTACTCAGGCTTATTATGACTCCGGCGATTGGCGCGCCAGCTGGAGAGGTGAGGGCGGCGGTGTCCTTATCAACCAGTGCCCGCATCAGCTTGACTTGTGGCAGTGGTTTTTCGGTATGCCCGAAACCGTTCGCGGTGTAGCCAAATTCGGCAAATATCACGATATTGAAGTTGAAGACGAAGTCAACGTTTACATGGAATACGCCGACGGCGCAGTCGGTAACTTTATCGCTTCAACCGGTGAAATGCCCGGCACCAATCGTCTGGAAATCACTGCTGAAAAAGGTAAACTCACTTTTGAAGACGGAAAACTCCTCTTTGTCCGCAACGAAATTGAGACTACTGAATTTATCAAAACTTCAAAAAAATCTTTTGCAGTTTCCGATAACTGGAAATGTGAAATTCCTTATTTCGGCGATATCAATCAGCACCGCAACGTTATTGAAAATGTCGCTAACGCAATTCTCAAAGATACTCCTTTGATTGCTCCTATGGAGGAAGGTATTCGCGGTCTTGAACTCGGTAACTCCATGCTGCTTGCAGGCTTGAAAAACAAAGTTGTTACTTTGCCCATGGATGCTGAAGAATATGCCGCTGAACTCGAAAAACTTATCGCTGTCAGCAGATATGAAAAGAAAACTGCCGCAACTCAGGCAAGTGCTGAAGAAATGTCAAAATCATTTTAATCGGAGGTTTTTATGTTTTTAACAGGTTTTGCCGATGAGGCAGGAAGTTCTTTTGACATTCAAATCAAAGCAACAAAAGAACTTGGTTGGAAGTATATTGAAACACGCAATATTGACGGAAAAAATCTTTCCACTCTTACTGATGCGGAATTTGATGCTCTTTGTGAGAAACTTGACAATGCAGGCATTGCCATCAACTGCTACGGCAGCAGTATTGCCAACTGGGGCATGGACCCCCGCAGTGATGAAGATTTTGAAAAGAGCAAAAAACTTCTTTATGATGCAATTCCCCGTATGCACAAACTCAATATCAAACTTTTGCGCGGTATGAGTTTCAAAATGGTTGAGGATGAAGAGCCCGATAACCCCGAACTTGAAAAAATCATTTTCGCTAAAGTCGGTGAACTCGTCAAAATTTGCGAAGACAACGGAATTATGTATGGGCATGAAAACTGCATGAACTACGGCGGTTTGTCCTATAAGCATACTTTGAAATTGATTGAAAATATCAATAACAAGGCGTTCACTCTTATTTTTGATACAGGAAATCCCGTTTTCAACTATCGCCGTATCGGTACTTTCCCCTATGCATTACAGTCAACTTGGGAATTTTATCACTACGTCAAAGACTACATTTCATACGTTCATATTAAAGACGGTACTGCAGTTCCTCTCGCAGACGGCAAAACCCGTCCCGCCTGCAAATACTGCTGGGCAGGTGACGGCAGCGGCGATGTCCGTGCAGTTCTCTACGATTTGATCAGAAGCGGTTATGACGGCGGATTTTCTATGGAACCCCACGTTGCAGCTGTTTTCCATGATGCTGCAGAAAATACCACCGACCTCGAAGAAGTCAAATACACCAGCTATGTAGAATACGGCAGACGTTTTGAAAAAATGCTCAATGAAATAAAGAAAGATTGCGGTAAATAAAATGAATATTCCTGACAGTCAGATTGCTGTGACACTTTTTAATTTGCGCGATTACTGCACAACAGAAAGTGATTTTGATGCAACTTTGGATAAACTCTGTGAAATCGGATACAAAGCAGTTCAGGTTTCATGTGTCCCGCTCGAACCGGCAGTTATCAAAAAACAGCTTGATAAACACAATATGTACTGCTGCGCCACCCATGACAGCCTTGCCATGATTAACGAAGATACACAGAAATTGATTGACAAAATGCACACTCTTGAATGTGATTTTGTCGCTCTCGGCGCACCTCCGATTGCTTATGTTCAGGAAAAGGACAAGTTTGACGAACTTATCAATATTTTCAATGAAAAAGGCGCAGAACTTCTTGAAGCAGGTATCAAACTCGGTTATCACAACCATCATTTTGAATTTGCTCATCTTGAACCGCATAAGCCGACTCTTGAACTTTTTTATGAAAGAACCAATCCGAAATGTGTTTTTTCCGAACTTGATGTTCATTGGGTTCAGCGCGGCGGCGCAAATCCTGAAACATGGATTCGCAAACTTGAAGGCCGTATTCCCGTTATTCACTTCAAAGATTTTGCCATGATTGAAATGAATCCCGTTTTCTGTGAAATCGGTGAAGGCAATCTTGAATGGGATAAAATTCTCAAGGCATGCCGTGAGACAAATATTCGCTGGTATTCCATTGAACAGGATAATCCTTATCCCGGCAGAGATATTTTTGAATCCATGAAAATCTCATTCAATAATTTGAGAGCCATGGGCGTCAAATAAGCAATTTTCAAAATACCAAAAAAACAGACGTAACACAAATGGTGCTGCGTCTGTTTTTTTTGCAGTTTTTTTACGGAAATAAAGAGATTATTTATTTTGTATGTTTATTGAGGAAATCAAGTACGAGACTGTCACAGCTGTCAAAGGCAGTGCCGTGATGATGTCCCTGTAAATGATAACAGCTTACATCTGTATGCCCCATGGCTTTCAGTGATGCAGCCATAAAAGCGTTTTCTTCGGGCCTGGCAGGCATGTCAAGTCCGCTTTCGCCGGTAATCATTATTATCGGCGGCAAATCAACTGCAAGGTGCGCCAGCGGTGCGTATTCGTCAATCAGCGGATTATATCTGCCGTTGTCGCGTCCGAGGTCGGATTTTATATTGAAATGAGTTGTCATCTGACCGCTGACAAGAATAAGTCCTGCAATATCTTTATAATGCAATCCGTATTTGGCAAGCCACTTCGGATGCATTACTGAAATTGCTGCAAGATATGCGCCTGCAGACATACCTCCGACAAAAATCTTTTTAGGATTGACATTATGCGAAACGGCATGTTTAATACAATAGGCTATTGATTGTACTGCATCTTCAATCTGAGCAGGGGCAGCGTGTTGAGGTGAAAATCTGTACCGCGGTTCGGCGATTGCATAATTTCCGTTAAACAGACCTGACGGACATTCGCGTCCGCCGCATGTCATTCCGCCGCCGTGAAAGAAAATCACAAGCGGTAAATCTTTTTTATTTTTCGGAATACTCCAATAAACCGTCTGCTGCGGATGATTTGTCTCTGCATAATTTTCAATGCAAAGGTCATTGAAGAGTTCACTATCAGGAATAGTGAACTCACTCCAGGGGTTACGCATTTTTATAATCCTGCTTTATTATTTTGCATAAGCGGCAGCGCGTTTTTTGAGTTCCTGCAAGTCAACTTTGCCGCTGCCGAGCAGAGGAATACTGTCAATTTTGATAAAGTCATCAACTTTGGGAATCCAGAGATTGGGCAGTTCGCGGACTCTGAGTTTCTCAATAACAGCTGCGGCATCAAAATTATCAAGTGCGCAAAATACGATAAGACGCTCGCCGCGTTTTGAGTCCTCACAGGCTGTGACTGCGATAACTCTTGACTCTGCTTTGAGTTCTTCATTGATAGCCATTTCAACCATTTCGTGCGGCACCATTTCTCCTGCAATTTTGCTGAAGCGTGAGAGACGGCCTGTAATTGTGAGGTAGCCCATTTCATCCATAGAAACGATATCACCGGTGATGTAGTAGCCGTCTTTCATAGCTTTGCGGGTGTTTTCTTCGTCATTCCAGTAACCTTTCATAACGAGACCGCCTTTGACAAGCATCAAACCGGGAGTATCCGGCGGAAGTTCTTCAAGTGTATCGGGGTCAACGATTTTGACATGAATACCGGGCATGGGGGCGCCGATTGAACCGAATTTGCCGTATTCTTTACCCAAATGGAAAATTGACTGGGACAGGTTGATACAGACAATCGGAGAAAGTTCGGTACAGCCGAAACCTTCAATAACTTCAAGTCCGGTAAGCTCTTTGAATTTTTCAGAAATATCGTGGCGGAGTTTTTCGGCACCGGTGATAACCAGACGAAGAGATTTGAATTGACCTTCTTTGTATTTTCGCATGTAGTTCTGGAGGAAAGTGGGAGTTGCAACCATGATGGTACATTTGTCTTTTTCCACGCAGTTGCAGACCAGTGATGAGTCAAGCGGATTAAGAGTGTAGGAGACATGGACACCTTCAACCGCAGGGAATGCGAAACAGACGCAGAACCCGAATGCATGGAAAAGCGGCAGATTACCCAACAGTATATCATCAGTAGTCCATTTGATAGCTCTGCCGAAAGATTGGATATTGGAATTGATATTGCGGTGGGTAAGCATAACGCCTTTGGGGACACCGGTTGAACCGGAAGAGAAGAGAACCACAAGAAGTCCGTTTAAGTCTTTGAAGTTTTCAGGTGAATATTTGCGGATGAGCCATGAGGAAGGCAGCAGGAAAGTATCAAGCATGACTTTGCGTTTTTCGCTTTTTGTAATTTCTTTGGCTACATCTTCAAGGAATATCATATCCGGAGTTTCATGAAATCCGAGTTTGTCAATAAATTTGCGGCTGGTGAGAATGACTTTGATACCGGCACGGTCAATGACTTTGCGTAAAGTTTCTTCGCCGCTGGAGTAGTTCAGAACTGCGGGAGTTTTGTCAGCATAAAGTACACCGAAAAGAACCGCTACAAGATTGGTGCAGTTGGGCAGAAGTACACCGATGAGTTCGGATTGAGTATATTTATCCAGCTGACGGATGCGGCCGGAAATAATCAGACTCTTTATGAGCATGGTGATATTCTTAACAGCTCTTGAACCGGCATCTTTGTATGAAGCTCTGAAAGGATGTGATTTTGCCTGACGGAGAAATTGATAGTGTACAGTTCGTTCACAGCGGTAAGGCAGCATTTCAATATCAGCTCCCATTTCTGAAACCTGCTGACGCAGCTGGAAAGGGGTGATGTCGTGTGAAATTTCTTTGCCGACCATAACTGAAATCGGAAGCGGCAGAGAACGGCCGCCGAGATAACGGATTTTGCCTTGGAAAACTGTAAATAATGTACCGCGCATCATACCGATACGAACCGGAATGAGCGGAACATGAATATCTTCGGGAAGCATTTGAAGAATACCGTTTTTGAAGTTGGAGATAAGTCCGTTTTCTGATACACCGCCTTCGGCAAAGACACAAACAAGTTCCCCGTCACGCAAAAGCTGCTGTGTTTTCTGGAAAAGTGCCTGCATTTCCTTGGGGCGGTTGCTGTTGGGAACTTCAATAAATCCGAAACGGCGGAAGACGGGCATAAATAATTTTGAACGGAAGAAGTGACTGTTCATCATAATATGAACTTTGCGTTTGGTCATACCCATAATAATCATGCAGTCAAAGGGGGAGACATGGTTGGCAAGCAGCAGTGCCGGACCTTTGTAGGGAATATTGCCGCGCCCTTTGAATTCAACAAGGTAGATTGTGTGACGCAAAATAGTCAGGAGGACTTTGCCGAAACTGTATGGCCAAAAGTAGAACCATGAAATAAGAATAAAAATAATTCCGACAACGATACAAAGTGAAATGAGTGCAGGATGCATAATATTTTTCCTTTTTTTATATATATGGATTTAATTTTTTTTCATCAGCGATATTGGTAGTACAACCGTGTCCGGGATAGACGGTTACATCACCGGGCAGAGTGTACAGTTTTTCCCGTATTGATGCCGTAAGCACCACATCTGAGCCTCCGGGGAGGTCAGTTCTGCCGACCGAACGGTAAAAGAGCGTATCTCCGGAAAACAGCCATTTTTCTTCGGGAACATAATAACATACTCCGCCTTCGGTGTGTCCCGGTGTATGAATAACTTCAAAATCCGCTGTATTATGCGCATTTGTTGTTTGCGGCAAATCTTCTATGAGCGGCCATATCGGCATAATAGCATTGTGCGGACTGCGGAAAAGTGCGATATCATTATCATTGAGCATGATTTCCGTGACATTCAATTCATTCATCAGCTCTTTGACTGCACCGATGTGGTCAGCGTGAGCGTGAGTCAGCAGAATTATCGACTGTTCAAACTGAAAATTATGTTCAGCACACTCTATAATTTTTTGAGTATCGCATGACGGATCTATGATATACAGAGTTCTGTTATCCTTGCTTTGCAGCAGATAACAGTTATTCTCCATAGGTCCGAGGATTAGTTGTTTCATCAGCATTATTTGCTCCTTTATGTTAAATTACCGCTTGTAGGCGGAATGTATTCATCTTCAAGACGGAACATTTTTTTCTGCCACAGCGCCAGACGCATTTTGTAGCTGTGGATACATTCAAAGTTTCCGATTTCACAGTCTCCGTTGCTTTTGACGCCTCCGCAGGGACCGTTGGAAACTTTTTTGGGACAATGTTCAGGGCAGACATAAAAAGTTGACGGCAGACGGCACTGGTTGCAGGTGCGGCATCCTGCCAGCAGAACTTTCCAGAAACGGCGGTTGCGTGCTGTTTGATTGTCTGCATGAGCGAAGAAAAATTTTCTCAAATTGTAAAGAAATTTTTCTTTGCGGTTGATTTTCAGTTCTCCGATTTCCGTCATGCGCGGCGGAGTTTCGGGGTAGGGACGGCGCAAAATGCGGTCGTACATATAGAAACTTGAACCTGACGGAGCCATTTCAGCTCTGGCAAGATAAGCATTATATTCTTCAAGCCATTGTTCAAAAGTCGTAAATTCGCGGAGTGCACCGGCAATTCTTTCTGCCGCAGTACGGGCTTTGGCAGGACTGTCAACGCCCATAACCTGAATTCCGCTGTAACCGAGCAGACGGCATCCGGCAGCCTGTAATTCAAGTCTGCGCCATTGCGCGGATTCAAATTGATTTGAACTGAATTGACTTTCTTTATCAAGTATTTTACGGAAATCGGAAGAAATTTTAATTCCCGGATATTGACGGTCAATGATACTTTCAACTTTTTCCTGGGTAAGAAGCAGTAAACGGGCGATTGTCGGGAAATATAGACCTCTTTCGCCGAGATACCACCGCAGAGCTTGCAGTTTGAGCATGTCATATCCTGCCTGAGTGACGATGAATTTCGCACCTGAATTGAGTTTTTTTACCAGTTTTGAATACTGCGGGTACAATGTGTACGGAGTGTATTGAAATGGATTCATTACACAGCCCTGAAAAAAGTCCCTGTCATTCATCATGTGCAAAGTATGCACACTTTCCAGGAAACTTCTCCTGCGTGTATCTCTGACGCCTTCACCGGTTACAGCATCGCCTGTAACTGCAACCAGATTCTGAAAGTTTCCTGCTTTTGCAAAATCAATAAGTTCTTTGCCGCTTTCAATAGTTGTATTTCTGCCGCTCAGGTAAATAACATGACGGTCACGGGTTGCCATGTCAAGTCCCATGGCATAATCCAGACTGCGGTATGCTTCCTGTTGTGAATATCCGTCGGTAATGGCAAGCGCACAGTCAAGCGATTTTATATCCAGTACCGCAGATTCCAGCTGACGCAGACGGTCTTTAGCGGCTTCAAGGTCGTTGTCCCGTCCTGCGCTGTTATGCTCAATGAGAAAGACAAAACCGCCGCGGTCAAGTGTTTCGCGGAACCTGTTGCCTTCCTGCGGAGCAAAATTTATTTCAAATTGCATTTCATTCATATATTGCAAGTATCCTTAATAATATTGTTACTATCAGTATCCCGTTTCAATCCTTTGTCAAAAAAGAATATTCCGACGGAAATATTGCCAAGCATAAGAGCCAGTGAAAGCAAAAGCGGAACAAGTGCGATGTTGGCAAATCCGCCCGCCTGCAGTACTGCAAAAATAACGAGGTCTCTCAACCCTATCCCTCCCGGAGTAAGCGGAATAAGCCCTGCAATATTGCCGAGTATTATTGCTGTTGCCAAAGTAAGATAAGACGGAATTTCCATATTCAAACCGTAACAGATACAGCAAATAACAGGAAGCTGGATAAGGTGTACCATAAAAACACTTCCGACTGTCATTGCTGCAAGAGTCTTTTTTTTGTCCCAATAGAGTTCAAAGGCAAGTCTCATCCTGCCGGCGAGGTTATGCGATAATTTGTCAAATTTATCAAAAAGCAATCTGAAAAGCGGAATTTTTTCTATGTATTTCCATGCAAAAAGCACACTTGCCGCAGCAATTCCCGCAAAACACAACAGCATAACAAGTAAAATCAGGTATATATTGAATTCCGGAGCTATTCCTGTTGCAGAAAGGTCGATTTTCAGCAGAGTTCTGATATCCAGAAGCATAAGGATAATTGCTGTGCCGAAAAGGGCAACCATACCGACAATGCGGTCAATAAGAATACTCAGACTCGGTTCAAAACGTTCTCCTTTGTTCATGCCGTGGGCAATCATACCTATTTTGGCAATGTCTCCTCCGATTGCTCCGCCGGGAATAATAATTGAACAAAAATAACCTCTCATGGTAAGCGAAAGTGCTTCATGCCATGAGAGTTTGATGTTTACTGCTTTTACCAGAAAATACCAACGGAACGCACAAAAGGTCATCTCTATATACAAAATAAGAAGAGCCGGGACGAGCCATGCGAAGTTGAAGTTGCGGATATTCTGAGAAAAAGAGTCAAAATGGGTATGTATCAAAAATGAAATTATCAAAACGGCAATAACGATTTTGATAAAGAACATACCGATTTTTTTCATAAATTATCCTTTGTTATTATTCCCAGAAAAATTTGGCACAGAATTCTTTCAGTTTGACAATACCTGAAAGTCTGCCCTCATGGTTGATAACAACCAGACAACGTATGCCGTCAGTCAGAAAAAGTTTGGCAAGTTGAACTGCAGGAACATCTTCACTGACGGTGATAAAGTCCTGATTCATAACTTTTGCGATACTTGTTGTGCAGGCATTTTTCAGCATTTCTGCAAAAGGCTGCATTTTGTAAATCCCGGAAAGGTCTTCCATCCATAGCATGTGTTCGGGAAGACAATGGCGCAAAAGGTCGGTAAGAGATACGATGCCTTTCAGTTTGCCGTCTTTGTCAACGACGGGAAATTCTTCGGCAGGAGAGGTGGAAAAAGTGTTGATTGCATGGAGCAGAGTATCGGTATCCAAAAAGGTTTTTACATTTTCACGCATGACCTCTTTGGCGGTGAGATAGTCAACCATAACCACTTCTTTTGAGCGGAAATATTCGATAACATCCTGCGGAACAGTGAATTTTGCAACGCGGTCAATGGCATCTTCTGCAGAAAAATCTTTGGCAAGAGCCGCCATAAGCTGCAAGTGCAGATTGGGCTCAGAGAGCGGAGTCAGCAAAAGAACGAGAATTTTGACCTGCTGATTATGAAAATTTATACCCTGCGGACAACATGCCATGGCAACAAGCGGTTTGTCTATTGTGGTCAAACGGGCATGAGGAACAGCCAACCCCGGAGCGATAACTGTGGAAAAGAGAGCTTCGCGCTTTTCAATCTCTTCAATCGCATTCGGAATATCAAGTGCAGCTGCATCTTTAGCAACAAGATTCATCAATGAAAGTATGATTTGCTGCTCATTCAGACCGCATGTATTGCATAAAATATTATCAGCGGATAAGTATGTATAAAAATTCTTAAGTTTTTCCGGCATTTCAATCTCCTGTATAAACAAAATTCACTATCATAACTTAACACTGTTTGAGAGATTTTCAAGCCGAGAAGAAAATAACTTTGAAATTTATTTGTTTCCGGAGGTGATTTCAAAAAATCTGAAATCACCCCGTTATGCCGGATAACAGCTGTTTTCCCACAGAAAAACGATGTTTTTTGAAGTTTGTTGTTTTATTTCACTCCTGCACCGGAAATAGTGCTGCGTCCTGAACCGCAAGGAGTTACTTCAATGAGTGACGGTACATTATCTGCGATAGACTGCACATGTGAGATGATGCCTATGATTTTTCCTTCGGTAGTGTGCAAAGATGACAGAGTCTGCAGTGCATTTTCCAGAGAGTCGGGGTCAAGTGTCCCGAATCCTTCATCGAGGAAAAGTGAGTCGATATGGATTTTTTCGCCAGCCATAGAACTCAAACCGAGTGCAAGAGCCAGTGATACCTGAAAACTTTCACCGCCGGAAAGGTTGTCGGATGTGCGTATTTCATCACCGAGCCAGTGGTCAATAACACTTATTGTCAGCGGATTTGCTTCATCAGGTATTTGTACAAGTTCATAGCGATTGGTCATATTTTTCAGAATTTCATTGGCATTGGCAAGCAGTTTATCCAGAGTAATTGCTTGGGCAATGCGGCGGAAACGCAGACCGTCACTGCCGCCGATAATGCCGTCGAGGTCATTCCACAGCGCGGCAGTTTTACGGAGTTTTTCCAATTCTGCAATAGTTGCTGATTGTTCAGAACGATTTTGTTTATCAAACTCAAGAGATTGTTTCAATGCACCGATTTTTTCCTGACATTCTGCAAATTTTTCATTGATTTTTTTCAACTCATCCTGCAAAATATCATTTGTAAGTTCCGCAGGTATTGTTTTTTTGTTTTCGGTGATGCTTTCGGTTAAAACTTTCAACTCCTGCTCCAGTGAAATTTCAAGCTGTTTGAGTTGGGCATCACGGGCGGTCAGGGTGTTGAGAGTATTTTCGTCAAGTTTGGCGGCAAGGAAAGTTTCATTGGTAAAACCTGCTTCGGCGCATTTTGTGTCATATGCAGCTTTGCCGGTTTTGAAATTTGCTTCATTGATTATCAGTTCATTTTTGAGTTCGTCGATATTCTGTTTGGTCAATCGCAAAGTTTCATCACAGCGGCTGAGTTCAGCAGCGGAGACATTGAGTTTTCGGGCGGCAAGCTCAAGAGATTGCTGCATTTTTTCACTCTCTGCATCAACGGATTTGCTGCCGAAAAGTTTTTCGCGTTCAGTTTTTACATCATTGATATTTGAATTGAGAGATTTATATTCAGCTTCAAGCGTTGTATAATCGTTCTTGAAATCAATCTGATTTTGTTTGAGAGAGGCAATTTCGGTTTCCAACTGCAACTTTTTCTGTTCAAAATTGTTCAATCCGTTGGAAAAATCCTGATAACTTACAATACGCCTGTCAATTTCAGCCGGAAGATTTCTGCCGTCCCACTCGATTTGATAAGCAAGAAATGATTGGTTTATTTTTTCGGTCAGAAGAGTGATTTCATCGGAAGAAGAGGCAAGAGTTTTTTTCGCTTTATCCAAAGCCTGGGTTTGAGAAGCCAAAAGAGTTTCTGCTGTATTGGCTTCATTTTCTGCTTTAGTTTGAGCAAGGATAGCTTTGTTCAAAATATCGGCACAAGAGTTGACTTCGGCTTCAGCTTTGCGGCAGTCCGATATGCGTTTATTCAGTTCTGCAAGCTGAATTTCCTCATCGTTGAGCGTTGGAACATTACCGAGTGCAAACGGGTGATGGGGACTGCCGCAGAGGGGACAGGCTTCTCCGTCTTTGAGTTTCTTTCGGTCTTCTTCATAATTCACAATTGCACGGTGATAAATCACTGCCTGCTGCAGAAGCTGTTGTTTTTCTTCCATATTTTTAAATGTTTCACCATTCATAAGTCCCTGAAAAACGGTTTTTGCATCAGTATGAGATTGCCGGGCAGTATCGGTTTTTGTTTTTGCGGCAGTAACGGCTTTTGCTGCCCGGGCAGCGGCAGAAGCGTTTTTTTCAAGTTCCTTGCTGTCTTTTGTAATATTTTGCTCCGCCTCGCCGAAAGCGGCAAGTTTCTGACCGAGAGAATAGAGTTGTTCCTGCCATTGAGCTTTGAGCTGAGGGAGATTTTTGTCTGCCTGATGAAGTTCAAGGTATTTTTCGCTTTCAGTTTTTTGGATATTGAGTTGAGCAAGTTCAGATTCTTTTTTGCTGATTGCTGAAGCTGTATCCGCAATTTTTTTCTCTGTATTTTTCAAATTGACAGCAAATGTATCGGCTTTTGAAGATTTTTCTTTTATAT
>JAZOSO010000070.1:0-1697 GCA_045657185.1 Victivallaceae bacterium | reverse complement strand
TCATTTGAAATATCACTGTGTACACTCACTCTGCACCTCCTTGTTGTACCATACTGCCATAATATAGCACAACAAGTATTTTATGCAAGAATGAATGTACTTTTTTTTGATTTTATCTCTGTCTGCACAGTTCACACACAGAGATAAAAATCATTCATCCCTTTATGCTATAAGGGCTTTGTCTTCAAAAATCCTTTCGCCGGAGGATGGTTCAAAAGCACCGATATCAAGCATATCGCTGTATTGACCGCCCTCATCGCCGAATTTCAAATCAATGTTGCTGTTTGCTCCGCCAATGACTGTTACAGAATTACTGCCGTCACGGTAAATACGGTTTTCAGCGTCCCAGTTATTTTCATTTCCGGCAGCAAACCAGAGTGTGATATTGGCGTTATCTGTGATTTCCACTGTGTCAACACCCCAGTTTTCACAGAAGGCAAAAATATCATCTCCGCCGCCGGAGTGCATAGAGTCATCCCCTGCCCCGCCGATAATGATGTCAAATCCGACACTGCCCACGATACGGTCATTTCCGGCATCGCCGAAAAGGTCATTATCGGAACCCGCCGCCCAAATGACATCATTGCCGCTGCCGCCGCGGATGGTTATTTCATTTCCGGAATACTCAAAACGCTGACTTGTCATATCAATAATATCATCTCCTGCACCTGCGCGGATTTCATTGATTTGAGCGAAACGGGCAGTCCGTTCGGCATCAGGCGACGCGGAATAAATATCATCAATAAACAGTGCGTCACCATTTGCACTGTCTGTCAAAACGAGAATATTTGCATCGGCTGAACCTTCAAAAATATCTGTTATGCAGTTTTTGCCGTCCAAAGTTACCATTTCCTTTGTACCTTCCCATTCGCCAATGCTGCCGTTATGCTCTGCGGCATAAAATCCGCTCCAAATTCCGTCAGAGTCGGCAAAAAATACATCCAAAGCATCGTTTGCATTGGAAACGATTTTTTGCGGAGAAGCGGAATTGGCGGGAGCTTGAATTTTTTGTGCTTCAGTCAGGATATCCCGTTTTGCCAAACGGGTACGGAACCCTATATCGCCACCGGTCATATTGTAAGTATCAATTTGAGTGCCGGTGAATTCAAGCTGCAATACATTTGAAAAATTATTTGCAGAATACTCAACGACATAATCATTAGAAGATGCAAAAACGATACCATTTACGCTGAAACTTACAATTTCAGGAACAAGAGTTACAGCAGATTTGACGATAATGCGTTCATCTTCTTTGACAATGGTGTAACTGCAATCTCCGACATTCAAAGTTTCACCGACACTGATTGAACCTATCTCATCGCCGTTTGATGTAATGGTAAATGATGAATTAAACTCACCCGCATTGCTGCCGATAATGTATGAACCTGTATCGGTATTATCAACGTCAATGGTATAATTTCCGCCGGAGAGAAATTTCATATTTTCAATCATGGGAGAAGCACTTGAGGCACTTTCCAAATTCAAATTGACTGTGCCGTAGTTCATGGTCATATCATCAAGCACCATAGTTCCGTTGACATTGATAACTCCGTCAAGGATTGCGCCGCCGTAAAGATAAAGTTTGCCGCTGTCAATTTCCACATCGGAAATGTGACCGCCCATACCGACATGAACATTCCCGCCGTTAAGGGTGATATTATCAACTTCTGCCCCCAAATCAACATACAAATTACCGG
>JAZOSO010000069.1:0-18159 GCA_045657185.1 Victivallaceae bacterium | reverse complement strand
CTTATTTATACGCCCAGTTAAGCAATGCGGTGATGAAGTTTTCGCGGTCAGCTGAACTGGGAAAACCGGTGGCAACACCGACAAGCCTGCGGCCGTTGCGCATACAACTGAAAGCAAGACAAAATCCGGCACGACGGGTGTACCCTGTTTTTAATCCGTCAACTCCGGGATATTTACGACGGCGCATCAGATTATTGGTATTAACGATGGTTCTGTCTCCGATTTTTGCGCCGTTCATTCCGGCGAAACGCATATAATCAGGAATATCAAGCATTTTCACACTCAAAATAAGCATATCATTCATCGTGCTTACATTATCTTTATTTTTTTCCGGCAGTCCGTGCGGATTGATGAAATGAGTATTTTTCATGCCGATTTTAAGTGCTTCAGAATTCATATCAGCAACAAAGTTCTTTTCTGTACCGCCGAAATAAGCCGCAATAGCAGCGGCAGCATCATTTGAACTGCGGATGGTTGCTGCTTTCATCAAATCTTCAAGTGAACAGATATCGCCTGCTTTAAAGCCGAAACTGCCCTCCCGTCCCATGGCACTGTTTTTGATGAGTTTAACATTATTCTTCAGCGTAATTGCATTGCCTGACTTCTGCATTCTCTCAAAAGCGAGATACAAAGTAAGCATCTTGCTCATTGAAGCAATAGGAACTATTTTATCAGCTTTGTATGACCACAAAATACGATTATCAGTAACATCAGCGAGAATACCGCAACGGGGCAGACGGTATTTTTTCCATGCAGGAAGTATCCCGTAAAAAGTTTTGCTGCGGTCAAAATCTGAGGATTTTTCAACTTTTTTTTCAGGATTTTTTTTGACTTGTACAGCTTTTTTTACGGGAATACTTTTTACTGAACGCGATTTCAATCTCGGCTCATCGGCAGCTTGCTGCACATTTTTTTCTGCAGATGCAGGAACCGTATTGAAGCGTTTATAAATTTTACAAATACCGAAAATTACACAAAATACAAATAAGGCAAATGCGGCACTTACCACTGCCAATCGTAATCTTGCTTTTTCGACTTCATTCATCATTTTTTGCGCTGACGCTTGGGCAATACGGGTTCAGGGATAGACGGAATATTGTCATTATCAGCTTTTTGTACAGTATCTGCCGGTTTTGCAACCGGCGGATTGTCTGTATTACCGATGATAAAAATTTTGATTATCAGGATATGCAGCAAAACAACTGCAAGCACCAAAATCAAAACTATCTTCCATTTATCCACTTGACACCTCACATTCCTGAACGGTTCAAAGCAGTTATCAAAGCAGCGATTGCGGCACGGTCAATATTTGAGTGAACGCCGACTCCGTAAACGAGTTTGCCGTTTTCTGCAATACGAATACCGACAAAAGCAATAGCTTTGGCATCAGCATCATTGCCCATTGAACGCTCGGAGAAATCCTCCAGAGAAAATTCAATCAGTTTTTCATCTGTTTTGAGTGCATTGACAACAGCGGAAATAGGTCCGTTGCCGACACCTTTCAAATGACGGGAAACACCCTGGTTCACCCAGTCAAAACTTACACCGATGAGATCGCCTGAATGTTTCAGTATATCACGGCTGTAATTTGAATATGCGTAATTGCCTTCGGTATTTACAAAGTTCTTGAAGAAGACATCATACAATTCTTTACTGTCTATCTCACCGCCTTTTTCATCCATATAATGCTGAATAACCTTGCCGATTTCAGCGTGCATGGATTTGGGGGGATAGATACCGAAATCTTTTTCCAGCACAAAAACAATACCGCCTTTGCCTGACTGGCTGTTGATACGGATGAGTTTCTCGTACTCTCTGCCGACATCAGCGGGGTCAATATGCAGATAAGGCATTTTCCAACCCTGCTGAAAATAATCGGAAATTTCACCGCGGCGGTCCATACCTTTGCGGATAGCGTCCTGGTGAGAACCGGAAAAAGCCGTAAAGACCAGTTGTCCGGCGTAAGGATGACGGGGATGCACATCAATTCCGGAACAATTTTCAACAATTTTGACAATCCGTTCCAGATTGGAGAAATCCAGTCCGGTATCAATACCTCTGGCAAAGAGGTTCATTGCCAGCACCATAATATCCAGATTACCAGTACGCTCACCGTGACCGAAAATTGTACCTTCAACACGGTCGGCACCTGCCAGCAGAGCCAATTCGGTAGCAGCAACAGCACAGCCCTGATCATTATGAGCATGCAGACTTATTGAAGTCTGATCCATATAAGGATATTTCTGAATGAAATATTCAATCATATCTGCATAGTGATTGGGCGGACGGCGTTCAACCGTTGCGGGCAGATTGAGGATAAAATCTTTCTTGTCTGCGACTTCGCCCCAGCACTCTTTAACCTTGGTACACAGCTCAACGACAAAATCCGGATCACTGTCAGTAAATTCTTCCGGAGAAAATTCATAGCGGATGGGGAAATCCAATTTTGCCTCAGCAATAGCATCTTTGACCATCTGAGTACCGTTGATTGCCATTTCCAGAACTTTGTCATGGTCGTTGTTAAAGACAAATTTTCCGTGCAGATCACTGGTAGCAACATAGCAGTGAACGATTGCCTGTTTTGCGCCTTTCAGCGATTCAATGGTGCGGTCAATCAAATGTTTGCGCGCCTGAGTCAGCACAGAAATACAAACATCATCAGGGATGAGGTCATTTTCAATCAATGTACGGACAAAATCAAAATCATCCTGTGAAGCGGAGGGGAACCCGACTTCAATTTCTTTAAAACCGATTTCCAGCAGCATGCGGAAATATTGCAGTTTTTTCTCAGGATTCATAGGAATCGGCAGAGACTGATTACCGTCACGCAGGTCAACGCTTGTCCATGTGGGGGCTTTGTCCAGCGTGCGTGAGGGCCATTGACGGTTAACGATATTGATAGGTTTTACGGGAGTATATTTTTTAAAATCAGACATTTTAACACCTTTAAATAAGAATTTGTAAATCAAAAAAAGAACGAGCCTGTTTATTTACGGCCGTCGGAATGAGTCAGCTCTCAATAGCAGTATAGCCCCGACGACCGTTACTAAGTCGCAGGGTCTCTGCAAGTTTTTTGATTTTACAATAAATATCTGTCATTTCATAAAAATCCTTATATTTTATATAATTTAGCTTGCATCTTTGAAAATATCAAGTAATTTATCATAAAATCACACCAAAAAAACTCATTTTTTTTACAAAAAAGGCAAAAATGAAACAAAAAGCATGTTTTCTTGACCGTGACGGTACAATTAATGTCGAAGTCAACTATCTCCACGAACCGGAAAAACTTATTCTTGAAAAAAACGTTCCGCAAGCTCTGAAACTTTTGCAGGACAACGGATTTAAACTTATCATCATCACCAATCAGGCGGGTGTTGCCAGAGGAATGTATGAAGAAAAAGATATTCTTGCCGTACATAAGAAAATGGACGAACTGCTGTATCCCTTCGGTGTCAGAATTGATGCTTATTATTATTGCATGCACCACCCGGAGTTTACCGGAGAATGTTCCTGCCGCAAGCCGAATACCGGACTTTTTGAGCGTGCCGCAAAAGATTTTGACCTTGACTTAAGTTCCTCTTTTATGGTCGGAGACAGACTCTCTGATATTGAAGCAGGCGAAAACGCACACTGCCGCAAAAGTTATCTCGTCATGTCCGGTTATGCTCAAAAAACTCTTGACAAATACCCTGACAAGAAATTCAATATTGCAACCGACCTTTCGGATGCCGCACAACAAATAATCTCGGATGCAAATATCTGAAATAAAATCAGGCAAAATTTATCTGACAAGTCCGCACACCTTGCAACACCGGCAACTGACACAAAATTAATATATTTTTGAAACTTTTCTCTCTTGAAAAAAATATTTTTTGTTGTATAATAGCAATGTCAACCAATTTTTTAAGAAAGGAAAAAAAATGAAAAAATTCTTTACTGTTATGGCAGTTCTCTGCTGCACCGCCGTTTTTGCCGCTGAAACAAACAATTCTTTGAAATTCAACCACAGCAATTTCAAATACTACGGCAAAGATGCCTATGTTTTTGATGACGGAGCCAACGGCAAAGTCGGTGCAATGAAAGCAGACTCAGGCTGGGCGTTGTCTCTGCACCTCCCCGCCGATTTTGATTTCAGCAAAACATACGAAGTCTATGCTCTTGTCCGCGGTACTTTCAGTGAAGCCAACGCCAACAGCAAAGGCGGTATCGGCGTTTACAATACTGTTGCCAAAAAAATTGTCGGCAATATTACATTCCCCGTCAAACAAATCACTACCGATAAATATCAGAAAATTTTTGTCGGCAAATACAAATTCGCCAAAGGCATGTATATCTATGTCAGCGGCGTAACTCCCAAAAATCCCGAAAACCGCATTTTTGTCAAAGAATTTGAATTTATTGCCAAGTAATCGGCGGAGGATTATATAAATGAGTTTATTTGACTGGCTCATCGTCATTATGCCCGTAGCATTTATTATGTTTATGGGCTGGTATGTCCGACGATATATTCTTGGTGTATCTGACTTTCTCGTCTGCGGCCGTGTCTGCCGCCGTTATGTCATCACAACGGCAAATATGGCTAATGCGCTCGGCTTGATTACATTAGTCTCATATATTGAAGTACACTACAAAACAGGTTTTGCGCTGACTTTCTGGAACAGTGTCATGCTGCCGCTGACTGTTATAATGTCGCTTACAGGATACTGCATTTACCGTTTCCGTGAAACAAAAGCGATGAGTATCGGACAATTTCTTGAAATCCGTTACAACCGACCGCTGCGTATTTTTGCCTGTTTCGTCCGTTCCATTGCCGAACTTATGGCAAATATCATCATGCCTGCGATTGCTGCAAGGTTCTTTATATCATTTCTCGGACTGCCGCAAAAAGTGGTTGTTTTCGGACTTGAAATTCCGTCGTTTATGATAATTGTAGCTATTCTTCTGACTCTGGCTATCAGTTTGATTTACATGGGCGGTATGCTTGCCATCAATGTTACAGACACAATTCAGGGGCTTATATGCTTCCCGGTCATCACCATTTTTATCATTTACTTTCTCATCAAATTTTCATGGCCGAATGAAATCGTTCAGGTTATGAGCGACCGTGTCGCAGGTGAAAACTTCCTTAATCCTTACGATATTCAGAAGTTGCGTGACTTCAATCTGTTCATGCTGATTACATCAATTATGAATACGATTCTCAATCACGCCAGCGGTCTTACCGGCGGCAGCAACTCTGCAATCAGCGCACACGAAGCAAAAATGGGCTCAATTCTCGGTTCATGGCGCGGAGCATTCACTACCGTTTTTTATATTGCATTTGCCGTTGCCATTATTACTGTGATGAACCATGCAAATTTCAAAGATGACGCAAAAGAAATCCGCAATAATATTTCGCGCAACATCGCTGAAGAATTGATTGTCTCTCCGGCAGAGAGAGAAAAGTTTATGAATGCGATTGAAGAAATTCCCGCAGCTGAACATGTTATCGGCAAAGATGCCCCCCTCTCCCATAAGAAAAATCTTGACACTGTTTACTATGAAACAGCTCAGAAACAATTCGGCACTGACGGCGAAGGCAGCTCAAAAGCCCAGCAATTCAAAACCCTTTTCAATCAGCTTATGCTGCCTGCGGCAATGCGTCACATGCTGCCCGTCGGACTTGCCGGACTTTTCTGTCTGATGATTGTAATTTTCATTATTTCAACTGACGACAGCCGCATTTACAGTGCATGTTCCACTCTGGTTCAAGACTGTGTCGTGCCGTTTTACAAAAATGAAACACTGTCTCCGGAAAAACATATTTTGTGGATTCGTGTTATTGCCATCGGTATAGGAATACTCTTTTTCTTCGGCTCATTCTTTATGTCTCAGCTTGACTATATCAGTATGTTCGTGCAAATTATGTACGGGATGTGGACAGGCGGTGCAGGTCCGATGATTGTATTCGGTTTTTACAGCAGTTTCGGAACGACAGCGGGCGCATGGGCATCTCTTCTCTCCGGTATGGGTGTAAGTTTCATCGGCATTTTCCTCCAGCGCAACTGGGCGGAAACGATTTACCCCTATCTTGAGGCAAACGGCATGGTTGAAGCTGTCGGCAGCTTCCTCTCCACCGTTTCAGGACCTTTCAATCCCTATGTTGTATGGGAAATGAACCGACTCAAATGTCCGATCAATGCGTATGAATTTTTCTTCCTTGCCATGGTTATTTCTCTTCTTGTCTATGTGATTGTTTCACTCCTGACATGCAAAGAAAGATTTAACCTTGACCGTATGCTGCATCGCGGCATCTACTCTGACGGAGAGAAAAAAGCTGCTGTCAAATGGAGCGTAAAAACCGTTTTCAGCAAACTTATCGGTATTACTCCTGAATATACCAAAGGCGATAAACTCATAAGCTATCTCGTTTTCGGATACACATTCGGTTACAAATTCCTGCTCGGCTTCATTCTGGTCGTCATCTGGAATCTGATTTCTCCTTGGAAAATGGAATGGTGGGGACACTACTTTTTGTTCTTCAGCATGGTCATTCCCGGTATCGCCGCAGCAATTACGACCGTCTGGTACGGTATCGGCGGCACAGTTGACTTGTTCAAACTTTTCAACGACCTCAAAAACCGTATCATTGACCCGCTCGATAACGGCATGGTCGAAGGACACATCTCCCTCGCCGATAAAAAACGATTTGAAGAAGTCGAAAAAAATTCAGAGAAAAAATAAAAGCTATGTTATAAAAGATGACTGATTTGTTGCAGGGGGAGAAAAAAAACCTTTTCAGGAAAGGTTCTTTTCTTCTCCCCCTGCACCCCCTCATCATTTTCCAAACCTTTTAATTATATTTTACATTTTCTTCAGTCAAACTTATAGAAAATTATTAGAAAGATAATAAAAAAACGGATTACTTTATTTGCGCAAGCAAATATGTAATCCGTTTTTTATCGAAAGTTTTTTGAAAGATGGGGTGCGGGGAAGAAAACTTTTTTTCAAAAAAGTTTTACTTCCCCGCAAAAATTTTTACTTCATCTCAGCGCATATCAGCGACGATTTTGCCGTCAACGATAGTCATGATGGGGGCGCCGACAAATTCCATACCGTCAAACGGAGTATTGACAGATTTTGAATGGAACTTGGAAGCGTCAACTTTGACTTTCTTTTCGAGGTCAATGACGGTGATATCGGCGGGATTGCCGTTACGCAAATCGTAATTTTCAAATCCGAGGACATCGGCGGGACCGGTTGTAAATTTGGCGACAAAATCTTTCATGCTCAAAAGTCCGCTGTGAACGAGTTCTTTCAGACAGACGGAAATTGCAGTTTCAAGTCCGATAATTCCGAAAGGCGCATGATTGAATTCAACAAGCTTGGCTGTTGTCGTATGCGGAGCATGGTCAGTGGCAATAACAGTAATAGTGCCGTCCGCGAGTCCCTGCAGCAGAGCCTGACGGTCTTCTTCGGTACGCAGAGGCGGATTCATTTTGTAATTGGTATTGTAAGTGCGGATATAATCATCTGTAAGTGAAATATGATGCGGAGTAGCTTCAGCAGTAACTTTAACTCCGCGCTGACGGGCTGTACGCACCATTTCGACGCACTCTTTGACGCTGATATGCTGCAAGTGAATTTTCCAGTCAATTTCACGGGCGAACATAATATCGCGGGCAACGATTATCTCTTCGGCGGCTTTGGGGATACCGTCCATACCGAGCAGGACAGACCATTTTCCCTCATTCATCACACCGCCGGTAAAAAGAGTTTCTTCTTCGCAGTGGTCGAGAATCGGCAGACCGAAAGATTTGGCATAGCGGACAATATTGCGCATGAGGAAATGATTTTGTACACATTTGCCGTCATCGCTCAATGCGTAAACTCCTGCACTTTTCAAACCGCCGATTCCTGCCATTTCCTCACCTGCATAACCTTTGGTCATACAGCCGCAGGGATAGACTTTGACGGGGCTGCATTCAGCAACAGTCTTTTTCAGAAGTTCAATAGCTCCCGGAGTATCAGCTGCCGGGCTGGTATTCGGCATGGGAACAATAGCAGTAAAACCGCCGTAAGCGGCAGCTTCGGTACCGGTTTGAATAGTTTCAGCAGCAGTATTGCCGGGCTGACGCAAATGGACATGAATATCCATAAAACCGGGAGCTGCAATTTTGCCTGTAAGGTCAATAACTTCGGCATCTTTAAGAGTTGCCGGGTCAGCCATTACTCCGTTTGCGATACCGAGATCCGTTACTTCATCAATATTGCGGTTGGGATCAACCACACGGACATTTTTCAAAATATAAGATTTACTCATTTTACACACTCCGCGACTAAGAAGAGAACTGCCATACGCACAGCAAGACCATTAGTGACCTGCTGAAGAATAACGGATTGCGGTCCGTCGGCGATTTCAGAAGCAATTTCAACATCACGATTGATCGGGCCGGGATGCATAATCATAGCATCTTTGCTCAAGTATTTGATAGTACCTGAATTCAAGCCGAAATATCTGGAATACTCATTAGTACTCGGGAAAAATCCTTTGGTCTGGCGTTCATGCTGAATACGGAGCATATTGACGACATCTGCGCCTTCAAGAGCATCTTTCATATTGTGGCAGACACGAACATTGGGGATGCAGTTGAATTCTTCAGGAACGAGAGTAGCAGGACCGGCAAGTGTGACATTGGCACCGAGTTTGGTCAAGCCCCAGATATTACTGCGGGCAACGCGGCTGTGAAGGATATCGCCGACGATAGTAACATTCAATCCTTCAAGACTGCCGAAGCGTTCACGCATAGTGAAAATATCAAGCAAAGCCTGAGTCGGATGGCTGTGTGCGCCGTCACCTGCGTTGATAACACCGCATTTCAGATGTTTTGCGATAAAATCCTGCGCACCTGTGGCAGAGTGGCGCAAAACAACCAAATCGACCTGCAATGCTTCAATATTTTTTACAGTATCGAGCAATGTTTCGCCTTTTTTCAAGCTGCTGACATCGGCGGCGACATTGATAATATCGGCACTCAAACGCTGTTCAGCAAGCTCAAAAGAGATGCGGGTGCGGGTACTGGGTTCAACAAAAAAATTAACCACTGTTTTACCGCGGAGAGCGGGTACTTTTTTGACTTTGCGTTCAGAGACTTTTTTGAATTCCTGAGCGGTATCAAGGATACATTCAATCTCCTGACGGTCAAGGTCATAAAGACTCAACAAATCTTTTCTTGTCCATTTAAAATCCATGATTCAACCTGTTATTTCCATTTTATTTCGGAAATGCGGTCAACGCCGTCATTTTCCGTAAACTCAACTTTTATTTTTTTATCAGCATCAACTGCAAGATTCATACCTGCATAATCGGCTCGGATGGGATATTCAACATTGCCGCGGTCAACAAGCACCGCCAGACGGATAAGATTGGGACGGCCGTAATCGGTTACGGCGTCAAGTGCGGCGCGGATAGTTCTGCCGGTTGACAAAACATCATCAACGAGAATGATATTGGTCATATCCATATCAAAAGGAATAACTGTTTCATTGATGAGCGGCAGCGCACTGCGCAAACCGAAATCGTCACGATACATGGAAATATCCAATGCGGCAAGCGGAACTTTTATATTGCATTTCTGTTCAATGATTTTTGCGATACGGCAAGAAAGTGGGACTCCCTGTTTAAAGAGTCCCACCAGAGCAAATTCTTCAATTTTATCATTTGAGCAAAAATCTTTAATAATGGCATCGGCTATTTTTTCAATTGCTGAATTTACTGAATCAGCATCACAAATAACTTTATTTATGCCCATTTTGCTCTCCTTATTTCAAAATGCCGCAACGGACAAGTGTTTTCTGCAGCTGTTCGCGGTGTTCTGCGGTAAGTTCGCAGAGCGGCAAACGGTAACTTTCCTCAATCAAACCTGCCATAGCCATTGCCGCTTTGATCGGAATGGGGTTGGTTTCAATGAACTGATCGCGGAAGAAGCAGTAATACTTTTTATGCAGTTCCATAGCCTTATTGAGGTCACCTTTGAGGTAAGAATCGACCATTTCAGACATTTCTGCCGGGATAAGGTTACTGGCAACGGAAATAATACCTTTGGCACCGACGGACATCATCGGCAGAGTCAAAGCATCATCACCGCTGAGGATAGTGATATCGCACATGTCAAGAATTTTTGAGACGCGTTCAACATTGCCGCCTGCTTCTTTGACTGCAACGATAAGCGGGTGTGAACTCATGCGGGCGATATTTTTTTCAGAAATAGGCACACCTGCACGGCCGGGGACATTGTAAAGCACAACCGGAAGTCCGCCCTGTTCAGCAACGCTCATAAAGTGGCGATACTGACCTTCTTCGGTCGGTTTGTTGTAATAAGGAGTGACCTGCAAAGTTGCATCTGCACCGAGTTTGCGGGCTTCAACAGTAAGTTCAATAGCTTCTGCAGTTGAATTGGCCCCGGTACCTGCAATAACAGTGCAGCGTTTGGCAACTTTTTCAACAACAAATTCAATAACTTTGAGATGTTCTTCGCAGCTGAGCGTGGGGGATTCACCTGTTGTTCCGACGGGAACAATACCGGCTACCTTGCCCTTGACCTGAAGCTCAATAATGTTGCTCAATGCTTCATAATCAACGCCTCCGTTGCGATACGGAGTTACCAAAGCAGTATAAACGCCTTGCAAGTTTTTCATTACCAATATTCTCCTATGTTAAAGTAAATAGCATTTTCAATATTCTGCAGCAACTGCACACTTCTGCATTTTCCAAAATATACCGCATTATCAGTAAAATACAAGCGCAAAAAATGAAAAACATCAGAAAAAACATCCGATGTTATCACATCTTGCGCCGTCAACCTTCAAAATCGCAAATATCCGGCAGATTCCGATAAAATTCATCGGCATCAAGTCCGTACCCGACAACATAAAATTCAGGAATATCAAAGCCGATCCATTTTGGCTGCTGAGCTTTTTTTTCCACATCTTTTTTGTTGAGCAGACAGCAGCATTCCACCGACAAAGCCCCCGAATTTTTAAAATATTTCATAACTTCAGCAAGCGTAAATCCGGTATCAAAAATATCATCAACAACCAGCACATGACGACCCTTAACAGAGATTTTAGGTTCGGCACGAAACTTGAGCTTACCGCTGGATTGCAGATTTTCATAACTTGACACTGCAACAGAATCCGCAAGAAGCGGAAGTTTTATTTCACGGACAAGGTCAGCGCAAAAAATCATTGCTCCGTTCATAAGAGCAACAACTGAGAGTTCTTTGTCCCGGTAATACTCTGTAATTTCCCGTCCGAGTTCTGCGACGCGTATTTTTATTTCTTCAGCAGTAATAACAGTTTTCATATTATTTTTTTCTGAAACAACGGTTAATATGATATTGATTTAGCGGTTCGGTAAAACAGCTTACAATTATCAATACTGCTGCTGAAATCGGCAAAGCGTACAGCATAGTATCAACATAAGGCCACGGAAAAGTTGAGATAAGTTCAGTTTTTCCGAAAAGCATTTGACAGATACCGAGCGGTGCAGACTCTGAACGATGCAGAAATACCAATCCGAAAACACTGACCAGTACACCGCTAATAATACTTGCCCATACCCCGGCAGCAGTTGCTTTTTTCCAATAAATCGCCGCAAAATAAGCAGGCATAAACGATGCCGCACAGACACCGAAAAATATCGCTGTACCGCGCGCAACAATTCCCGCAGGCAGATAAAAAGCAAGAACGATACTCAAAACAATACCTATTATAATACCGATTCTGCTGACCGCAAGATTATCTTTTTCTTTGCGGAAAATATTGCAGTAGAGGTCATGCCCCAAAGCACTCCCTGTAACATGAAAAAGCGAACTCAATGTTGACATCGCCGCCGAAAGCAGCGTGAGCGTGAATACATAAACAAAAAATTTAGGCATAGCCTGATTGATAAAAAGCGGCACAATCAAATCAGGATTTCCCTTTGCCGCAGCGATAGCAATTTGAGAGCTCTGCTTATAAAAATAAACATTGGAAAGCGCACCGACAACATACGCCGTCCCCGCAGTAAAGAGAATAAAAACTGCACCGACACAAATGGCACGGTTAAGCTCACGGGTGCTTTTGACCGTCATAAATCGTACCGCCAGTTGCGGCTGTGCCAATGCACCTATACCGACACCGAGCATCAGACTTGATACCAGAGTCCACCACCATTGCGAATTGAATGCAGGCATGGCAGTCCACCCCGTATGTCCGGCACTTTTAAGATTTTCAGGAACGAGATGCCGCATATCAGTCAACGCCTGATGCGCCTCAACAACACCGCCGAGTCTGATATAAGTCATAACAAGCAGAAATATCATCCCTGCAAGCATAATCGTTCCCATAAAAGAGTCAATATACATCACTCCTTTCAGCCCGCCGAATGTTACATAAATTGCGACCACAACTGCAAAAATTATCAATGCCCAGTTGTAATCTATACGCATTACCTCCTGCAGAAAACGCGCACCGCCTATCAACACAACACTGGTATAAAGCGGCATGAAAACAAAAATCACCGCAGCAATGAGAACTTTCAGATAGCGAGACTTGAAACGGTTGCCCAACAGTTCGGCAAAGGTTTTGGCATTGAGGTCATACCCCAGCTGTCTGGTCCTGATACCGAAAATAAGAAACGCTCCCAAAACCCCGACAGCAATATTCATAAACGGCAGAAACAACAATCCCATACCGAAAAGCCCGGCAACACCGCCGAACCCGACGATAGCAGATGTGCTTATGAATGCGGCTCCGTAGCTCATTGCCATAACAAACGGATGAGTTGAGCGTCCTGCGACCAGATAATCATGGGCATTATTGGTCTTTCTGTACCCGATATAACCGAAAATTGCGATAGCGGCAATATAGAAAAAAATAACTGCCCCCAGTGTAATTGCGTCCATTATTTATTCTCCTTGTTTTCAGTCAGAGAATTTTCTCCGCCGCGGTTCCAGTTAATGATTCCGTAAATAACACAGACCACAACTACAATTATATTGGCGGCATACGCCAGCAACACCCAAAAATCTCCTAAACCGAGCATTTTCCCATCCTACTTGTTAAGATATATTTTTTTGAAATTAAAAGCATCATCTTTATATTCGATTTCGCTCATAAGACCGTTTTTGGTAACAGAGCCGGAACAGATTTCACCGCGTCCTGTTTCGTCACAATCAGTATAATAAAAATGTCTGTGCCCGCAAATTGAGAGGTCAATAACACCGCTTTTCAAAAGTTCTGCAATCCTGCTTTGTCCGTAAAGACGATGACGGCAGCGCAAAACAGGATGTTCTTCAATAATCGGATAATGATTAACCAGAACACGCGGATATTTTTTTTCACACTTACAGATTTCCTCTATTTTTTCTGAATCTTTTTTGCGGACTACTGCGCCTGAAAAAATCAGAGTTGTCGGACGGGAATTATTGAAAATAATAAAATCGACCCCTTTTATATGACGCACAACCGGCAATTCGTCAAGCTCATAATCGCACTGATTGACATATTTGAACATATCTTTTGCAGCTTTGACGCAATGTTTACGATTGACATAACAATCGTGATTGCCTGGAGTATAAATAACAGGTATTCCTGAATTCAGCAATTTATCCAGGATAGGTTTTACCGTCTCAAACTCATTCGGCTGTCCCGTATTGGTCAAATCTCCGGTACAGACGGCAACATCAAAATTGCCGTTGATAATGCAGTCAACTGCGCGTTCCAGATATTTGGGGTCGTGCTGATAACTGCGGCGGAATTTGTAATTGAACAAACCCACCCAGCGTTTATCAAATAAAGCTGTCCAATCATCAGTAGGCGCGCCCAGATGCGGATCAGAGAAATGTGCGATTTTCATATTTTTATCCTTGACTGCTTGATATATACATTTTATAAATATAGCATTTTTTTATGAAATTTCCACTTGAAAAATCGTTTTTTAAGTTTAATTTATGAAAAAGAAACTTTTTTCGGGAATAAATCATGTGTTCAATATTCGGTATAATTGATTCTGACAATCTGACAAAACGCAGTATTATTCTGCAAAAAATGGCAGCTGACCAGTACCACCGGGGGCCTGATGACGGCGGTTTTTTTGAAGATGAAAATGCAGCTCTCGGTCACCGGCGGTTGTCAATCATTGATTTAAGCAGTGATGCAAAACAGCCGATGCAGAGCAGTGACGGCAATATCATCCTTGTTTTCAACGGCGAGATTTACAATTATCAGAGTTTGAAAAAATCCCTTGAAGCAAAAGGTCACAAATTCAGAACAGCCAGCGATACCGAATGTATTATACATCTTTTTGAAGAATACGGTTCTGACGGCTTTGCAAAACTTGACGGTATGTTTGCGATTGCATTGTACGACAAAAAAGAAAAACTCATCTATCTTCTGCGCGACAGAGTCGGCAAAAAACCGCTTTTCTATTTTCAATACGGACATGCACTTGCATTTGCAAGCGAACTTTCAGCACTGAAACAGCATGATGCCATGCCCCGTGAACTCAATATGCAGAGCGTCAGTGACTATCTGTCTCTTCTCTACGTCCCCTGCCCTGCAACGATTTATAAAAATGTTTTCAAAGCATCTCCTTCTGAAATGCTGATTTTTGATATCAAATCCGGAATTCTGAGCAAACAGAAATACCACACAGACAGTTTTAAAATCAATACATCTTTAAGTTTTGAAGAAAGTTCCGAACGTTTGAGGGAACTCGTTTTTGAAGCTGTACGCAAAAGACTTATGTCCGATGTCCCCGTCGGTGTTTTCCTTTCAGGCGGTGTTGATTCAGGAATTACCGCCAATATTATGACCCGCTTGCGTATGCCGCAAAAAACTGACGCCTTCACTATCGGATTTGACGACCCTGTTTATGATGAAAGTTCAACCGCCTGCCGTACAGCAGCCTTTATCAACAGTCAAACAGACAACGCACTCATCCATCACAGAAAAAATGTCAGTGCATCCGATTTCAATAAATTGAAAATGCTGGTCAAACATTACGGAGAACCGTATGCAGACGCCTCAATGATACCGACCGCACTGCTGAGTGAATTCACCCGGGAACAAGTTACAGTTGCATTGAGCGGCGACGGAGCAGACGAACTTTTTGCAGGTTATGACCGTTATTTTCTGATGAGTAAAATCCGATATTTCAATCTGCTGCCGTATTTTGCCAGACATTTTATTTTCAAAACCATGTCAGATTTGATACCCGGCGGCAATGAACGAAGCCGCATTGCCAGAATAAAACGGGCATTTGAAGTTATTTCAAATAAAGAAAACATACAGTATTACGCGCTGCTTGACCGCTGCAAAAGCGATTTCAAAAGCAACCTTGCAGGTACTTTATTCAAAGATGAACTCAACAAACTCAAACAAAATTCAGTAATTGAACTTCTGGATAATCTGAGTTCCCCGTCAGCAACAGGCAAATATCTTGAATTTGACCGCCGCACCTACCTTGTCGGCGATATTCTGACAAAAACCGACATAGCCTCCATGGCATATTCACTGGAACTTCGCTGTCCGTTTCTGGACAAAGATGTGATTGCTTTTGCCGACAGTATGCCGTTTGAATATAAACTTCAAGGCGGTGACAAAAAGCACATTCTCAAAAACGCCTTCAAAGACTTTCTGCCTGATGAAGTTATCCGCGGCGGCAAAAAAGGTTTCGGCGTTCCCGTGGCAAATTATTTGCGGACAGTCTGGCGAAAAGATGCGGAAGAAATACTTTTCGGCTCGGAAAACTTGTCCCGCAGCGGAATTTTTAACATGGAATTCCTGCGCCGCATTTGGAATACACATCAAACTTCAACTTCCGATTACAGCTATCAGCTCTGGACCGTCCTTATGTTTGCACTTTTCCTCGAAACAGAATAACGCAAATTTCTCCGTAAAAAATATTTTTTTAGCTTGACTTTATAAATTCCCTGTATTATATTCTGAATAATAATAAAAATTTCAATATAATTCAACAGGAGAATCTGATATCATGGGAAATGACATTATTTCAAACGGCGGCATACAATATGTCTCAAACTTGAAATCTGCACGTTATACCACACTCTATAATCAAACCTACACCGGCATTGTTGACCATGTCCTGGAATTGATGCATTACCCTTACGATAAAGAAGGCGAAGGAGAAGTTGCTTACAAATACTATGATTATCTGCTCAATGCAACTATCACTGATACAGGTGAAGCGTATGTTATTGACGGTGGCAGAGCTTTCAATGTTGAGGTCAATGCAGGAGGATTATTTTACGCAGCGGCAAACGGTACAGCAGAAAACATTACAGTAAATAAAAATGCCTCCGTTTTTGCCTATGGCGGACTTTTAAAAAATACAACCGTAAATGCCGATGGGTGTTTATCTCTGCAAGGCGGCAGAATTGACACCGTAACTCTCAACCCCGGAGCAATTTTACAGATACAAAACGGAACAATAGCAAATGTTAATGCACTCAAAAATTCTGTAATTAATATTTTCAATTATTGCACTGTTGACAATATTGATATATCTGACAATGCACTTATCAACATTTATGATGCCGATTATGTAAATGAATCAGAAATATTCTTTAACGGCGGCAGACTTGTACTGCAAGGAGACGGGACTCTTGATACCTCTGCCGTTTTTAAAAACAATAAAGATACGGCATTACAAAATCAGGCAAAAATAAATTTTCAGGATGTGTCATTCAGAAACAACAGCAACGGAATAATAAACCATGGTACCATTACCATCGGAAATTACAGTGTTTTCCATTCCAATGAGGCAAATTATAACAAAGCTCAAAATATAGCACATTATTATGAAAACGGCGGAGCTATTCATAATCAGAAAAAAATGACGATTGCAAATTACGCTGACTTCAGCAACAATACTGCAAGCTCAGGCGGAGCAATCTACAATGTAGGAAATTATACGGTTTCGGAGATGGAAATAGGATCTTATGCAACTTTTACCTCAAACTCAGCAAAAAACGGCGGTGCTGTTCTGAACAGTAACAAAATGGAGATCGGCGACAGTGCATTATTTAAAAGCAATCATGCTGCATCTTCAGGCGGAGCTGTTCTCAATTACGGAACAATGACTTTAGACGATAATGCTGTGTTTTATGACAATAAAGCCGATCGCGGCGGTGCAGTTTACAACGGCGGAACTATGATATTCGGCACAGCATCATTTGCAACTCCGCATGATACATTTTACAATAACGGCAACACTGTTTTTAACGGGGATGTATCTTTTGCCGGAAATGTTTTCGTCGGCGAATACACAGCAGAATTTTCAGTGAACGGCAATATTGACATGAATCTGTCAGACCGTAACGCCGCACACGGCATTCTGCTGCAAAACTCCAACCGCATAAAAAATGAAAGCGGCTACTCTATCACTGTTACTGCTGATCAAAATTACGGAAGATATTTTTTAACGGACTACGCCTCCAGTTTTGAATTCAACTCAATCGCTTTAAAATTGGATTTAAATTATATCGGCTCTGTTTCAGTCAACGGAGATATCTTTTATTACGGCGATACATCATATCGGATAACAAAAGAAAATGATATTATGGTACTTAATATCAACAAAAGTGAAAATAATCCGAAACCTGATGACAGACCTGATAATCCCTCTTATCCCGGCGGTGGCGGAGGTTATGATGACGATGATACAGGAGAGCCGGAACCATTGCCGCCGGCAGATGAACCGGAATTGGGAGAACCTGACTGCACTTACTTTCAGGTAGAAACATTTAAAGGCAGTGAACTTGTATCAAAATCAGAAATAATGACCGATAAAGTAATTGTCAGAGGCGGAAAAGAAGAACAGCTTCATGTCCATGCTTACGGTACCGCCAATAATACGGTTGTAAGTTCCGGCGGAAAAATGTGGGTTACAGGAGAATTAAATATTTCTGATGATATATTCTGGAATTCTCTCATCAGCGGAACTGCAAGCAACACAATCATAGAGTCCGGCGGTAAACTTACCGTTGACGGAGGAGGTTATGTAAAAGATCTTACAATCAAAAGCGGTGCTGAAGTCATTGCGGATTCGTATTTCTTTTTAGACTTTGCTATTCCTGAAGGAGAATCAGAATACACTGCTATTGAATATTT
>JAZOSO010000068.1:0-1825 GCA_045657185.1 Victivallaceae bacterium | reverse complement strand
CTTTGATTTCCGGTACTCCGACTTACACGATTACAGTCTCAGCAAATCAGGAAAGCGGTATTTATAAACTCGCTCAAGGGGCAGGTAATTTCAGCGGCAGTATAACTATCGGTGACGGTACAAGCAATTATGGTTCGATCACCGTTAACGGCGAAGATTTTGTTTATAATAACACAACTTACAGCCTTGATAAAGTCGGAGGTGATTTGACTTTGACGGTTGAGAATTTTATTGAAGATACTACCCCGCCGGAAAAACCGCAGGCGTCAGCAAATATTACAACTCCGACAGAACGCAATGTCACAGTCACTGCTGTTTTCAGTAATGATTCTGTTGTAAGAGAATATTCGCTTGACGGTGAAAATTGGCTTGAATATGAAAACGGTGTTGTTTTTGAACAGAACGGTACAGTTTATTTCCGCGGTAAGGATGCGGCAGGGAATGTTTCTGAAACTGCCGTTTACAATGTGAATAATATTGTGCTTCGTGATTTGACTTTGAGTATTTACGGCAATCCGGCAAAATGGACAAACAATGATGTCAGTTTGACTGCAATCTCTAATCGTCAAGCTCAAATTCAATACAGCTTTGACGGTCAGGAGTGGTTTGACGGCAAGTATGTCGTTCTTACTGAAAACAAGACGGTTTATTTCCGTGCTGTTGATAATTTCAGCAATGTTGCAGAAAAAACTGTTTATGTAACAAAGATTGATAAGGTTGCACCCTATACTCCGTTTGTCAGTGCAGATATTACGGAAAATACAAATTCTGCGGTTACAGTTACTGCCGTTTTCAGCAGCGATTCTGTTGTAAAAGAATATTCGCTTGACGGTGAAATTTGGTTAGAATATGAAAACGGTGTTGTTTTTGATGAAAACGGCACAGTCAGTTTCCGCGGAACCGATGCGGCAGGGAATGTTTCTGAAACTGCCGTTTACAATGTGAATAATATTGATAAAACAGGTTCAATTCTCTCCGTCAGCGGCAATCCGACTGAATGGACCAATAAAGATATTGTTTTAACAGCTATGGCATCTGACGGCATTATTGAGTATTTTGACGGTCAGAACTGGGTTGCAAATAACAGTTTGACTGTGGCAGAGAACGGAATTTATCGTTTCCGCGTCACCGATGAAGCCGGAAATGTAACAGAAACTTCCGTTGTTGTGGATAAAATTGACAAAATTGCTCCCGCATTGGAAATCAGCGGAAATCCCACCGATTGGACAGAGCCGGGAGTTATTCTCTCTGCCGAAGCATCTGACGGTATTATTGAATATTTTGACGGGCAGAAGTGGATTGCATCCTCTAATATGATTGTTTATGAAAACGGTACATATCTTTTCCGGGTTACTGACGCAGCAGGTAATGTTACGGAGAAAGCTGTTATTGTTGATAAAATTGACGCTATTGCCGCACCGCAGAATTTACACGGAACTTCTGACAATATCAGCTGGGAAAGTGAAGCTGCAAGATTTAATTTCAGCTTGACGGACGGCAGCGGAAATATTATGAGTTTGGCAGTCAACGGTACTCATCTTGATTTATACGGACTGCTTTACGGCGAATATTCTGCAAAAGTCAAATCTTTCAACGGCACAGCATGGAGTGAATCAATAGATATTTCTTCAAACAGCAGTCATATTGTGCCTAAATACTTCAAATCTGATGCCGATGGCGCAGATGATGTCTTTTTTGCTGACTCATACGATAATTGGACACGCGGTCACGGTGTGGTTCATGTCGGAGCTAAAGACCGCTGGGACGGAACCGGGGAAATTGTAAATCTCAACCGTAAACTCCGTATAAAAAATATCTACGAGGG
>JAZOSO010000067.1:0-10460 GCA_045657185.1 Victivallaceae bacterium | reverse complement strand
CCCCCTCATCATTTTCAAAAAACTCTTATATAACGCCTTCATTTCTTTGTTTACACAAAAAAATGAAGGCGTAACATAATTTAAACGCTGTATTTATAAATATATTGAACAATATATAAAAAAATACCCTTTTCTTTTTTGGGCGTTCCACCCGCCTTTTTTATATGCTGTCGCATAGGCAAAAGCTCATCTGAAATTAAATAAAAAAATACCCTTTTCTTTTTTGAAAAGGGAGGAGGTTAAAGGAGGAGGGAAAAACCATCTTTTCTTTCAGAAAAGAATCTTTTAATCAAGAAAAAAGTTTTTCCCTCTCCCTTGAAAGAAGCATCAGCTTACAGACTTACAGACCTTGCAGCTGGTTCAGGAGGATACCTGCGGCGACGGCGGAACCGATAACACCGGCGACGTTGGGACCCATAGCGTGCATGAGGAGGAAGTTCTGGGGATCATCTTCCAAACCGACTTTATTGACGACACGGGCTGCCATGGGGACGGCTGAAACACCTGCACCGCCGATAAGCGGGTTGATTTTTGTTTTGAGGAAGAGGTTCATGATTTTAGCGAAGATGACACCGCCTGCTGTACCGATGGAGAAGGCGACAGCGCCGAGGATAAGGATACCGACGGTTTGAGCGGTAAGGAACTGGTCAGCGGAGAGTTTGGAACCGACAGCGAGACCGAGGAAGATGGTGACGAAGTTGATAAGTTCGTTCTGAGCGGTTTTGCTCAAACGGTCAACAACGCCGCATTCTTTCATCAGGTTACCGAACATCAAAGCACCGATAAGGGGAGCTGCATCGGGGAGCAGGAGAGCGCAGAGGACGGTAATGAGCAGCGGGAAGCAGATTTTTTCCAATTTGGAAACGTTGCGTGACTGAGTCATTTTGATCATGCGTTCTTTTTTGGTGGTGAGAGCTTTCATAATCGGGGGCTGAATGATCGGAACGAGAGCCATGTAGCTGTAAGCGGCAACGGCGATAGCACCGAGCAGCTGGGGTGAGAGCTTACTGGTCAAAAAGATTGAGGTCGGACCGTCAGCACCGCCGATAATGCCGATTGAAGCTGCATCTTTGAGGTCAAAGGAAACCCAGCCGAGAGCATTCAAGCCCAAAGCACCGAGCAGAGCGGTGAAGATACCGAGCTGAGCGGCACCGCCGAGCAGTGAAGTTTTGGGATTGGCAATCAGAGGACCGAAGTCAGTCAAAGCACCGACACCGATGAAGATGAGAAGCGGGAAGATACCGCTGTTGATACCGAAGTCAAAGACCAAGCCCTGCAAACCCTGAGGACCTGAAATACCTGCCAGCGGGATATTGGCGAGTAATGCACCGAAACCGATGGGAAGCAGCAGCAGAGGTTCAAATTCTTTGACAATGGCAAGATAGATAAGGAGCAAAGCAACGAGAGTCATGAGAACACGGCCGAGACCGAGATACCATGTGTTGCTGAAATCTTCTTTTGACTGGCGGATGATATCGTAGATACCGGTACTTTTGCCGAGGTCAATGAAGCTTTCTGCCCATGTTTTTTCAATATTTTTCTGTTTGCCGCCGGCGGCAAGTACGGAGTCATGGTGCATGAAAGAGGGCTGATAGACGAAAAGGACATCGCCTTTTTTTATTGATTTGCCGTCCATGAATTTATTGCCGTCAAAGCTCAGGATTTCGCCGGGCTGGTCCATTTTGATTTTGCCTTTTGAGCGGCCGACGGGTTTGATGTTCATGACTTCTTCGCCGGATTTGAGAACACGGCCCTTGCGGATGTCGTTTTTGCTCAAAACGGTAGCGGGTTCGGCATAAACATATTTGACTTCGACTGCGCCGCAGGGCAGATATTTGTATTCAAAGAGACCTGCGGGGTCTTTGACGATTTTAGCTGCATCTTTGCAGTCGGAAGCTGCCTGAACGGCAACTCCGACGGTCAAAAGAGCAAAAAGAATCAAACTTTTGACTATACGCATTTTATTATTTCTCCTCAACTACGGCGATAACATCACCGGATGCGACAACTGCGCCCTGATTGACGGTAATACTGCTGATGACGCAATCTGCTTCAGCTTTGATTTCAGTTTCCATTTTCATAGCTTCGATAATCATAATGACTTCACCGGCAGCGACTTCTGCACCTTCGGAAGCAATGATTTTGGTAATGGTACCGGGAAGCGGAGATTTGACTTCTTTGCCATCGCCGGAAGAAGCAGCGGGAGCGGCTGAGGCAGTTGCTGCGCCTTCGGAGACTTTGACATTGAAAGTTTTGCCGTTGACAGTAGCGGTGTAAGCGTCGCCTGCAGCGTTGATTTTGACGGTGACATTTTTGCCGTCAACGTTGGCGGTATAAGCACCGTCTTTGCTTGCGGAAGCGGCTTTGGGAGCTTCTTTGTAACGGATACCCATGGGGCGGTCGCCTTTGAGGTAAGCAATACCTTTGTCACCGCAAGCGGCGGCGATGAAGATATTTTCATCGGTGACTTCGAGACCGTTGTCCTGCAAAAGTTTGGTATTGTAAGCGATACCGAGTTTTTCGTTGGCGTCGTTCAGTTCAACAACAGCTTTGGTGGTGGGTTCCATGCCGAGCTGTTCAGAAGCCCATTTGACAACCTGGGGATCGGGTTCAACGGGAGTTTTGCCGAAGTAGCCGAGAACCATTTTTCCGTAACCGTTGGGGTCGATTTTCCATGAACCGTCGGCGTTTTTGCCCATGACGGCGTTACGGAAAGCCTGCTGGAAGTAGAACTGGCTGACGGGGGTGACGGAAGTACCGAAACCGCCTTTTGCAACAACTTCGCGCATTTCAGCGATAGCTGCATCGTATTTGTCAAAGCAGTTGTTGTCGCGCATCATCTGAGTATTTGCAGTCAAAGCACCGCCGGGCATGGGGCTGAAAATGATTTCAGGAGAAGTCTGCATGGATTCGGGGGGCATGAAGTATTTGTCAAGGCAGTTCTTGAAGATTTTTTCAACATTCATGATCTTTTCGGGATCGATGTCGAGGGTATATTCAGTGCCGCGCAAACGCTGATACATAACGAGGATGTCAGCTTCGCAGGTGCCGCCGGAGAGGGGAGCCATAGCGAGGTCAATAACATCTGCACCTGCTTCGATAGCAGCCATATTGCATGCAACAGCCATACCTGCGGTGTCGTGAGTGTGGAACTGGATTTCTTTGTCAGCACCGATGAGAGCGCGGGCAGCTTTGATGGTTTCATAGACGGTTGCGGGAGTTGAAGTGCCGGAAGCATCTTTGAAAGCAACGCTGTCAAAAGGAATACCGCTGTCGAGGATTTCCTGCAGACGGTCGATGTAGAATTTGGGAGTGTGGGCGTATGCTTCAGTCAAGCCGGGAGCAAGACCCATCATAGTGACAGTGACCTGATGTTTCAGACCGTGTTTTGCAATAGCTTTACCTGAAACTTCGAGGTTGCGGACGTCGTTAAGAGCGTCAAAGTTGCGGATAGTGGTGATGCCGTGTTTTTTGAAAAGTTTGGCATGGAGGTCGATGATATCGCTGGACTGAGAAGAAAGACCGACGACGTTGACACCGCGTGAAAGGGTCTGCAGATTGACATCGGGACCGACGGTTTCACGCCATTTGTCCATCATTTCAAAGGCGTCTTCCTGGCAGTAGAAATAGAGACTCTGGAAACGGGCACCTCCGCCGATTTCAATGTGGCTGATACCTGCTTTGACAGCAGCATCAAGAGCGGGGAGGAAGTCTTCGGTTTTGACACGGGCGCCGAGGCAGGACTGGAAACCGTCACGGAAGGAGCAGTCCATGAATTTAATTTTTTTCATTTGATATATCCTTTATATTTTGATTATTTGATTATTTGCGGAAAGCTTCAACAGCTGCGACGGCTGCTGCTGCGATATCGGCATCATTTTTTGCGGCTTTGGGAGCTGCGGGTTTTGCCGGAGCAGGTTCAAAATGATGAGCAAAAGGTTTCAAAATCTTTGCCATAAGATTCATGCACAAAATCATAATGCAAAGAAACAGAAACACCATACCCATACCCATGACCATGAGTCTGAGTCCGTCTAAAAAGAGTTGCATAAGCACTTCCTTTCTGTTAGAGTTGATATGTTAAATATTAATCATATTTCCTAAAGATTCCTTATCCACGCTGACATCTGCGGCGAAGAAAGTTTCAAGCTCTCCGCTGTCAAGCCTCAGCTGTAAGGCTCCGTCATCGCGGATGCTTTCAAAAATGCCGTAAACTTTGCTGTTGTCGGGTCTGATGAGCCCGATACGGCAGTTGAGCAAGGCATTTTCTTTCTCCCAGATACGGCGTAAAATCGCAGAATCTTTCAAATATATAATATAGCACTCATTTGCATAAAAAGCTAATTTTTTTGCAACTTTTTTTAAATTAAATTTCCTGTTGCAAATAGTGTACAGAGAGGCGGCATTCTGATTTATTTGTGCCATATCCTGCGCTTCAAAATTTACATTGATGCCGATGCCTGCTGCGATTGCGGAAATCTTACCGTCTCTGATTCCGCATCCCTCACACAGCATTCCTGCAACTTTGGCTGTTTTGCAATAAATATCATTGGGCCATTTGATGTAAAATTCACCTTCAGGGCAGAATTCCCGTATTGTTTTCAGTGCGGCAAGTGCGATTACGGTTCCGCAAAGGTATATGGAATCAACTTGTTTTATGCACATTGTGGCATAAATATTTGTGTCGGCGGGCGAGAGCCATTCTCTGCCGAGCCGTCCGCGCCCTGCGGTCTGTTTGAAAGCAACGACAAGTTCTCCGTCCGCGAGAGTGTCGGCGTGATTTTTAACGTATGTATTGGTGGAGTCAATTTCGTCAAAAAAAGTGATTTTTTCTTCGCTCATTTTGTCTCCGTGAAGAGATGAAGTCTGAATTTACGGGCGTCAATGGTGCGTGATTTTTGCAGTAAATTATTGCTTATTTCACCTTTCTGTGCAAAAATCACAATATCATTATCCTTGCGAAGTTTTTCCATTTCAGGAGTAAGAACGGTCATATTTTTTTTATTAAACATTTTAATATCTTTGTCGTTGAGGTAGAATCTTACCAGATGATACATTGACCCGGAGGCATAAATTTTGTGGTCGTCCTTATTGGTGTCAACGGCGATTTTGAGAACTGTTTTCAGCTCATCGGCAGAAATTGCATTGTAGGCAGGTATTGAGAGTGAGGCAAAAAGTGCGACGGAGAGACCGAGGAAATAGGCTTTGACGCGGCTGCCTGTTTTCGGACCGGCGAAACTTGCCATTATAAAAAGACTCCACAGCAGACCTGCAACTGCAAAGTTGCGGGTAATGAATGAATGAGTTGCAAGTTCGTAAATTGATACACTTATCAGACCCAGCGCAAAAATCCACATTAAACTGTTGAAAAGAGTATGTTTATTGCGGGTTCTGAAATAATTCACCAGACCTGCACCGACCAGAAATGAATATGGCAGACTGCTCAACGGCAAATCCGCCAGCAGAACTTCACTGTTGAACAGTACTGAAACTGCTGAGACACACAGAAAAACAAAAGTGAATTTGTAGATGCTCTGTTTGAAAAAATGTCTGACATATCCTTTGTAACCGACTATTGCACAGATCAAAAACACCGATGACGGCAGAATTCCGAATATCAGCATTTTGAGGTTGAACAGACTGCTTGCAATGAAATTTCCGCTGCGCAGTGCATTGAAATCAGAAATGAAGTCATTATACAGATAATGCAGTTCCATCCACAAACTTTTTTCAACATAATATCCGTGCAGCAGCAGAAATCCCAGTGTCACTGCCGAAATCAGAATCGGCATAAGCAGCATATCAATATATTTTTTCTCCCAAAGAAGGAAAATCACAGCAATTATAAAAGACATGAGAAACGGCGGCATCCCGTTGATTATCAATGATAAAGCCGTCAGGAAACCGCAGAATATCAGAAGACTTATCCGCTGTAAACTGAAACGGTTTTCTCTCGATGCCATGAAAAAAACACCGAGAGCAAGGACATTGAAAAATTCTCCCCAGACTGTTCCGTGTGTTGAAATAGGTGTGTAAAAACTCCAGTAAGAGGTGAAAAATATCAGAGTTGCCATAATGCCGGTCATCGTGTCATTGGTACATTTTTTTACCGCAAACATGCCGAGAATACTCATCAGAGCTACGACAATAATGTTTCCCAGCCGCAAGCCGAGGTGGTTATTGCCGAGATAATGCAAAGACCATCCTGCCAGCACGCTGTCAAGTTCACGGATGATGAATTTGCCCGACTCAAATAATTCACTTGCTTTGCTTGCTGATATTGCCTCTTCGTGAGTAACGGGAACGGTCATTGACGGACCGAAATAGAGAAGTATAAAGAAACACGGGATTATCCAGATATATTTTTTCATAAAAATCCTTTCATGTTGTATAAAATTTCTCAAAATATACACCGTTTTTCTGTAAAAAGCAAAAAAAATCTGCAAAATAATTTTTCTTTTTGCGTTTTTAGCGTATATTATTTGCAAAAGGAACAATAATGGCTGAACGATTTAAACATATTTATCTGGAAATTACCGATATCTGCGACAGAAAATGCAGTTTTTGTCCCGAAGTTAAAAGGAAGAAACTTTTCATGCCAGCAGATGATGCGGAAAATTATCTGAAACAGATTGCGGAACTCTCCGACGCAGTGTATTTTCACATACAGGGGGAACCGCTTCTGCATCCTGATTTTGAGCGTATAAGTTCGTTTGCGGCAGAATGCGGCTTGACTTTGAAACTTACGACTAACGCATCGCATTTGAAAAAATATTCAGATTATTTGCTCAGCGGTATTTTTTATCAGATAAATTTTTCCATGCAGTCGCTCAATGAAGTAAGCGAATGTGAAAGGTTGCGGGTACAGCAGGATATTGCAGATTTTACTTTGACTGCACTGGATAAATGTCCTGATATGTATATAAATTTCCGCTGGTGGCAGGATTTGCCGCCGGAACTTGATTTTTTCTGCAGCCGATTCGGTGTTGACCGTATCAGGTGGATGCCGGCTCAAGGCAGAAATCATACTCGCATCATCGGCAGATTGTACAGCAGTTTTGACCGTGAATTTGTCTGGCCGTCGGAATCCCCGGCAAGAGACGGCGGCAGATACGGAACATGCAAAGGGCTGATTGACCATTGCGGTATTTTGTGTGACGGCAGAGTTGTGCCGTGTTGTCTGGATGCCGGGGGCGAGTTGACTTTGGGAGATTTGCACCGGGAGAAGTTGTCGGATATTCTGAAGTCTCCGCAAGCATGTGCGATTGCTGACGGGTTCCGTCGTAATGAGAGGATTAACAAACTGTGCCGCAGCTGTAATTTTGCACAGCGGTTCGATTTGAAATAAAAGGAGTTTCGTATGGTTCAAATTAAAAAAGCATTTATTCATACTTTCGGCTGCCGCTTGAACAATGCGGACAGTGCGCTTTTGAACTTCCGTTTGCTGCAGGCGGGTTATATATTGAGTAAAACTCTGACTGAAGATGTTTCTCTTATCATTATAAACAGTTGTTGTGTCACTGCGGAGGCGGGGCGCAAAAGTATTCAGTATGTGCGTAAAGTCCGCAAAAGCAATCCTGCGGCAAAAATCATTTTCACCGGCTGTGCCGCAGTTGCCGGACTTGACGGCAGGGAAATTCCTGCGGATTATGTTTTTCAGGATAAAAAGAATTTGCTGCAGCTTTTTGAAAATAAAGCAGTTGAAACTGTATCAGATGATAAAGTTTTTTGTGAAAATGCCTACGGTGAATTTCCTTTTCAGTCGCGGGCGTTTCTGAAAATTCAGGAGGGCTGTAATAATTTTTGTACTTACTGTATAGTTCCTTATACGCGCGGGCGTGAGCGGAGCAGGGCGTTTGATGAAGTTATTGCAGATGCGCAACATGCTGTGGATAAAGGATTTCACGAAATAATTCTTACCGGTGTCAATACCTGTCAGTATTTTGATAACGGCAGAACTTTGTACGATGTCGTCCGCAGAATTGCCATGATAAAAGGTGATTTTCGCATACGGCTCAGCTCAACTGAACCCAAAATGGATAATATTGACCTTCTGAAAGTTATTGCCGACCCGGCTAATAAGGTTTGCCGTTTTCTGCATTTATCCATGCAGCATGCATCAGATAATATACTTAAAAAGATGAATCGGCACTATTCCTTTGAGCAGTATGCTGATTTTGTCGGCAAGGCGAGGGAACTTATTCCTGATATTCATATCGGCACTGATATTATTGCTGGGTTTCCTGGAGAAAGTGATGAAGATTTTGAGATTTGCTGTGAGAGAACGGCAAAACTTCAGTTTGCCAACGGACATATTTTCAGTTATTCCAAGCGGGAAGGCACGCCTGCCGCAGTTATGAAAGGTCAAATTGCTCCTGATATTATTCGCATGCGTGCGAAAAAATTGCAGGAAATTGTTGATGATAGTGCATTGAAATTTGTTCAAAGTTTTGATGGTAAAGAACTTCCGGTTATATTTGAGCTTCGCCGCAAAGACGGCTTTTATCACGGCTGGAGTGATAATTATATTGAGGTTCTGAAAAAAGCTCCTGCCGTGCCCGGCAGTATTGAAAAGGTGGAAGTTCAGCTGAAAGATGCAAAAGATATAATTCTTTTTGCAAAATCATAAACTTTAAACTTGACAAAATGAAAAAACATGATATAGTATCGTACTTGTAATTTTGAATTGTAACAAACTTTTAATATAACGGAGTAAAAAAAATGAAAAAAGACATCCATCCCGCTTACGGCGATGCCAAAGTTATCTGTGCTTGCGGCGAAGTCTGGTCAATCAAAAGCACCCGCCCCGAAATCAAAGTCGGTATCTGCGCTAAATGCCATCCTTTCTTTACCGGCAAACAGAAATTTGTTGATACCGCAGGTCGTATTGATAAATTCAACCGTCGTTTCGGCAAAAAAGCATAAGTTGCTTTTTCCCGCATTGAAAAACCGTCACAGCTCCGGCTATGGCGGTTTTTTGCTGTAAGGAGCATTTTTTTATGAAACCTGAAGAAATAGCAACATATATAGACAGTTTGCGTTCCAGATTTAAAGAGCTTGAAGACGCTCTTGCTGATTCAAATATCTATGCCAATCAGGCGGAATGCCGACGCATTACACAGGAACATCGCAAACTTGATAATCTTTTTACTGTCTTTGAGAACTGGCAAAATTCGTTGAATTCCCTTGATGAAAATCATAAAATGCTTACTAATGAAGAGGATGCAGAGTTGCGTGAGCTTATTCAAGTTGATATTGAAGCATTGGAAAAACAGTCTGTTGAATTTGAAAATGCGCTTTCTCTTGCGCTTTTGCCGCCTGACCCCAATGATGCAAAAAATATCATTGTGGAAATCAAACCTGCCGCAGGCGGCGATGAAGCCGCACTTTTTGCAGGAGAGCTTGCCAGAGCATATCTGCATTATGCAGAGCTTCGCCGTTGGAAAGTTGAGGTGCTTGAGCAGTCTTCTTCTGATTTGGGCGGTATCAAAGCGATGGCATTTTCTCTCAGTGGTGAAGATGTTTATTCAAGTATGTAGTATGAGAGCGGTGTACATCGCGTCCAGCGTGTTCCTGAAACCGAATCAGGCGGCAGAATTCATACCTCAACTGTAACTGTTTCTGTTATGCCTGAAGCTGAAGAAGTTGAAATCGACATCAAGCCGGAAGAACTCCGCTTTGATGTTTTCCGTTCCAGCGGTCCCGGCGGTCAGAGTGTTAATACAACCGACTCTGCAGTTCGTGTTACCCATATTCCGACCGGGCTTTCCGTTGCCAGCCAGCAGGAGAAGTCCCAACACAAAAACAAGGAAATCGCTATCCGTATTTTGTATGCCAGACTGCTTGAGCAGAAACAGCGCGAGGAACAGCAGAAGTTTGCCGCCGATAAACGTTCTCAAGTCGGCACCGGAGACCGTTCTGAACGCATCCGTACTTACAACTTTCCCCAGAACCGCGTCACCGACCACCGTTTCGGGCTTAATATTTTTGACCTGCCGAAACTTATGGAGGGCGAACTTGATCTCATCATTGCACCTACTGTCAAAATTGTTTGCGAACAGCGGCTTGATATGCTGAAAAAAGGTAATTGAACTGTTTTTTTATCTGTCTGCCCGCAAGAGGAACACTGATTTTGTGAAAAAAACGCATTTTTTTTTATATTGGGGGTTGCCAAAACGGAAAAGTACACTATAATATAGGTAACTTCTAAAAAGAAGGACGGATTACGAATGATAAAAAGTCATCCGTGAATTAACAAACCTAACAAAAGGAAAACAAAAAATGAAAAAAAGTCGTGAATTTACACTCATCGAACTTTTGGTCGTAATTGCAATCATCGCAATTCTCGCCGGAATGTTGCTCCCCGCCTTGAACGCAGCTCGTGAATCTGCCCGCAAAGCATCCTGCATGAGCAACCTCAAACAGATCGGTCTCGGTATCAAACAGTATGCCAACATCAT
>JAZOSO010000066.1:0-2825 GCA_045657185.1 Victivallaceae bacterium | reverse complement strand
AAAATTGACGGGTCAAAAAATGAACGCAATACGGGATAAAGCATTTTACTGATACTTTCCTGCAATTTTTTGCGGTCAAGTTTCAATTTATTTTTATGCGAGTTCCATGCTTTGAGATAAGCAGACTCAAGAAGAAGTTTTACCTGCCATACTCTTGTCAACTTTTCGGGGTCATTGGCAACGGCTTTTTCCGCTTCATCAATAAGAGCAAAAGCCTGACGGAAAAATTCAGCATCTTTCATATATGCCCGCTGTGCAAAGTGCAGATATTCTCCGCAATTTTTGTCTTTTTTAACTGCTTCAGTCAGCGCAACAAGCAACTTTTTCATGGCAGGAGCGGCAGCACCGTAATAAGTCTCTGCAAATTCATCAACCATAGTCTGAACATTTTTTGACGGGTCGTCAAGCAGTCTTGCTCCTACATAAAACGAGAGGTCATAAAAACTGAGCAAATCTTTAGGTGCAGTTTCATATTCCGTAAAAAACATTACCACATTATTATTTTTGTAAGCATTGATATTATCAGCCAGTATCAATGCCGCAGGAGCAGACGGTTTGAAACCACTGAAATAACGCCAATAATCCCAGATACCGAGTGAATCCGCAGATTTTTTCCAGTCTGCCAGCAATTTCACATACTGCTTATTCACGGGGTCATTAACCGAACGCAGATGGTCACGGAATTTTTTTGTATAAGTAGAAATCTGAACAATAACATTTTTATTCGGCTTGATTGCATTTTTCGGTATATCAAGAGAATCAAAATAAGCAAATATCTGTATTTTTATATCAGAATAATCTTTCGTAATTTCAGCTGCAATACGATTGGTAAAATCAATAACCAAACCGGAAACACCATATTTTTGTATGAATTTTTTACATTCTGCACAACCGCACGCACTGTCGCAGTCATTCTGGCTGACTGAATAATACTCCGGCGGCGGCAAATTCTGTTTTGCCGCTTTTTCACGGTCAGAAGCAATATTTTTCTTCAATCTTTCAACAAAACGTTTCAATACTTCTGGATGAGAAAAACAGATTGAACCATTGAGCGCATTTTTGACAACATGACGTTTTCCACCCGCATCCGCCCATGAAATTTCCTGCGGAAAATCTTTGGAATACTTAAAATAAGTATGGCAATGTCCGTCAGTGCCGAATCTGGCAGATGAGCCGTACTTCATATCTCCGTCCCAGCCGCTCAAGCGCATTTTACGAAAAAAAGGAGTTGTATTATGATTGCGTTTTCCTGCATAAATATAACGGAATTCAAAAGCTGATTTGTGCCGTATATCTGTTTTATCAGGAACATTCAAACTCTTTTTTTTCGGCACAAGTTCACATTCCGGAGTGAAAAAACGGATATCTGCAAATCGTTCCAAAAATTCATAAACGCCGAAAAGTACACCTCTTTGCGGACTTCCTGCAATCACCACATTTTTTCCGTCAAGATAAATACGGAATTCATCAGGAGCGAAATTCCCGCCTTTGCTGAATTTCGTATTTCCGACATAAATTGTATTCCCTGCTGAAATTTCTGATTCTTTTACAACGGCAAAATTACTGCCGATTACTTCAGAAAGATATTTTGCCAATTCCTGAGCGGCATAAACATCCTGTACTTCCTGCTTATCAGAAACAGCAATTTTGTATGAACTGTCAATCTCCACTGCATAAAGACAGGTGAAAAACAGCATTACTGACAAAAAAACAGATATTTTTTTCATTTCTGTTCCTCATTTCTGAAGAAACGCATTCTTGCTGCTTCTCCTGAATAATCAACAGAATTTGTTCCGTTGGTCAGAACACTTTTTTTATCATTGCGTTTCATCTGGGAAACACTTCCTGCCAAACTCAGAATATTACAGGTATTGCCGGAGTGCAAACCTACCGCAATACCGCCGTTGCCGCTGCTGTAAGCGGCTTTGAGACCTATCCAATAAATCTGCTGTTCCGTGTCAGTAGATGAATCCGCACAATAAACTTTATTTGAAGGATTTGTAACTCCGCCCAATTTACCCATATTGCGGTCAGTCTTGGCGATTTTACCGCTGTTGCTGAAACTCATTCCGACAGTTACCCCGTAAACTCTGCCATTATAAAGACGGGTTGAATATTTACCGCCGTTGATAACAGCAGGACACATAAAAGTACTGTTTTTGTCGCCTGTCCATTCAGTATATCCGCTTTTACGCAAAATATTATACCATGCAGCAACATTATTCGGGTCCACATAAGAATCTGTTTCCGTATATCCGCTGTTTGCATAAGAGAGTGAATGCGGCAGAATATAATCATCATAATCATTTGAATATAATGCACTGTATGTGCCGATTTGTTTCAAATTTGAAACACATACTGCCGCCCTTGCCCGTTCCCGTGCCTTGTTGAGTGCGGGCAAAAGCATACCTGCAAGGATGGCGATGATGGCAATTACGACCAGCAATTCGATAAGTGTGAATGTTTTTTTCATAAATACCTCCTGTTAGTTGTTATGAGTTTTAAGGATTTCTTTTATTTTATCAAGGCGTTCTGAACCGTCATGGTTGTCGGGCAGAAGAAACATCCCTTCTGTCCATTCGTTCCATGCATTGATTATAACTGCCTGAGTATCAAAACTTAATGCATCTCGCAAAAGTTCTGCAATACGGTCAGGTGTGTTATTTACCATAATCGGATAATATCCGAGTTTTTCATAATCCCACGGATATTTTACTTCTCTGCTCCAGCGCGGTGAAACGTCAAGTCCGAGCGTGACACTGGGGAAAAACGGCATACCGCCTTTGGCGATTTGTTCATAACAGTAACGCTGATTTCTCATCATA
>JAZOSO010000065.1:0-1132 GCA_045657185.1 Victivallaceae bacterium | reverse complement strand
TCATGCACTTAAAACAATTCATTATATCTCCTGGGCGGAAACAGGACGGGAACTTCGTGCAGTTTTCACCAACAAAGAGGCTGTCAATGCTATGAATCAGACTTTCGGGACAGAGTTTTATCAGGAATTTCAAAAAGCAATTGCCGATACCGTCAACGGCGGCAATATTGATATCAAAGATCCGCAGTTTTTGAAAACTCTGCTGTCAAATGCAACCTCAATTAAAATGATGTTCAACTATCTTTCAGGCTTGAAGCAGATACCGTCCTTTATCGCATACAGTCAGGATGTGCCTGTCAAGGCTGTTTTCAAAGGAATGCAGTATGCTATGCTTCACCCGAAAGAGGTTTATAATGTTCTCAATCAAACACCTTATTTGCGGAACCGTCTTGAAAGCGGTCCGGATATCTGGGCTCGCATGGTACTTGACCGTGCAAATAAATTCAGTTCAAAATACAATGCCGCAGTCGGTGTTTTTAATGAGTGGGGCAGTATTTTTACAAGATACGGCGATTTGACCGCTGTCATGCTCGGCGGCTACGGAGTTTACAAATATCATTATGACCGTATGCGGAAACAGGGATTTGACCATGATGAAGCCAATCAATACGCACTCAAGCGTTTTGAGATGTCAACTGAATCACTGCAGCAGTCAGGTGCAGTTCACAACCTCAATGCATGGCAGCGCGGCGGTATCGCTACAAAAACTTTTACAGCATGGAAAAGTTCACAGATATTAAACTCTCAAAGACAACTGCGTGAAGTCATAGCCGCCGCATACTTCGGCAATAATAATGAAAATCCATTCAGGCATGATGTCAAACGGTATGAAAAATATCTGAATGACAGAATTGCTGACGGAAAATTGAAAGTTACAGATTTTGAGAAAAAACAGCTGCTTAAATTTTATAAGGATTTTCCGCTCGGTAAAATAATCAAAAATAAATGGGGAGAAAGTCTGATATTTTCACCGCTTGAAGATGAGCGTGTAGATGATTATATTCAACATTTCGCAGTAAAAAGATTTGATGATAAAGAAAAATATTCTGCCGATTATCTTAAATTATTTCCAAAAATTGAAGAGACATTGAAGAATCCGGATGAACGTATTTTGACAGAAGTCAACGGAGTG
>JAZOSO010000064.1:0-2031 GCA_045657185.1 Victivallaceae bacterium | reverse complement strand
AAGGCGGTGTTGAGGTTTCTATTGATACCACCAACAGCCGCAGCGGCGGTCAGTCGGTCCGCATTTACAATCCTCGTGATATCTATTACACCCGCGTTGACCAGTTCCGTATCCCCTGCAAATCGCATACAAAATATATTGTAAGAGCTTATGCTAAATGTCAGGACATAAATTCAAGTCGCAAAGGCGGTGCAAGGATTTTTGTCGGTCCCGCCAAACTTGAATATCCGATAGTTCAGTTCGGACCACAATTTTTGCAGATACAGAAAAAACTTCAATACCCATACAGTTTCAACTGGACAAAATTTGAAAGTACGGTTTTCAATTCAAACAAATATTCTGAACTCAGCATAACATTGTATCTCCGCAATGCTTCAGGTACGATTTGGTTTGATGATATTGAACTTGTTGAATATACTCCTGATATTGAAAAAAATCGCAAAGCTGAAATCGCCCGTACTCTTATCAACAACAATATCAATACGGTTGAAAAACTTGCTCCGGCATTAAAAAAAAATTTGGATTCTTTACGGAAAAAAACAGCTTCATTTATGCCTGAAAAACGCGACCCGAAAAGCGGAATGCCGTTTTTTGCCATAGACCGTGAACTCGGAGTTATTTTCGGTTCTTATTTACAGAAAAAATTTCCGCAACAGAAAGTTGTTGTTTCAGCAGTTGTTGACCCGTTGAAAAGCGTCAGTGCATTCACTTTTCCTGCTAAATCTACGGATAAAATCATTGTCAACGGTTTGAAAAATGAAGTTGAAGTTTTCGCTCTCAACCTTGTAAATGTCAGTTCGAAAGAGGAAAAAGTCAATCTCAAATTGCCGCAGAATATGGAAATCATTCCCCGTATGGCTGTGCATATTGAAACTGACCGTAAAACTGCTGTTGATGATGCACTTGTCCGTATAAAACCTGACAAGGACGGAAAAATATCAGTTTCAGTCCCTGCCGGCATGACCAAACAGCTTTATTTCAATGTCAAATTACGTAAATCATGTTCGGGCGTGCTTGCAATCGGAGATAAAAAAATTACTGTAAACTGTAAAGTTTCAGCAGTTGAATTTCCGTCGGAAATGCCGTTGACGCTTTTCGGCTATGCTTATCCTGACAGATTCAATTTTATGAAACATATTGACAAAACACGCAAGTTCCGTAATGAAATGCACAACAATCTGGCGCATCCGTATCAATTTTCCGCTCCGCTGCCTGTTTTTGACAAAGACAATAAGTTCTGTCCGGAAAAAATGGACTGGAAGAAAATGGATTTGCTTTTGTCAATGACTAAAGCTCCGCAGCATGTTTTGGTCGGACTTGCTGTACACAGTCCCGTTCATACCAAACTGTCAATCGGAACAGACAGAGGCAAACCGATTGCACTTCATTCTCCGGAATGGAACCGTCGTATAACTCTCTGGCTTCAAGCGATGGTTAAAGGTTTTGCAGAACGCGGTATCGGTTATGACCGTTTCGGAGTTATTCTTTTGGATGAACCGAGCGAAGAAAAAATGCCGTATTTGAAAAAATTGTCAGCTGTCGTCCGTCAGGCTGACCCGAAAATCCGTATTTATAATAATTTCAACAGCAATATTCCTTCGAAACGGGTGAGTGAATTTATTTCCATGTTTGATATTATTTCTCCTCATATTACGGAAATGACACCGCAGAATATGGCGATTTTGAAAAAATCCGGCAAAGAAATCTGGGCTTATCATGTACAGAACCGTTCTTATCCTCCGGAACAGATGCGTGACCTTTTTTATAAATTACGCAAGGAAAATATCAAAGGATTTTCATATTGGTGTTTTTATGATAATAATCCGGACTGGACTCCTGCAGGGGAGCAGTGTTACAGTGTGGTTTATCGCGGTGATGCTGACGAATGGATTCCCTCCAAACGCAGTGAAGCTATCCGCGAAGGAATGGAGATTTATACATTGCTTACGCTTTTGAAAGAAAAAAATCCCGCAGTTTACAGTAATATTTGTAAAAAAATCGGGAAAATCTCTCATGCAGAACTGCGTGAGA
>JAZOSO010000063.1:0-7051 GCA_045657185.1 Victivallaceae bacterium | reverse complement strand
TCATGTACGGCAATACCAAAGATGACAAATTTGCAGGTTATGAAGCCGGTATGGACCCATTCATAAATTTAATGTACACTTTTGATGCAAAAGGCAAGTTGAGCGGCGCAATCGTCAACGTTCCCGCTCCTTCACAGAATTTTGAATCAGGCTGGGAATATTATGCAGGTTTCTGGGCTAATGTCCGCGAAAAAGTTGCAAAAAAATACGGCGATATCGGAATTATCGCTCAGGCCGCCGCCGCCGGCGATTTGTCTCCGAGACAGCTTCACTACAATGAGGCGGAATACCGCCGTTACTGTCTCAAATATCCTGAACTTGTCGAAGGTTACAAAAAACGCCCGATGAAACGCCCCAAACCCGTTCCTCCTCACTATATGAAGGGCGAAATCATGGAAATTCTGCGTGCTGAAGATGCCGCTGAACGCATTATGACTGCATTTGATGAAGTTTTGGAATGGGCTGCAAAAGACAAACAGGAATCACCTGTACTTCAGCATGAAATCAAAACTGTCAAACTTGACCGTTTCCAGCTGCCTGAAGTAATCGTAAAACAGGAAAAAGAGTATAACAAAAAGTTTATGGCTCAGAAGTTTATGACCGAGGGCGATAAATGGGATATGCTGGATCATAACAGTCGTTTGAACGGCAAGCGCAATGCAGTAAACGGCGTTATTAAACGTTTTGAAAGCCAGAAGAGCAATCCCACTCTTGAAACAGATATTCATGTTGTGCGTATCGGAGATGCTGCATTTGCGACAAACCGTTTTGAACTTTTCATGGATTTCATGCACCGCATTCAGGGAAGAAGTCCTTTTGTTCAGACTTTTATCGTTCAGCTTGTAACTGACACCAAAGGTGTCGGTTCATATCTTGCAACCGAACGCGGTGTTGAAAACAAAGGTTACAGTGCAACTCCCTATTCATGTCAGGTATCCCCCAAAGGCGGACAGCAGCTTGTTGACCATACCGTTGAAATGCTTAAAAATATGAAAATGACAGAGACCTCAAAATGAAAAAGATAATTGTACTTGCCGCTTTTGCTGTCAGTACCGTTTTCAGCGGATGTGTAAATTGCAAAACTGAATATCCCGACTCTCAGAAAAAATCCGACCGTTTGCAAATCGGTTGGGCAAAACGCTCAATTATCATGCCGGGACCTGTTCCGATGACAGGACAGTCTTATTTGCGTATCGCTCAGAAACAGCGTACTCCGCTGCTTGCGTCGGCATTGGCGCTAAGTAATTGTGATGATGCGGTGATTTTTGTTTCAGTTGATGCTGTAAGATTCAGTCATGATGCCTATTTAAAAATGGAGGAATTTCTGAAATCTGAAGCTCCTGATATTCCTGTCAGAAAAATTATAGTCAATGCTACACATACGCATGCAGGAACGTATAGTTCCAAAAAGGATCTTGAATTTCCCTGTCAGACGGACATTGTTTCTTATGAAAAAGTCTGTGAATTTATCGGGCGTCAGGTTGCTGATGCGGTTAAAGAAGCATGGGCGAAACGCAGAATAGGCAGCATTGCCTACGGTTACGGGTTTGCCACAGTCGGACACAGCCGCAGAACTGTTTTTCTTGATGATACAGGTGCACGTCTCGGCAGTACGCCCGGTCTGGCAATGAACGGCCACGGCAGAATGTACGGTGATACTGCAGATAAAATGTTTGCAGGTTATGAAGCGGGAACGGATTCTTTTATCAATATTCTTTACACCTTTGATGAAAAAGACGAACTTTCAGGTGCGATAGTCAATGTCCCGTGTCCTGCTCAGACTTGTGAACATGCCTGGGAATATTATGCGGGATTCTGGCATAATGTCAGAGAAAAACTTGAAAAGCAATACGGCGATATCGGTTTGATTTGTCAAGCTGCAGCTTCAGGCGACCTTGCTCCACGTCAAATGCATTACAAGTCTGCTGAACTGCGCAGATACAAGTTGAAATATCCTGAACTTGTCAGAGAGTATGAAAAAAATCCGATGAAAGGTCCGGACGGCAGGCGAGACCCCCGTTATGATAATACTTTTCTCGGTTTTATGCAGTCTGAAGATATCGCCAATCGAATTACTGTCGCCTTTAATGAAGTTCTTTCATGGGCGTCAAAGGAACGAAAATGCGTTGTGCCTTTCAAACATGAAGTTAAAACAGTACAGCTTTCCCGCCGTATGTTTTCGCAGGAATTGGTTGAGGAGGAAAAACGTACTCATGAAATGTATATGAAAAAATCTTACCAAACAGGTGGCGACAAATGGGAGCAGTTCAAATATAACAGCACTTTGAGCTCCCGCCGTGCCAGAGTTGCAGGGGTTCTTGCCCGTGTTAAAATTCAGCAGGAACAGCCTGCTGTTGCGACGGATATACATGTTGTCCGTCTCGGAGATGTTTCATTTGCAACCAATCGTTTTGAACTTTTTATTGATTTCATGCATCGAATTCAGGGCAGAAGTCCGTTTGTTCAGACATTCATCGTTCAATTGGTCACTGACCGATACGGGGCAGGTACATACCTTGCTACAGAAAGAGCTGTCCGCAATAAAGGCTACAGTGCTACTCCGTACTGTAATATTGTCTCTTACGCAGGCGGACAGCAGCTCGTTGATGAAACCGTTAACATGCTGAAAGATATGAAAAAATAAGATTTTTTTCAGAATTCTTAGTTATTTAAGGAAAATAAGGAGTTCAGGTTTTTTAACTTGAATTCTCTATTTTCCTTATTTTTTTATAGGAACAGAGTTAATTTTTTTTGACTGTATTTGGAAAAATGGTAAAAAAAAGATTAAATGATTTGCTTTTTTGCGAATTCGGATATACATTATTAATGAGCATAACAAAGGTTTGTTTTATGGTAAGACTTATTGATATAGCTAAAGAATTGGATTTGAATGTTTCAGTTGTTTCCCGTGCGTTGAATCCTAATCCTGACCCGAATGCAGTGGTCAAAGAGGAGACGCGTGAGCTTGTACGGCAGACAGCCAAACGTCTGGGCTACCGTCCGAACAGACAGGCTTCTTTTCTGAAAAAAGGCGGTGATGCTACTTTATTGTGTTACTTGCCGGGAACGGCAGACCGTTTGGTTGCGGATTTGATGTTCGGCATTTCAGAGGCAGCGGCAAGAGAAGGATTCCCGCTGACGTTTTTTAACGGGGCCAACAGTGATGATTTCTGCAAGTTTCTGGAAGAAGCATTAAAGATGAAACATTCAGGACTTATTACTTATCCTCCGCAGAAAATGGATGAAAAGGCGGTAAATGCTTTTGAAACATATCTTGCAGGAGGAGGAAAAGCTTTAATTCTCAATGCTGTATCAAATATGCCGCTTAACAGTTTTTGCAAAGAATATGACAATGTTGTTTATCTTGATATTGACGATGCTTACGGTTCTTCTCTGGCAGTCAGACATCTGGCTGATTGTCAATGTACGCATATTCGTTATCTCGGTCCCAGATTCCGTATACGTTTTCAGGGTGTGATGGAAACGGCGGCAGAATTGTCGCTTGATTGCGCTCAGCTTGATATGAATGAGTTAAAAATATTGATTGCAGAAAAGAAAAAAGTCGGTATTTTTGCGTTGCGTGATGTTGATGCCTTTAATGTTCTGACTGCTTTGGCTGTTGAAGGTTATGCTGTCGGTAAAGAGGTTTTTGTCGTGGGGTTTGATGACTTGAACCAGTGCGTATGGTTTGAGCCGAGATTGAGTTCTGTTCACCAGCCGACTCGCAGTGAAGGCAGACGGGCAGTTGAGAAAATGATAAATATGATTTTCGGTAAAAAGGAAGATAATGAAAATATAAAGCCGTATCTTATGGTACGAGAATCATCGGGCGGAGGGCGTCCGGACCCCGAAGACTTTAAAACAGAAAGTATCATTTATTAATTTTAAAACTCAAAAAAACAAACGTTTTACAAGTATAAAATACTTAAAACATTTAAACCGCGAAAGGAGCAATAAGAGAAAAAACAAACGTTTTACGGAATTGATGTGTGATAAAAAATGTAATTAAATCAATGACAGAAAGGACAAAAAAATGAAAAAAATATCAATACTTATTTGCAGTTTGTTTATCATGTGCAGTTATGCTGAAATACCGCTTTTGCCGGGAAACTGGAATTGTTCAGGTAAAAAAGGTACTCTGTCAAACGGTGAATTGACATGGAAAAATCTTTCTCCGTCAGGAAGATATAAACTTGTAATATTGCGTATGGCTCTGCCGAAAAAGATAAATGCCGCAAAACTTGAGGCTTTTTGTGCCTCTTTGCGTATAAAATCTTCAAACGGCAAGCCTGTCAGTGTTAAACTTGAAACTTCAAGTTATGTTGACGGCAAATCAGGTTATCTTTACGGAACGCCTAAACGTATTGAAACTTCAGGAGGAATTGCGGATTTTGAGATGAATCTCCATGAACGTGAAACTTACGGTGTGATGAAAGATTACAATGAAGAAGCCCTTTCCGAACTTCGTATTGTCATTATCGGCAATTCTCTCAATGATAAATATGATGTTGTTCTTTCCGATGCCAAACTCGGTAATTCAGTGAAAAAATCTGTTGAGGATATTCAGAAACAGATTACAGCTTTGAAAAAACTTTCAGTCGTTCCCGCAGTAAAAACTGCCAAAACTCCCGTAATTGACGGTACTTTGAATGATGATGTATGGAAAAAAGCTTTTACCTTGAGCAATTTTTATACTCTCGGCGGCGACAAGGCAAAGGAACAGACTCAATTTGCCCTTTTGTATGATGACAAAAATATTTATGTCGGAGTTAAAGCCTATGCCGCTGTTCTTGACCCGGTAAATAATCTGCTCGATGCATTTAAAGCCGTTGCGGTCAATCGTGACGGTCCTACTTATGATGATGATTGTATAGAGGTTTTCTTTTCCGGTTCGGAGGATAAACGCGCTCATATCGTCGCCAATGTCAATACTGTTTATGACCGCATGGTCTCTGTTGCAGGCGTTGATGCACGATGGAGTTCGGAGGTGACGATGAAGGCGAAGAAATTTGTCGGTTCTGCCAAAGACGGCAGCGGCGGTTTCTTTTGTATTGAAATGGCGATACCGCGTAAAAATATTCAGCAGGTTGCTGATGCACAAGGTAATTTTACTTTCAACATTGCACGTCAGAACCGTCATTTGAATGAATTGAGCTGTTTTGTCCGCAGTTCATCATTTCACAATAAAGATGATTATGCAAAAATTGCATTTACCTCCGTCAAAGGAACAAATATTGCCGAACTTAAAAAATCAGGTTCAAAACTTTATATTCCTTACAAATATTCTCAAATGCCGGACAGTAAATTCCGTTTCGGTGCGGTATTGAATTATTCTCATGTCAACAGTAATATTTTACTTCAGGAAATAAAAAAGACTGACGGCAGACTGGATATTGCTCCTGCTCAGCCTAACTTCATGTACTCCGTGATTGCTGTTGAAAACGGCAGAATCATCTGCCGTACACCGCAGGAATCTTTCGGAGAAGGGCAGGCTGTCGTTCAGGGAAAATTCAAACTTCCTGCCGACAGTGAGATTTTTGTCAACGGCAAAAAACTGTCAGGCAATATCATCGGTTTGATGAAAGGTAAAAATATTATTGCCGTTAAAACTTCCGATGCCTCAAAAGTTATGTTTGATTTTCCGTTTCAGAAAATCAGCGGCAGTGATAAATGGTGTTTCAGTGAAAACGCCGAAAACGCATGGAATAAACGTGATTTCAATGATGATAACTGGAAGTTTGATACTCCGACTGCAAAGAAAACCGTTTATATGCGTAAAGCCGTTTTTGTCGAACATTCCAAACTCTATCCGTTTGTTACAGAAGAATATCCGCTTCGCGGCGCAAAGGACAGCATCCAGCCGTTTTCATTTATCATGAACGGTTTGCCGGGAGACCCGATGACTGATTATTGTTTGTATGTTGAAGTTCCGTCCGAAGTGAAATTTCACGGTGCTTCTGGTTCAAACGGTAAAGTTTTCAAACGTAACCGCTGCACTTGGCGTAAACTTGATGAAGTTGTTAATAACGGTAAAAAATTCACCCGTTATGAAATAAAATACACAGGTAATGTTATTTCCAATCCCGGAGCGGTCAAGTACGGCAGACTTTCCGCAGATTCATTGCTGACCGTTGCCTTGAAACCGCTTGCCGAGGCAGGAACTCCCAATGTTCACTGTTACTATTACATGAGTACAAACGGCGGCAGATATGCCGAACTCAAACGCCGTTTCACGCTCAAAATTCTTCCCGCTTACGGCAAAAAAGCTCCCAAACGCATGAAAGTCATGACCTGGTTCTCATTCCGAGACCTTGACGATAAACAGTTGTTTATTGATATTGCTCAATCTCATGCGGATGCAGGATTCAATATCGGTAATGCAAACAGTTATCAGCGTGATTTGATTGAGCCGACAGGAATGAAATATTGTGCACGTTTCAATTTTGAGGCGGCATCTTTCGGACCTGCGGAGGTTTTGAAGAAATATCCTGAAATTCGTTTTATCAATGACAAAGGTCAGCTTGTGCCGTTGCGTGTGCCTTTTTATTCAATCGTTCACAATGCGGAGTTCCGCAGGGATTTGCAGGCATCTTTCGGCAGATATCTTGACAAAACAAAATGTGAAGTGCTTGACTGGGATTATGAATTTGACCCCCATGCCGGGCATTACACATCATACGATGATATTACGCTTAAAGGTTTTGCCGCAAAATACGGTATCAGAGAGAAACTTGACCCGGTTGTAATTCGTAAAAAATACAACAGTCAGTGGGTTGATTTTATGACGGAACTTACCGCAGGCGTGGTAAAATTCCTCAAGGAAGAGACTTCCAAACGCGGAGTGTGGCTGGATTTGTACAGCGGTTATCCGTCAGACAATACCCGTAAAATTTACGGTGTTGATTTTGATATTGTTATGCCCAATTTGGATTTTGCCATGATGGGGTACGGGAGACCGCTTGAGGGTATAAGAAAAAGTCTGGAATTGGCAAAAAAATATAATGTTCCTGTTCTTTTCGGTATATGTTCAACGCCTTACTCTATGACTGCA
>JAZOSO010000062.1:0-2218 GCA_045657185.1 Victivallaceae bacterium | reverse complement strand
AGGTGAGGGGTTCAAGGGGAGCGGAAAAATCTTTTTTCTTTTAATCAAGAAAAAAGTTTTTCCGCTCCCCTTAAAATCAACCCGCCTTACTTGTTAGCCTGGCAGGAGGTGATAGCCATGACGCCGTAGATGTCGTCGGCGGAGCAGCCGCGGGACAGGTCGTTAAGCGGTTTTGCGAGGCCCTGAAGAATGGGACCGTAAGCACCTGCGCCTGCGAGACGCTGGACGAGTTTGTAGCAGATGTTGCCGGCGTTCAAATCGGGGAAAATGAGAACGTTTGCTGCGCCTTCGAGCGGACTCTGGGGAGCTTTGGCTTTGGCAACAGAGGGAACGATAGCTGCGTCAGCCTGAAGTTCACCGTCAGCGATGATATCAAGGTTTTCAGCTGCGATTTTTTCTTTGAATTTAGCAGAAGCTTCAATGATTTTGTCAAGGATTTCATTTTTTGCACTGCCGTAGCTGGAGAATGAGAGGAAAGCAACTTTGGGAGTCTTGCCCATCAAAGAACGGTAGGTATCGGCAGTTGCAGCTGCAATGTCAACGAGCTGGTCGGCATTGGGGTTGGGGTTAACGCCGCAGTCACCGAAAAGGAGAACATTGTCGCCTGCGGGTGCGGGATTGACAAGGTCCATGACGAAACAGCTGGAGGCAATTTTCATGCCGGGAGCAGTACCGATGCAGTGGAATGCAGCGCGGAGCATGTCAGCAGTTGCGGCGATTGAACCTGCAACCAAACCGTCAGCAGCACCGTTGCTGGTCATCATAGCACCGTAGTAAATACGGCTCTGCATCATTTTGACAATCTGGTCAATGGTGGTTTCTTTGCCGGGTTTGTCTTTTGCACGGCGTTTTTCAAAAAGCTGCTGAGTGTAAACTTCCATCTCAGGAGCGTTCAAATAATCAATCTGTTCAAATTTGCGGTCAGTAATACCTGCATCTTTACAGGCGGCAGAAATTTCAGCTTCTGAACCGAGAACAACAACTTTGCCGACAATGCCGTCTTCCATAGCACGGTTTGCAGCAGCAACAACACGAGCATCCTGTCCTTCGGGAAGAACAATAGTCTTGCCCAAAGCTTTGGATTTTTCAACGAAAATATCAATAGCTGACATGATAATTTCCTTTCAGTTATATAAGGTTAAAGTGTAAGATTTTATTTTTTGTAAGGGGGGTGACTGCCCCCCCTTACAATCCCCGGCAGCCGGGTACGACCCGGTGCGGTGTGACGGCATAGCCGACAGGCGGATGGCTGGGAGGCGTCCGGCATTTTTTCGGCGAAATGTTCGTTTCGTCCTCCCCCTTTTTTGGGGAATGACGAAACAAATCTTTCGCCGGATTTCGCCAGTTTCGGGGTATTGCCGTTCGCTGCTGATGCAGCTCACTATACCCCAAACCCCTTAAATTTTTTCACGCTTTTGATTTTTGCATCAGCAAAAGCGAAAGCGTAATATGAAAAGGTTTGGAAAAAGAAGAGGGGGGGACGGGGGGAGAAGAAAAGAACCTTTCCTGAAAAAGGTTTTTTCTTCTCCCCCCACAATACTATCGCCTCTTATTTGCCGATAGTGGCAACAGTGCTTTTAGCGATCATAAGTTCTTCATCGGTGGGCATGACGATAGCTTTCCACTTACTGTCGGGAGTGGAGATGATGCCTTTCTTACCGAAGCATGCATCGTTAGCGGCGTCATCGACTTTGATATCGAGAGCAGCGAGCTGGTCAAGAACCATTTTGCGGATACGGGTTGAGTATTCGCCGATACCGCCGGTGAAGCTGATAGCCTGAGCGCCGCCGACGAGGACGTAGTAAGAACCGATGTATTTGACGACACGGCGGACGAACATTTTGAGAGCGAGAGCAGCCTGTTCGTTGCCGCTGTCAGCGGCCTGAATCATATCGCGCATATCGCCGGAATTGATACCGCCGACGCCGAGGAGACCTGACTGTTTGTTCAAAATTTTGTCAACTTCTGCAGTGGTGTTGCCGAGGTCAACGAGACGGAGAACAGCGGCGGGGTCCATATCGCCGGAGCGGGTACCCATCATAAGACCTTCAAGGGGAGTGAGACCCATGGTGGTGTCGATGACTTTGCCGTTCTTGACAGCGGCGATAGAGCAGCCGTTGCCGAGGTGGCAGGTGATGATGGTGGTATCTTCGAGCTTCTGACCGAGAAATTCGGCAGTAGCGAGAGTGACATAACGATGGCTTGTGCCGTGGAAACC
>JAZOSO010000061.1:0-6902 GCA_045657185.1 Victivallaceae bacterium | reverse complement strand
AAAAATCCTTTATCGTTTCCGGCTGTTTTTTTTCAGCAACTTTCTCATCTTCAATACTTTTTCTTTTATTTTCAGATGCAACGGAAGAATCAGATGCAATATTGTCTGAAATCTTTATATCTTTCTCTGAAATCACTCCGGAATTATCTGAAGTTTGAACTGCGCTCTGACCCCCGTTATAAACGGCAGAATCAGATTTTTGTACAGAAGATTCTTTTTTTACATTTCCGGCAGCTTCTTTTTTATCAGCGGCAACAGCTGAATCAGCAGAAATATTATCCGGAACGGCAGGCGTTTTTACTTCTTCTGCCTCTTTTTTGAGTTCCGCAAGTTCACGGGCAAGTTTCTGCTCCTCATCGGCAAGGCGTTTTTTGTAAGCGGCAGTCAGGCGTTCAATTTCAGCTTCATCAGTAAGAAAAACTTTTTTAACACTTTTTGTCTTGTTTACATAGCGTTTTTCACTGCGGACAATAAAAGTTTTCACCGACTTGGCAGTACTGCTTTCCTTATCTTCGCACAAGCGCAAATATTCCTTATAATGGTAAACTGCCAGCAAATAGTCCTCAAGATGTTCATCATACAGTTGAGCCAGATTAAGATGTATTTGTGCAGCATTCGGATTTTTGGCAAGATAGCGTTTATAGCAGACTTCTGCATTGCGGTATTCACCCATGCGTTTTGACTGAGCCGCCTTGCGCAAAAGCGGATGATTGTCCGATTCATCGGCACAACCTGCAAGAAGTGCGGCAAAAAACAAGGCCAATAATATTTTTTTCATTTCATAAACTCCCGTAAAAGCGGGATTGCCCCCGCAACAGCCGTCTCCAAACGCAAAATATACGGACTGAGACTTATTCCGACAAAATTTTCTCTCTCTATCAATTCAATTTCCTGCGGACTGAAACCGCCCTCAGGACCGACAAAAAAAGCTACATTCTGCGCACTTTTCAAACTTTTTTTATCGCCTTCAGACTCTTTAACCGCACCGAAAACGCCGAGCATGTTGTTATTTTTTACATACTCAACAGCTTGTTTCATTTTCAGAGGTCCGATAATCTCCGGCAAAAAAGGATTATTGGACTGTTTGCATCCTTCGGTAAGAAGTTCCCTGAAACGGTTCATATTATCGGGATTGGCGACTGAAAAATCACATTGCAAAATGCAAATTCCGTCAACACCGAGTTCACAGCACTGTTTCAGCAGAACATCAAGTTTCTGCTTGCGCGGTGCAGCCGTAAAAACATAAATCCTGCGTTCAGCTTTCGCACATTCTTCAATATCAATGATTTTCAAACTTTTATCAGCTTGAATTTCAGCAGTCATTTTTTTACCTTTGCCGTCAAGCAAAAGCAGAGTTTCCCCTGCCCTGCCGCGCAAAATTTTAAAAAGGTGATTGTGTTCATCTTTATCAAGAAAAACACATTCGCCTTTCTGCACATTCTGTGTGTAAAAAAATGCCCGCATCATACTCCTTACATTGCGTCAGGGACGCTGATAGTCAAAGTTTTCAAACCGTCAGTCAGAACCTCTTTGCAGCACAGAGACAAACGCAAGCGGCTCTTGGCAAGCTCCTCGGTCTCTGCTGTCAAAACAGGACATTCACGATAGAAACGGTTGAATGCTTTGGCAACATTAAGCAAATATTCAACCAGACCGGAGCAATCTTTTTTGCCTGCGGCAGTTTTCAAAACAGAACCGTACATAGCAAGTAAAGATGCCAAATCTTTTTCCTCTTTCTTATTCAGCAGTGACCAATCAGCATCACCGCTGAAATTTCTGTCTGCAGCTTTGCGTTCAATGGACTGAATACGGGCGCAAACATACTGAACATAAGGTCCTGTGTCTCCTTCAAAACGGATGGAAGCGGCAGGGTCAAACATAATTGTTGTTTTGGCATTGAACTTGAGGAGCATAAATTTCAATGCGCCGAGTCCGATAATTTCACCGCGTTCAGCGATTTTTGCATCATCAGCTTCAGTATCGCGTTCTCTGCATGAAGCAGCGGCAAGCGAGGTCATTTCATCAAAAAGGTCGTCAGCATCAACAACTGTACCTTCACGGCTCTTCATTTTGCCTGACGGCAGATTGACCATGCCGTATGAGAGATGGAAAAGCTGATCTGCCCAATTGTAACCGAGCTTTTTTATAATTGCAAAAAGCATCTGGAAATGCAAATTCTGTTCGTCACCGACAACCCAGATCATTGACTCCGGCTTGTAATCTTCATATTTTTTGAGGGTAGTTCCCATATCCTGAGTGATATAAACACTGGTACCGTCGGAACGGAGAACTACTTTCTGTCCCATTTTGCCAAAATCAGCAATGACTGCTCCGTCTTCACGCTTGGAGAAAACTCCTTTGGCAAGACCGTCAGAAATAATATCTTTACCAAGCAGATAAGTGTTGCTTTCCAGATAAGTATGGTCAAAATTGATACCGAGGCGTTTGTAAGTTTCATCAAATCCGGCAAAAACCCAGCTGTTCATCATGCTCCAGAGCTTGCGTACTTCAGGGTCATTTGCCTCCCACTGCTGCAGCATTTTCTGTGTTGCCTGACCGATTTCAGTTTCAAGAAAAAGTTCTTCACTGTTTTTATCTGCAAATTCAGGTTTTTCCGCGCGGAGTTTATCAATTTCTGCGGAAAGCATTTTGTTGTATTCCACATAAAAATTACCGACAAGGTGGTCGCCCTTGATATTGGTACTTTCCGGAGTGCAGTTATTACCGGCACGCTCATAAGCGAGCATTGATTTGCAGATATGAATACCGCGGTCATTAACCAGATTGATTTCAATAACATCATTGCCGGTGCGTTTGAGAAGTGAAGCCAGAGACATACCCAAAACGTTATTGCGGACATGACCGAGATGCTGAGGTTTGTTGGTATTGGGAGCGGAATACTCAATCAAAATGCGTTTGCGTTCATTTTCAGGGAGCAAACCATCTGACAGCAAAGCATCCATATCAGCAACAGTGTCACGGAAAAGAGCCTCTGCTTTCAAAGTTACATTGACAAAAGCCTTGATAACTTCAACAGCTTCAACATCTGCGTGAGATTTGAGAAATTCTCCGGCTTCTGCGGCGACTTTATCGGGCGAATTTTTGCAGAAACGGGCAAAACGGAAACAGTTGACGGTATAATCACCGTTCATATTTTCAGGACAAAGATCAGCAGCGATCTCAAAATCACCTGTGATCTGATATTTTTCAACAAAATATTTTTTCAAATCATTTACGAAAGCAAATTGCATAAAACTTACCTCAATCTCACAAAGTTGTTTTTATAAGAATATTTTTTTCATCTCCCTCAACGACAGGAGAGATAACATAATTTTCAACAGCATAGGGGACAAGAACTGTCTCGCCCATATTCAAAGCAACATCACCCGCAGCAGTTCTGATGACAAAAGAACCTTTGGCACTGCTCAAAAGATGAAAACTTCCGGACGATTTGGTACATTCCTGAAAATCTTCGCACAAATGCAGTGCATCTATACGGAAAAACGGACAATCCTTGACCATCGGCACAGTACGATTATACGGTGTATTATTTACATCACCTGAAATGCGGCAGCGGGAAATAGTTCTGAAATTGATTGAACGCATTCCTTTCTCCACATGAAGTTCGCGCGCTTTGCCGTGCTGATCAACACGCCCCCAGTCACTGATGCGGTAAGTAGTATCACTGTTCTGCTGAATTTCAAGAATAAGATTGCCCCCGCCGATGGCGTGCAATGTGCCTGAAGTGATAAAATAACCGTCTCCGGGAACGGATGAATATTTCTGAAGCAAATCTTCAACTTCGGGAGAATTCATTGTTTCAAGCAGACGGGTTCTGTCTGCACCGGCATCAAGTCCGGCAAGAATACAACCGTCAGCACGGCATCCCATAATGTACCACATCTCTGTTTTGGGCTGAGCATCTCCGCCGATTGCAGCGCAAGCCTCTTCGTCAGGATGAACCTGCAGAGAGAGACGCTCTCCCGCATCAATCAGTTTGACCAACAGCGGAAAACGGTCATATTTGCCGCCCTGAGGGCCGAGAATGGAAAACTTATGGAGTTTTAATATTTCTTCAACAGTTTTACCGGCAAAACTTCCGTTGACAACAACGCTCTGTTCTCCCTCTCTGTCAACAAGTTCCCAGGATTCTCCGATAGGGTCAACCCCGTTGAAAGGTACATCACGATTGAGCAATTCAGTCATCATCGTGCCGCCCCACATACGGGTCATATATACGGGTTCAAACTTTAACGGATAAAAAACATTATCAGCCATTTCAATCCTCACATCCTTGCAGTTTTTTGCATGCGTCAAGCACAAAATCAGGCAAACGGATTATTTTTCGTTCAGGATTTATACTGACAAGAACGACATAACCTTTGACCAGAAGTTTGTCTTCGCAATAAATTTCAGTGGCAACTTTCAGCCGTGCACCTTTGGCCTCCTCCACCCATGAGCGGAAAGTCAGCAAATCATCATAACGGGCAGATGCCAGATAATCGCAATGCGCTTCACGGACAGGGAAAATAACACCTCTCTCCTCAAGTTCACGATAAGGCAAACCGATACTGCGGAGCATTTCCGTGCGGCTGCGCTCAAAAAATTCCAGATAATTGGCGTAATACACCACGCCCATCTGGTCTGTATCACCGTATGAAACACGGTATGTTGATTCAAAATAAGCCATTTCAAATAATCCTTTCTGCGATAAATGCGACGGTCTCATCAACATTCATATTTGAACTGTCCACCAGAATTGCATCTTCACATTGCTTCAAAGGAGCAATCGGACGCTGTGAATCAATGCGGTCACGCTCAGCAATAGATGCAGCAATTTTTTCCAGAGTTGCACTGTTATAAGATTCTTTTGACTGGTCAAGACGGCGTTTCGCGCGGACTTCAGGAGATGCTGTAACAAAAAATTTCCATTTGGCATCGGGAAAAACGACACTTCCGATATCCCTGCCCTCCATAACAATACGCTGTTTTTCTGCAAGTGAACGCTGAAGTTTTTTTAATTTTTCACGTACTTCTGGAATTGCTGCAACATAACTTACAGCGGCGTTGACCTCAGGGGTGACAAGTTCCGCAGCGAGGAATTTTCCGTCAAGCGAAAGAGAAAAGTTTCCGGCAGAATCTGCACTGTATTCAAGTTTGATATCCTCAAGCAATTTCTGCATTGCAGCAGCATTATTATAATCAACTTTGCGTTCCAGTACAGCATAAGTAACTGCACGGAACATACTGCCCGTATTAACATACGGAATAGACAAAAGCCTCGCAAGATGCGAGGCTACTGTACTTTTTCCGGAAGCTGCGGGACCGTCAATAGCTATGACATTGGCACTCATTTCCGCAAATCCTTATCACTGTGAAGAACGGCCGCGAAGTCTGCCTGACTTCAGGAAACCGTCATAATGACGCATTGCCAGATGAGATTCAAGCTGGCTTACGGTATCAAGCGTAACGCCGACCATAATCAGCAAACTTGTACCTCCGAAGAACTGTGAAACCATAAAGGGAATGTTCAAATTGACATAAAGGAACATCGGGAACAGTGCGAGAACGACGAGGAACACTGCACCGCCGAAAGTAACCTTGGTCATAGTATTGTCAAGGAATTTTGAAGTTGCTTCTCCGGGACTGATACCGGGAATAAATGCACCTTCTTTTTTGAGGTTATCAGCAATTTGCAGAGGATTGAACTGATTGGCAACCCAGAAGTAAGTGAAAATGAAAATCAGCACACCCTCGGTAACCATATAGCCCCAGCCGCCCTGCTGGAAAAATGCAGCGGCTTTATACCAGTGCAGATAACCGAACAATGCACCCGGAATCATGAGAATTGCACCGGCAAAAATAATGGGCATAACACCTGCAAAGTTTACCTTCAAAGGCATATAAGTTGAACCGCCGGACATCTGACTGCCGATAGTTTTGCGAACCATCTGAATAGGTACGCGGCGATAGCCCTGTGACAACATGATAGTTGCGGCAGTGACAATAGCAAAAAGCACCAGCAGCAGCAAAAGGTGAATAGGTTTGAATGAAGTTCCTGCTGCAGTTTCACCGACAGTTGTCATACGGATAAGCTCAATAACTGCATCAGGCATACGGGCAATAATGTTAATTGTGATAATGAGAGAGGCACCGTTGCCGATACCGCGCTCAGTAATCTGTTCACCGAGCCACATAAAGAGCATGGTTGTGCAGGTAATAACGAGAATTGACATGACGACAAACAGTTTCTGATTGCCGACAAAAAGGACTTCTGCTGCGGGAGGCAGACCGAAGTTGCCGGGATTGACCATAGTCATTGCAACAACTGCACCCTGAAAAACACAGACGACAACAGTCAGATAGCGGGTATATTGATTAAGTTTCTGATGTCCGGCTTCACCTTCACGCTTCATTTTTTCAAGAGCGGGAAGCACAGGAGTCAACAGCTGAATAACAATAGATGCAGTGATGTAAGGCATAATACCCAAAGCACCGATAGCGAATTTCTCCAAAGCACCGCCGGAAAAAAGCGACAGTGTACCGAGCAATCCGCCGCCTGCATTGGCTGCAAGTTCTGCCATATACTTTTCAAGCGCGACAGCATTAACACCCGGACACGGGATATTACATGCGACACGGACAAGTACGATAATCAATGCTGTAAACAAGAGACGACTGCGCAACTCTTTGACTTTAAAGATGTTAAAAAATGCTTTCCACATATTTTCCTTTTCCTTTATATAATTTATGTTTAATTTTTAAATACATTTCGTAAAATGTAACACACCTTTTGCATTTTTTCAAGTTTTTTGTAAAAAAAAATCATCTTTTTAACTATTTTTCACATTCACGGCTTTTTTTATTTGCTTTTATTCTCTTTTGAATATATATTTCAAAAA
>JAZOSO010000060.1:0-2774 GCA_045657185.1 Victivallaceae bacterium | reverse complement strand
ACAGGCTTCCCCTCAAACTGGTCGGAAAGCTACACTGTGAAAATCAATCCTGAAAAAATCTACTACTGATTTTACATTCATCCGATAGTATATTGCAAAACTGTTTTGCGGGGAAAAGAAACTTTATTCATAAAGTTTCTTTTCCCCGCCCCTTTTTTATTTTTCTGTTGTATTTTCAAGAAACTATATTATATTATTGTAAATTTGATTTTAACAGGAGAAGTAATATTATGCTGATTATATTTTGCATTGCAATTTTACTGATTTCTGCAATAACAGGAGTTTTTGCCGGCAGGAAAAATAACAAAAAAACATATTGCATCTGCGGCGGAATAATGTTTTTTCTGACATTGTTTTCTGCAGTAACGGCAGTTATTTATTCCGATACAATTGAACCTGTTGTGCAGTTCAGATATTTAAGAAATTCAGGGGTGGAGGAACTTAACAGCTTCTGGTCGAGAGCTGTAACTTCATGCCGTTTGTTCATGCACTTTATCATATTTGATTTTATATTGGCATGTGGTTTATTTTTTGCAAGTTACAACTGCTTTAAAAACTTCAAAAAGATTTGGCAGTCAATAACTTGTCTTATTTTATCATGTTTGGGCGGCACAGTGCTGCTGATGTTTGTTTTCTCGACATTTTTTATATTTATCACCTTGATTATCCCGTGTAAAACGGATTATTTTTCAATGAGTTACGGGGAAGTCGGGATTTATGCGGTTTACTGCACGCTGATTTTTGCACTGCTTTTGGTGATTGACCGGACATTTATCCATCATAAATTAAAGGTTTATCAAGCCGTATTGCTGTATATTGCAGTTATTTTTATTGTGTATCTTGCTGGGATTTTGACTGCATTGAATTGCCGACGGCTGATGAATAAAAAAGCGGCAAAGCTGAATATAAGAAAAATGTCTTTGCAGGAAAAAAATCCGCCTGAATATGAGAAATTCAGACGCAGCGATTTTTATAAAAAATATCCGCTTTATTCGCCGCCTTTGAGTGGAATTTACAGCTGGAAAAGAAATGAAATCGACCAAGAACGGAAAAATTTCACTTTGAAATTTTTTGACTCTCAAGCTGTTCATGATTTTATAAAAGTGCATGAAAAAATTATTCCTGCAATCGCAAATTATGAAAATTATTTTCTCGGCACCGCTCAAACTTTCCGCAATCTGACAAGGCTTTACTGCGAGCGGGCAATACTTTTCAAAGAGGTCAAAAAGTATGATAAAATACTGCCTGAACTTATGCGATATATTGATACGGATAAAAAAATCACCGCAGACAATCCATGGCTGATAAATTTTCTCGTGCTGACTGCCTGCCGCAATATCTGGTGTGAAACCGTACAGGAACACGCTCCCGACGGCGCACAATACGCTCAATTTTATCGGCAAATGCTTGAATACAGCAAGACTTGGCAAATACATCTGCCGCATGAGGCGGGTTTTTATCTCGGCTTGAAAGAGTATGAAAATCTCCATGGATTCAGTCGTTTTTACTGCAAGCCGATTTTAATTGCAGCTCAATGCCGCGGCTTTTTCCACATTCTTAAAACCAGTAAAAAGCTGCAAACGTTGAAGGAACAGGAAGTTTTTGTTTTTGACAGAAAGGAAACTTTTTCAACGGCGGCTTACTATCAGCGTTGCAGTATTGTCAAAAGTCAAATCATTTTCGCCCTCAAATGTTATCGCGCGGAACATGGCAGGTATCCGGAAAAACTTGCGGAACTTGTCCCGCATTATCTGGCAAAAATTCCTCCGTGTCCGACATCGGGCGGAAATATAAATTATCATTTAAAAAACAAAAACTTCATACTTGATATCGGAGAGATTTTATGAAAAAATATATTGCACTTTGTATTTTGCTGACCGTTGCAGGAGCGTTCCTTTGTATTGATATGCGAACTTTGGAATTGGTGAGATTTCTGGATTTTGACCGTCAGGACATTTATTACAAACTCCCGGAAAATGAAGCCGACAGGAAACTTGCCGACGCATACATAAAATGTGATTTATCGTATAAAAATATACAGAAAATCCGTCCCGATGATTACATCTGGCTGGTGCAGACTGCGTGGATGAATGATTTTCAGGACCCGCATTTTGCAGAAATTGTTGCCAAACTCCGTAAACTTGACCCGCAAAACGGCTGTACCGATTATCTGCAAGCGGCAATTTACGCACAAAAAGCAGGTAATTTGAATTTTGACGGAGAAAAAAGAGAGTTTGAACTTACTGACCGTGCGGCTCTGGGAAAAGCAGTACACTTTTATTTGCAGGCTCTGCAAAAGCCTTATGTCAGATTTTACAGTATGGAGCGTCCGTCGCAAGTCATTGATATTATGAATATTCCGCATGACCCGACGGGAACTGTTCAACGCATCGGACTGTATGCGAGGGCGTTACTGCCGCACTTGACACATTTGCGCTTGCTGGCTTCTGCGGTAACTCATTATGCAGAAATTCTTGACCGCGAAGGCAAAAAGGACGAAAGCCGCAAAATTCTTGCGTCCGGCAGAGATTTTGTTCTGCATTGGGCAAAAGATAATTCCGACACATTGATTGAAAATCTCGTTTATTTTGCAATCATCGGTATTTTTCATAAATCCGCTAAAACTCTCAATGATACAAAAATGACCGCTTTGTACGGCAAAGTCGTTGATGAACACAACCGCTGGAAAAATTTGAAAGACCAAACATCCGCACTTGCTGCCAAACACGGCGGAATTTTGAGTGCCATGCTCTTGCCTGCCTTGAAAAGTGAAA
>JAZOSO010000059.1:0-12837 GCA_045657185.1 Victivallaceae bacterium | reverse complement strand
CGGACAAAATTCAGTAACAGTCCTCGGCAATTTTGATATAACAGTCGTTTATGCCGATGCCGCGCAATACTCTGACATTGCAGAACTGCTGAAAAACTCATCCGAAAATATATTTGAAAATATCTCTGTTGCTTGAACCTGACACTCAACAGCATTTTTTATGTCTGACTGCAGCGGGATTATGCTTTTTTCAATACGCCTTCGCCGTTGAAAGGAGGAATGAATTCCTCTGCGGCAGACTCTTTGTCCTGAACAAATCCGTCTTCAATTCCTGAATCAAAGAGGTAATTTTCTATCTCGTCGTATTCCTCGTCCGTCACTGTACGCTGAAGTTCGGGAAACTTTTGCACTTCACCGCATGGAGTGTACTGGCGCATCAGACTGAAAAGGACTTCACCCGGCTGAAAATGCGACGCAACATAATCAATGACTTTCCTGCTGTTGTCAAGATATCCCGGCAAAATCAGATGACGGATAACAACACCCGAAAGCAGCATACCGTCATTATCAAACTGAAACTTGCCTCTCTGACGGTACATCTCATCAATAGCAGCAGTTGCTTTGGCAAAATAATCAGGAGCATGGCTGAATTTGCAGGCAAGATTATCATCGGCATATTTGAGATCGGGCAGATAAATTTGAACCTTATTTTCAAAGCGTTTCAAATTATCAACACTGTCGTAGCCATTAGTATTAAAAACGACCGGAACAGGCAATTCAACTCCCTCAAGTGCCTCCAGAATCCCGTCGCTGAAATGTGACGGAGTAACAAAATTTATGTTATGCGCCCCCTGTTCAATAAGCTCAAAAAATATCTCTCTCAAACGCTCAACGCTTATTTCGATACCTTTATTACAAGTGGAAATATCATAGTTCTGACAGTAGATACAACGCAGATTACAGCCGCTGAAAAATATTGTTCCGGAACCGTTTGTGCCGCTGATACACGGTTCTTCCCAATGGTGCAGTGCGGCACGGGCGAGCCGTAAATTTCCGTTTTCGGCACAAAAAGACTTTGAACTTCTGCGGTCGGTACCGCACATTCTGGCACAGCAAAAACAACGATTCATCATAAATAATCAAAAAAAACTTTCATTTTCAACAAAACAATGTATATTATCATATAATATGTACGCAAAACGGCAAATTTCAAGTTAAAAAACAGGATTTTAAAGATATGGATTTTTTTGATGAACTTATTGCTCAGTTGAAAAAAGAGGCAGTCAACAGTCCGTCATTTACTGTTGACTCTGCTGACTGGGAAGTCTTTCTCGACCCGTCAAAAGCGGTTAAAAAAACAGAAACTGCTGCTGCCGCAGAACAGGAAGATAATCACCAAACCGCTGACACTCAAAAACTTACATCCGTTTTTAATCTCGATACCCTCAAAAATAATATCCTTGACTGCCGTCAATGCGCCCTTGCCAAAATCCGTAAAAATCCCGCAGTAAGTTACGGCAATCCGCAAGCAAAACTTATGATTGTTATTGAAAATCCCTCTCTGCTTGACGACGAAGAAGGTCTGATTTTTTCCGGTGAAGTCGGCGTTCTGCTTGACAAAATGCTGCTGGCTATGGGACTTAATCGCAATGAGTGCTACATTACCTCCATCGTCAAATGCCGCACCCCCGGCAACCGCCCCCCCGAAGCCGATGAAATCAAAAACTGCACAGAAAAATTTTTCAATTCTGAAGTTCAAGCCGTACGCCCCGAATGTATCCTTGCTTTCGGTGCAGGTTTTGCCAAAGATATTCTCCGCCGTGAAGGCACAATTTCCACTCTGCGCGGCATTTTTGACTCCTACGACGGTATCCCCGTAATGTCAACTTTCAACCCCGCCTATCTCCTCCGTCAGCCCTCTGCTAAAAAAATCGTCTGGGGCGACCTCCAGCAGGTAATGAAAGCCCTCGGACTGAACAGATAAAAATTCAGTTAAGACAATGGTGAAGAAAAAACTTTCCGGCGTTCCTTCGGTACTTTTATCATGCCGTAGTGTGAATGTCAGCGGCTATGTAATGTCAGGCAATTTTTCGGGGGACTGACTGCGTCCCCCGAACCCCTGCAGCCGGTTAGCACCGGAGCAGGGTAACGCCGATGCGTATGCGGACGGCTGAAAGATAATAAGCGTGTGTATATGGCTGTACATTTTGTGGCAAAATGTTTGTGTTGTCCTTCCTCTTTTACGAGGAATGACAACTCAAATCTTTTGCCACGATTGCCTCCGGGGGAGATTGCCGTTCGGCATAAATGCCTCTCTACTCTCCCCCCTATCCCCCCTCTTCATTTTTCAGTTATACACTAAACATGAACTGATAATAAAAAAATACGCAGTTTATTTTTATGAAATGAAAATGAACTGCGTATTTTGCTGAAAGTTTTTTCCTTTCCCCCTGCAACAAATCAATCATCTTTTATAACACAGCAATCATTTTATTTTAAGACTTTTCTTTTTTATGCTCTTGATATTTCTGAAAAAAATGTTAAATTACTATATGTATAATTGTATTTAAAGAGGATTTATATGGATTTTCAACATATCAGAAATTTTTGTATTATTGCACATATTGACCATGGCAAATCAACACTTGCCGACCGTTTGCTGGAATATACTGAAACTGTTGCAAAACGAGATTTGCAGGAACAGCTGCTTGACGGTATGGATTTGGAGCGCGAGCGCGGTATTACCATCAAATCTCATCCTGTGCGTATGAGTTACAAAGCGCAGAACGGCGAAAATTATGAACTTAATTTGATTGACACTCCCGGACACGTTGACTTTACTTATGAAGTCAGCCGTTCACTCGGTGCATGCGAGGGGGCTCTGCTTTTGATTGACGCCACGCAAGGTGTTCAGGCACAGACAGTTGCCAATGTCACACTTGCTTTTAAACATAATTTGAAAGTTATTCCGCTTATCAATAAAATTGACCTGCCCGCCGCCAATCTGCCGTTATGTTATGAACAAATGGAGGAAGTTCTCGCCATTCCGCGCGAAGAAGCACTGCTGGTGTCAGGCAAAACAGGCGAAGGCGTTCCCGCTCTGCTTGAAGCTATTGTTGAACGGGTTCCCGCTCCGGAAAAAATGACTTATGACGGTACCAGCGCACTGATTTTTGACTCAACTTATGATGCTTACAGAGGTGTGGTAACTTATGTCCGCATGTTCAGCGGAGAATTCAAACGCGGCGACAAGCTCAGACTTTTCAACAACAATCTGGAAAGTGAAATTAAGGAAGTCGGCTTTTTCGGGCCTGAAATGCAGGCATCTCCCAACTTAAGTGCAGGTTCAGTCGGTTATATCATCCCCAATATCAAAAGTCCGTCCGACACAAAAATCGGTGATACCATTACGGATGTCAAAAATCCCTGTGCCGAACCACTGCCCGGTTTTCAGGATATCCGCCCGATGGTTTTCAGCGGTATTTATCCGATTGATACGGCGGATTACGAACAGCTTAAATTTTCAATGGCAAAACTCCAGCTCAACGATGCGGCATTTTTCTATCAGCCTGAAACTTCAGCAGCCCTGGGGTTCGGCTTCCGCTGCGGCTTCCTCGGTTTGCTGCACATGGAGATTATTCAGGAGCGTCTGCGCCGTGAATACAATATGGATATTATCGCCACCTATCCGAGCGTTATTTACCATGTTTATATGAAAAGCGGCGAAGTTCTTGACATCGACAATCCCGTTCATCTGCCTGACCTCGCCGATGTTGAACATATTGAAGAGCCTATCATTCAGGCAAAAATCATGACTCCGACAGAATACATCGGAGATATTATGAATCTGGTAATGTCAAAACGCGGATTCTGCACACAGACAACTTCTGTTGACGCCGACCATGTTATTATCACAGCAGAAATTCCGATGCACGAAATTCTGATTGACTTCCACGACAAATTGAAATCAATCACCCGCGGTTACGGCAGTATGGATTATGAACCCTGCGGCTACCGTGCGGACAAACTTCTCAAACTTGATATCATGGTCAATGGCGAAATTGTTGACGCTTTCAGCTCAATCGTTCAGGTTGATATGGCTTATTCCAGAGGCAGAGTTCTCTGCGAAAAACTCAAAGAAGTCATTCCGCAGCAGATGTTCCAAATCGCTATTCAGGCGGCAATCGGCGGCAAAGTTATCGCCCGTGAAACCGTCAAAGCTCTGCGCAAAAACGTTCTTGCCAAATGTTACGGCGGCGATATCACCCGTAAACGCAAACTGCTTGAAAAACAGAAAGAAGGCAAAAAGCGCATGAAACTTATCGGCAAAGTCAATATTCCGCAGGAAGCATTCGTTGCCGTATTGAAATCAGGAGAAAGCAGCTGATGAAAAAAATTTTTCAGATATTGAAAATATACCATATTTCAAAAAAGTGCCGCAAAAGCATTTCCCGTTTTGCACACCTGCTGGACTATGATGACGATATTTTATCTGAAAAACAGAAAAATGAGCTGCAATCCTCAATCAGTGAGGGGGAAAAACTCCTTGCGGCAAAAGATACTGATGCCATGCAGAAATTCGTCGCCGATACCGATAACAGAATTACTTCCGTACTTCAGCTTTCCAGACCGTGGCTGCGAGAAACGCTTGACATTCTGGCAGTGGCACTGGCAGTGGCATTCGGTATCAGAGCGTTATTTTTTCAACCGTTCAAAATCCCGACCGGCAGTATGCAGCCGACGCTTTTCGGCATACATTTTGTAGAAAAAGAACCGATGGGAAACAAATTTGTCGGCAAATTCGGAAGTTTTTTTGATAACCTTCTATTTTCCTGCGAGCGGGCAAAACTGGTGATACAACAGGACGGCATCGTTGAAAAATATGCTCCAGTCAAATCACTTTTAAGCACCAAAACCTGCATTACTATCGGCGGAGTTGATTACATCCTCCCCGGCAATATTCAGAAAATCGCTGAATATACCAAACTTGAACCGCAAAAACTCTATCGCAAAGGCGATGTACTCTGCGACGGTTATCTCTCAAGCGGCGACCATCTGTTTGTTGACCGTATCAGCCATTATCTCTGCGGACTGAAACGGGGAGATATCGTCGTTTTCACCACTGAAAATATCTTTATGAACGGCGAACCGCTGGAGAAATCTTCAGGGTTTTACTATGTCAAACGCCTCGTCGGTATGCCGGGAGATACGCTCAAAATTGAAAATGAAACCCTCATGGTCAAAGAAAAAAATTCCGATAAATTCCGTCCGATATATGAATTGAGCAATAAATTTGACAATATTTACTCCCGCAACGGCGGCTATCAGGGACATTCAAATCTGGTCGGTTACTCTCCAGGTGAATATCTCGGTACACCGTTTGCCGAATTCACCGTTCCGGAAAATTCCTACTTTATGCTCGGTGATAATACCAAATTCAGTGCCGACAGCCGCATGTGGGGCATAGTCCCACGCCGTAACATCGTCGGCAGACCGATAATAATTTTCTGGCCGTTCAGCCGCCGCTGGGGACTGCCCGACAGAGCTGATGCACTGCCGATGAAAACTGCGCCCGCAGAATACAACACCTTCAAGGAGATGTATCAACAATGAAAAAAAATACCCGTAACGAAGCAATTTTTCTTATCGCAACCGAAGACCGCAAAGGTCTGCTGTCAATAATAAGTTCATTTTTTTATGAACACAACTTTAATATCATCAAATGTCAGCAGTATTCAGATTTGGTTGATAATAAATACTTTATGAGAATACGCATTGACCTTGCCGATATGACTATCACCCGTCAGCATCTGGAAGAATCTTTTGCAGGACTGGCAAAAGAATTGCAGCTGGATTATACAATCAATTATACCGCCGATGTCAAAAAAGTCGCCATTATGGTTTCAAAAACTTCACACTGTCTGTATGATTTGCTCATGCACCACAGCGAAGGTGAACTTGCCTGCGATATTCCGCTTATTATCAGCAATCACCCGGATTTGGAACTTGTCGCCGACCGTTTCCAGATTCCGTATTACTGCTTCCCCATGCTCCCCGGCAAAAAAGCCGAACAGGAATCACAAGTCACTGAACTGTTGAGAAAACACCATATTGACCTTGTTGTTATGGCTCGTTATATGCAGGTTCTGAGTGATGATTTCATCAATCTTTACCCCAACCGCATTATCAATATCCACCATGCATTTCTGCCCGCATTTCAGGGCGGAAATCCCTACCAGCGCGCATGGGAACGCGGCGTGAAAATGATCGGAGCTACCGCACATTACGCAACTGCCGATTTGGATGAGGGACCGATTATTGAACAGGATGTTGAGCGTATCAATCACGAAAATACGCCCGATGAGCTGAAAAATATCGGCAAAGATATCGAACGCCGCGTACTTACCAGAGCAGTAACCGCACACCTTGAACACCGTATTATTACTGCGGGCAGACGCACTATCGTTTTCCCGCGATAAGAGAAAAATATGAATATTTTCAGGAAAATCACAGTTTTTTATCTCGGTTTTTTGAGTATCATACTGCCGCTGAAATTTGCGTCACTGGCAATGATGCCTGAGTCAACATCATATTTTCCGAATGAACTTTGGGAATTTCTTATTGTAAACTGCCCTGCGGCAAGTACAGGCATGGCAACCGGCTTGGGGCTTTTGTTGAGCATGATTGCTTTCGGCGGAGAGTTTTTCCGCAAGAAAATATTTTATAACTGGACTGTCGTCAGCTATCTTGCGGCGGCGTATTTAAGCTTGACGGGGTTCTGTAATGCGTCAACTCAGGATTATCCGATAATGGCATTGACGCATTTTGCCGGATTTCTGTCGTATGCGTTGAGCATTTATATCTATTACTGCACCAATGAAAATGTCCTGATAAAAATTCTGACATGGTGGGCGGTCGGCTTGCTTTTTGTACTGGCGTCGGGCCTGCACCAGTATTTTATCGGCTTTGACGAACAGCTGAAATTTTATTATTCCGAAAGCGGTCAGGCGGCAAATATTGACAATCTGGATTTGACAAGCAAATTAACGGAGAGAAGAATTTTTGCCACATTCAGCGGCAGTAATGTGCTGGCTGGCTTTCTGATGCTGACAGGCGCAATCGGCTTTTTAATCATATATAACTGGGGCGGAAAATTTTCTCCGCCGCAACAGAGCCGCATACTGCTGTGCGGAATTTTTTGCGCAGCACTGCTTTTTGTGCTGTTCAATACGGGAAGCCGCGGAGCGATAGCCGCAGCGGGAGGAACTGTAATTTACACGCTTTTCTGGCTCAATATCAAAAAGAAATACAAAGTTGCCGGAGTCATACTTATTTTACTGCTGGCGGCAGGATTGATATTTTCAAGCGTATTTTTCGGGCGTACATTCGGTTCATTTACGGAGCGTATCGGCTATTGGCGGACTGCGTTTCTGATGATGGGGGAAAATTGGTATTGCGGCAGCGGCTGGGGCGACTTTTTCGTTGACAACATGCGTTTCAGAATAATCGACCTTGACGAAACTGCACGCGGTCCGCACAATATATTTCTGATATTCGGCTGTTCATGCGGCATATTTGCAATGCTTGCAGTGATGTTTGCAAGTTTGTGGGGTTTGTACAAAGCGAGCATGAAATTTTACCGTGAAAAAAATCTCTGCAATATTGTAATAATGATATCCATTGCCGGATTTTTGCTGCACGGCATGTTGGATGTGAATTTTCAAGTTGCGGCGTCAATGGGCATATTTACTTCACTGACAATGATTTGTGCAGAGGAAGCAAAGATAAAAGTCAATAAATACAGCAAATTTGCATTTTATCTTGCCTGCTCAATAATCATGATTTTTGCAATTATATCCTCATACCGTCTGACCGCCGGCGAAAAAGCACTGGATAAATTGAAAAACGATATACATAAAGCGTTGCGCGAGAACAACCTTACCACATGGCAGATAGTACAGGATTATAATGAAGTTGAGAAATACCGTCCGTATTCGCCGTTTCATGCGCTGGATATGTACCACTACTATTTTGCCAAGCGTATGTACAGAGAAGCTCTTCCGTATCTTGACAAAGCGATAGACCGTTCTCCTGAGCGTGCGGGAAATTATTACAGCAAAGCAGTTTACATGCTGACAATCGGCGACCTGTCAGGAGCTGAAAAGAACATAGATATTGCACTGAAACTGTATCCGATGAGTCAAAAATACCGTAAGTTCAAAGAAATTCTTAAAAAAACTCAAAAAAAACATTAAGCGGGGCTTGACTTTTTCAAATTTTGCAGTATATTAAGTCTCATATTCAAGTTAAGCTTGTTTTAACCGCGTCCCTATCGTCTAGAGGCCTAGGACACCGGGTTTTCATCCCGGCAACCGGGGTTCGAATCCCCGTGGGGATGCCATTTTTTTTGCCAAAATTTTGGCAATCCCTCGAAAGAGGCAATTTTAATATGGATAAAAATGTTCAGTTATCAATCAGGTCTAGACGATTTCTATAGAAGAATTGATAGGTGAACTTTTTTATTTTCGCTCTATTCCCTTTAAGAAAAGACAAATAATTTTTTGAGAATAAAAAATTGAGGGGTTTGGGGTATAGTGTTTTGCGTAAGCAAAACACGGCAATACCCCAATTGTGGCTAATCCGGCGGAAGATTTGATTGCTCATTCCCTAGCGTTCCACCCGCTTTTATATAGGGAAGGAGCAATCGAACATTCCGCCGAAAAACAGCCTGACACCACCCAGCTGCTGACATTCACGCGCCAGCGTCACAAAATGGGGATGGATATCCCCCGCCGGGGATGCAAGGGGGTGGCGTTAGCCCCCTTGCAATAAAAAATCAGTCTATGTTTAGTACACAGCCTTCTTTTTTATAATATGAGCATATATTCACGAAAAGCTGATTATCATTAAAAGGTTTGGGAAAAAAGGGTGGAGTTTGAGGAGGGGAAAAGGACCTTTCCTTAAAAGGTCTTTTTCCCCTCCTCAAGTCCCGGCTTTATGGAAAATACAGCTTTATAAATTATAACCGGTCGAGAGCGTCCCAGGGGGAGGGAGCTTTGGGGGCGGAATCTTTACAGGTGCATGTGCCTTTGTTAAGATTAACGCCGCAGTAGGGGCAGATACCCTTACAGTCGTCATTGCAGATTATATTCATCGGAAATGCGAGCAGAATTTCTTCGCGGATTTCGTCGGCGATGTCAATTTCATCGGAAGAGCCGAGGTCGTCAAGAAAAAGGGTATATTCTGTTTGCACATCCTGTGTGACTTTTTCAAGACAGCGGCCGCATTCACCTGCGATTTTGACGGAAGCATTGCCGCGAATGACGATACCGCTGGCGTGAAGTTGAGCTTCAAAATGAAAAGTGACGGGAGAAATGACGGAAATTATTTCATCCTGACCGAGTTCAAGAAAGTCGGGAGCAAAAGAGTCGTCAATGATGATATTTTCTTTTTCCAGTCTGGAAACGGAGAGTTTTATCTGATATTTTTTCATATTAAAATCCGAGTTTTTTGTGAATGGCGTCAGCGACGACGGCAGGTACATATTGTTCAAATTTACCTCTGAGGAAAGCGATTTCCTTGACCATGTGCGAACTGATAAAAGAAGTATTGGCATTAGGCATCATAAAAATTGTTTCGCAGCTGTCAAGCATACTGCGGTTGGTCAACGCCATCTGAAGTTCATATTCAAAGTCAGAAAATGCGCGAAGCCCGCGCAGAACCGCATCCGCCTGCAAACGGGGAACTGCGTCAACAAGCAGACCTTCAAAACTGATAACACGGACATTGGGAAAATCCTTGCAGCTTGCGGCGATAAGTTCGGCACGCTCCTCCAGAGAGAAAAGCGGATTTTTGCCGGGATTTACAGCCACAGCAACGATAACCTCGTCAAAAAGTTTACAAGCTCTTTCAACCAGGTCAAAATGACCGATGGTAAACGGATCAAAACTGCCGGGATAGAGTACTCTTTTCATAAAATTCCTTTCGTCAAAATTCCGTCATTTATCCGTCAAATTTTCGTCATTTCAAAAAACAACCTCAAAAAATGACGGATTTTAATGGAAGTTTACTTGATTTTTCTTTATATTAATATACATTATAAATACGATTTTTCAACCGCACAAAAAGAAATAGGCAGGATTTATGGATTTTAGGGTTTCGTGGCACAATTTTATGACTCAGCTTCACACTGAAAATATAAAAAATATTTCCGTAGGCATCGGAGTTTTTGACGGAGTGCATCTCGGACATGCAAAACTCCTGCGCTCGCTGTCGGATTTTGCCGCAAAAAATAATTCGTACCCTGTCGCATTGACTTTTGCCCCGCATCCGCGCGCACTGACTGAACCGGCAAACGCGCCGAAATTACTGGTGCCGCTCGCCCAGAGAATAGAACTTCTGAAACAACACGGAGCAAAAAAAGTTTTCGTCATTGACTTCAATGAAAAATTTTCCGCCATTGAACCTGAAGATTTCCTTGAAATTATCAGTTCCTCAAAAGAGGTCAAACTGGATTGCATAACTGTCGGAAGCAACTGGCACTTCGGTCATCTGGGAGCAGGAGACACCGTGCTGGTAGCAGATTTTTGCAAAGCTCGCAATATTACGTTCATACCTATTGAAGAGCTGAAAGTTGACGGAAATAAAATAAGTTCCGCCAATATCCGCACTTTTGTTGCAAAAGGACAATTGGATATTGCCAAAAGCATGCTCGGATATGATTATTTTCTGCACGGGAAAGTGGTCAAAGGTTTTTCGTTTGCCTCTGACAAACTGGAACATCCGACGGCAAATCTGCAGCCTGATTCAGATATATGTCCGATTGACGGAGTTTATGCCGCCAAAGTTGCAATAGACGGCAAAACTTATCCTGCTGCCGTCAATATCGGAGTTGCTCCTAGCTTTGAATTTAATAAAAAACAGCATCGTATTGAAGTACATGTACTTGATTTTTCAGGTAATTTGTACGGCAGAGAACTCTCTGTTTCGCTTTTGAAGCATCTCCGCACTGAACGGGTCTTTGAATCCGCCGAAGCCCTGAAAGCACAAATTATACTTGATATTCAACAAATCAGAAATTTAATATAAAGGAAACGCAAATGCCCGAAAAAACTTACAGTATTTCAGAATTGGCAGTTCAGCTCAATCTTCCGCGCACCACTATCAACGATTGGCTGAAAAATTTCGCACCTTACCTCGAATATGAGATGAAAGGCAAACGCAAAGAATACAATACCAACGCCCTCAATGTCCTGAAAAATATCAGCAAATGGAAAAATGACGGCAAATCCGCCTCCGCCATTCAGAAACTTCTTGAGGAAAAATACGGCATCACCGCAGAAGTCGCTCCCGAAGACCCCGCCGAAAACAACGCTGAAGCCGAAGTTCCGGAAAATGCTCCGCAGACTTCAGGAGAACTTATGCAAGTCGTTCATTCCGACTTGGAAATGCTCCTTGCCAATGTTGAACAGCTTAACGAAAAACGCATCCAAAGCACCCGCCGTGCCGCATGGATAAGCGTTCTCATTATGTTTTTTATCTTTCTCGGTGTTGCCCTTGCAGGCTATTTTATCTATATGAATATGCTCAAAATGCAGCAGGCAAACAATACCGCATCGCAGGAATACGCACGCAAAATTACCGAACTTAAAAATCAGAATCAGAAACAGCTTGAAGAATTGACTTCTCTCCGCAAACTTGAACTGGATAAACTCAATTCCGACTTTGATATAAAAAATAAAGAGTTCCAAAAAGAGCTGCAAACACAGAAAGAAGAACTTTCTTCCGCTTTCGCCGACCTCAAAAAATCCGTCGCCGAACGCCGTGAAGCTGAACTTATCAAACTCCGTGAAGCCTTTGCCGCAGAACAGAAAATCACACTGGAAAAACTTATTGCCAAAGAAAAAGAACTTACCGCCATTCAGCAGAAACTTGAGACTCTTGAAAACCGCGCTGCCGCACTCAAAAAACATACCGACTCACTGCAGAAAAAAACCGAAGACCTCAATAACCGTCTGCAAAAAGAACAGCAGGACAAAAAACGCATAGAAGAAGACTTCAACGCCTTGCAGCAGAGCATAAAAGAGGACAAAGAAGACAAATGATTATCGGTACCGGTATAGATATTATTGAAATCAGCCGCATAGATAACTCAATTCAACGCTTCGGTAAAGATTTTCTTGACCGCATTTATACTCCCGCCGAACAGAAACAAAACGCCGAACGCACATATTATGCAGGCCGCTGGGCAGCCAAAGAAGCCATATCCAAAGCTCTCGGAAGCGGTATCGGCAAAGACTGTTCCTGGCTGGATATTGAAATTCTGAATTCTGCAAACGGCGCACCTTCCGTCACCCTTGCAAATGCCGCACTTGACCGCTTGAAAAAACTCGGCGGCAAAACCGTACACATCTCCATCTCCCACGAACGCAGCAACGCCGTCGCCATGGCAATAATTGAAGCATAAATTTTGATTTTGTGAATATAAGGAGATAACTTTAACTTGCGTTTTTTGCAGAGACTTGCACCGCAAGCCACTTAGTTTTTTATTATCAGTGGCTGTGTTATAAAAGATGACTGATTTATTGCAGGGGGAGAGGGGATGTCCTAATTCAATAAAAAGACGGGAGGATTTTGTCAAGGGAATAGTGAGCGCACGGCAAATAGGTAAACTCTGCTGTTACCGCTCATTCTGCATGATGATAATATCAGCAATTTCAGGAACGGTTTTGTGGAGAAGATCCATTGACATCTTGCGGACATCAACACTGGATTTGCATTTGAGGGCTTCGGTAGCGAGAAATTCAGCTTCACTCATTTTGAGCGAACGGATAACACGGCGGATGATACTCAATGAAGCAGGGTCCATGCTGAGTTCATTGACGCCCAGTCCGACCA
>JAZOSO010000058.1:0-4272 GCA_045657185.1 Victivallaceae bacterium | reverse complement strand
GGAGAGCCGATATAAACTATATAATGCCATTGCGTGGGAACTTTTGTTTGAAAGTATCCGTTTTTATCACTTATGGCAAATTCAGAATATTGATTTTCTGCCTTGATTGTGTAAGTAATTTCAGCACCACATATCCCCTTGCCGGAACATTCATCTACGATTTGTCCTTTGACTGCCGGAGCAACTTCGGTTGTGTGAGGAAGGAGACAACCTGACAGGAATAATGAGAGAAACAACAGCAAAGCGTTTGTAAAAATAAATTTAAATCTTCTTTTCATTTTTTATCGCCTTGGCTGTATTGATGGATTTTATCAGCATTACCCGTATTTGAGAACAAGCATTGTTTAATTCCTGAAATTTTGCTTCATCAATATAATTTGTTTTCAGCAGAAGTTCCAGCCAGTAATTTGTTTCGCTGGTTTCTTTGAGGGCGATTTGCAGTTTTGCGATGAAATCAGATTTGCCATGAGCATATTGGGCTTCGTGGATGTTTGCGCCAACACTGGTTCCGGCTCTGCCAATTTGATTGGAAATGATTGTTTCGTGCTGACTTTTCAAAAACTTTACCAGATGGAGTATCTGCACAGCAAAATCAACAGACAGATCAACAAGTTTATTTTGCTTTTCTATTGGCATAACCGATTACTACAACTCTCATTTTTAATTTTCTCATAATATCGGAACGAAGTGGAGATGCTTCATAGCGGAATGAAATGGAGCTGCTTCATATTTGCGAAAGCAAATGCTTCATCTGAAAAGGCGTTTTATGAAGCACGGCTTCGCCGTATGAAGCAATCCTTCGGATTATGAAGCAAGCCTGTCGGCGTATGAAGCGAAGCCTTTTCAGGCTTCATGTTTTTTTGCCTTGAAATCAAGGCAAAAAAATGGGGTGGTAGACCGGACTTGAACCGGCGACCTCCTGGGCCACAACCAGGCGCTCTAACCAACTGAGCTACAACCACCATATAATTTGGTACGCCTGCACGGACTCGAACCGTGGACCCAGTGATTAAGAGTCACTTGCTCTACCGACTGAGCTACAGACGCACATCGTTTGATATGTTATATAATATTGCTCATTTTTTGAAAAATGCAAGTCCGAAATCAAACTTTTTTGCAAAAAAATCGCTTTTTTTATTTCAAAAGCCCCTTTAATGTCCGGAGAGAGTCTGCCATTTCTCCGTTTTTGTCAAAAAGATTCATTATAAGAGGCAAATCTGAGGCATACAAATTTTTGATATCAGAGGAAATAAAATTGTACTTTTCCGCTTTTTTAAACGCTGATGATGCAGCAGATTTTTTTCCTTCAAGCATGGCAAGCATGCCCTTAAGGATGAATTTTTCACGGCTGTCCTTTAATTCACTGACGATTTTTTCTGCATTTGCACGATCGGAGGATGCTGAACTGTACAATGCATAACCGAATACATAAAGCGAATTTGCAGGAGATTGCTTTTTAAGTTCGCTGAAGTACCATGCCGCAGAGATATAGTCATTGGCTTTGGCAGAATCTGCAGCAGCTTTGAGCAGGAAATTTGCCAATTCTTTATCGGAACTGATTGCTTCGGCTTTGTCATCAACTTCGGCAAGCGGTTTATTGAGACTTTCAATTTCGGCAGAGAGGAAATCGTATTTATTTTTCAAGTCATTGAACGCGGCGAGAAGTTTTTGATAATCTGAATTATTAACGCTTGAGCTTGAAGAGGTTGCAGTTTTGGCAGATGAAGACGGCATACGCAAAACAGCCAATTCATTTTGAGCTGAACGGAGTTGGGCGTTCAGATTGTTATTTTCTGTGGTGAGTTTTTCAAGATTGCGTCGGAAAGAGCTGTTTTCGCGCTCAATTTTTTCGTAATTTTCGCGGAGAGCTGCGATTTTCTTGGCGGGAGCGGCATTGTCGCTGCCGGCAATAATTGTATCAAGTTTTTTGATTTGTGCGTTTTTGTCGTCAATTTCTTTCTGCAAAGCTTCAAGTTTTTGCGAGTAAGTGCGAGAGGCGCTGTCTTTGGTGTCAAGCATGGCAGAAAGTTCAGCATTGCGGTTAATGTAAGTTTGCAATGCCGCTGCATTTTTCTTCTGTTCATTACGGAGTGTTTCAAGTTCTGCCTTGTTTTGTTTTTCTGTATTCATCTGGCGAAGATAGAGTTCGCGGGTTGATTTCAGTTCACTTTCAAGGCTCTTTTTCTGGTTTGTCAAATTGGCGATGACTTGAGATGAAGATTTGAAATCGCGTTCGGTCTTATGTAATTTTGTTTCGGTATTCTGATTGGTGACTTCCAGTTGTCTGATTTTTGACTGCAAGGAAGCAATTTCGTTTTTGATATTGCGGTTTTCGCTGACGATTGAGGCGGAAAGTTTATCGCTGTCGCCTTTTTTCTTATTGAGTTCATCAATCCAGTCGTTAAGTTTTTTTACTTCAGCTTTTGAGTCAGCAACGGATTTTTCAAGAGATTTGATTTCATCCTGAAATTTTTGAGCTTCTTTGCCTTTGTCGTTGATTTCATTGTTCAAATCTGAAATTTTGCCGCGAAGTTTGGATATGGTATCATTGAGAGTATCTTTTGAGGCAATGCTGTCGCGGAGTTTTTTCTGTAAAGAGGAAAGTTCGTTGCTGAGAGCTTTGCTTTCGTTGCGGAGTGATTGAATAGTGTTTGCGTCGGAATTGCGGGCAAGAACAAGCTGTTCACTTTTGAGGCGTTCAGCAATGAGTTGTTTCTGAATATTTTGCAGTTCCTGTTCGGGACGGGCGATTTGCTGACGGAGATTTTCCATACTGCGCTGAAGAGTGGATACTTTTTCTTCAGCGAGGCGTTTTTCTTTAAGCAAAGCGTCAATATTTTTGGCCGCCTGAGCTTGCGCGCGGAGTTGTTTACGGAGGTTTTCAACTTCAATATACAAATTGAAATATTTGCGTTTGTAGCCGTCATCGGATGCTTCGGCGGAGCGAGAAGGTGCAGCGGGTTGAGCAGACGGAACTTTTTCTGCTGTCGGCGCAGCTGAAGAAGATGAAATTTTTCTGCCTGATTCGCGGAGTCTTTTTTCAATTTTCAAAATTTGAGTTTCGCAGGCGGAGATTTTGGAGTTGATAAGATTTTTATTCCAGCCGGTATTGGCTTCAAGAACTGCTTTATAAGTGTCCCGGGAGCGGCGATATGCAGAGAGCGCATCTTCCAACTGATTGCGGCGCATGTGTTTATCGCCCTCAAGGAAAAGTTCGTACCCGCGCCGCCATTCAATCCACGGGTCGGTCTTTTTGGTGTTTGCCAAAGCAAAAGTAAAAGCACTTACGAGGCACAAAGTAGTAAGAAGCAGTTTGTTCATGATGTTTTTTCCGTAATAATAAAGGGTTCAAATTTATGAAAAAATTGTTGAGAAATATTTATTTCAAGTGTAACATTACCGAATTCATCGTAGCTTTCATTGCGTACGGCTCCCTGTTTGCGGGCGAATGCCGCCAAGTCATGTCGTGAAGGAGGAAGTTTGACTTTCAGTGCAGAAAGTCTTTCGTCTACGATAGCTGACAGGCGTTTAACGAGCATGTCCATATTTTTGCCTGTTTTGGTTGAAATATAGACTCCGTCGGAAGCGACCAGGCGTGATTTGGCAATGGCGAAAATTTCATCTTTTTCGTCAATTTTATCTATTTTATTAAGCACTACAAGAATATTTTTGTCCTCTGCACCGAGGTCGTGAAGTACTTGCAAAGTTGTTTCCCACTGCTCAAAAATAATCGGACTTGAAATGTCCAGCACCAGCATCAGAAAATCTGACAGAACTGCTTCTTCAAGCGTGGATTTAAATGCTTCGACCAAATCGTGCGGCAAGTCGCGGACAAAACCGACTGTATCCGTTAATAAAAGTTTCTGATTGTTCGGCAAAGTGATTTTTCGTGTTGTCGGGTCAAGCGTGGCAAAAAGCTTATCTTCAACAAGAACTCCGGCACCTGATAATGCACGCAGGATTGAGGATTTGCCTGCATTTGTATAACCGACTATGGCGCAATGAATTACAGAGCTGCGTTCGCGGAGTTTTCTTTGAGTTGAACGCTGTTTGCGGACTTCTTCGAGTTCTTTAGTGAGCTGAGTGATTTCTCGTTTGATCATTCGGCGGTCAACTTCAATCTGAGTTTCGCCTTCGCCGCGTGTACCTTTGGCGCCTCCTCGCTGACGGGACAAATGCGTCCATGCGCGGGCAAGGCGGGGGAGATAATATTTCATGCGAGCAAGCTCAACCTGCAAAACAGCTTCGCGGGTGATAGCTCTTGAGGCGAAA
>JAZOSO010000057.1:0-3484 GCA_045657185.1 Victivallaceae bacterium | reverse complement strand
CCCCAACCCCTCAAATTTTTCAAATTATCAGTCAGTGTTTAATAACCCAAAAGATAAAAAAATACGCAGTTTATTTTCATAAAATGAAAATGAACTGCGTATTTTACTGAAAGTTTTTGTAAAAGGATAGGGGGGTGCAGGGGGAAAGGAAAGAAACTTTTTTCAAAAGGTTTTTTCTTTTCCCCCTGCAACAAATCAGTCATCTTTTATAACACAGCCTTATTTATAAAGCGGTCCGTATGTGGCACAGGCGCGATAATCGGCGCCTTCTTTGTCCATGCCGAAAGCGTTCCAGCAGGCGGGACGGTAAATCTCATCTTCAGGAACATTGTGCATGCAGACCGGAATACGGAGCATGGAACACATAGTAATCAAATCTGCTCCGATATGACCGTATGAAATAGCACCGTGATTTGCACCCCAGTTCATCATAACTTCATAAGCAGTTTTGAAAGGTGAACCTTCTTTTCCGTCACAGCGCGGAGCAAACCATGTGCAGGGCCATGTCGGATTGGTGCGTTCCATAAGTGTATCGTTGACTTCTTTGGGCAGATTGACAGTCCAGCCTTCAGCGATTTGAAGAACGGGGCCGAGACCTTTAACCAGATTAAGACGTATCATGGTAACAGGCATTTCTGCATAAGTATCAAAATGGCTGGAGAAACCGCCGCCTCTGAAATTGTCAAAACCTGCTTCACACCAGACGGTTGCGTCAGTCATCTTTTTGATATCATCTTCAGTGACTTCCCACCATTTTTTCATAACGGCATTTCCGTTTTCATCAGTACATACACCGCTGGCATCCAGACATGCGGCACCTGAATTGAGCAAATGAATAATGCCGTCGGCTTCTTTTGCCTTACCCTCAAGTTTATAACCTGTAACGCGTTCAGTCGCTTCAGTTGACCAGTAAGTACGAACATCGGCAAAAATCTGGGCTCGATGAGTCAACAGACGCATCATAAGCATTCCCATACCGTTGAGAACGTCATTTTCAGTTGCAAGAGTAAAAGGTTCACGCGCGCCCTCATAGTCAAAAGTCGAACTCAGCAATGCTTCGGGATAATCACAGTTCGGCCAGTGGTCAGTCCACTGACGCTGTCCCTGAAAACCGCCGGCAATAGCATTGTGACCTGCTTTTTCTTCTTCAAAGGCATCGGGCAGATTTTTGTTGCCTGCCATCAAATCCTTGATAATGCAGTACATTTTGACCGTAAATTCCCACTGTTTTTCCTTTTCTTCAGCGGTAAATTTGATTTTGCGGTCTTTCCCGAGGAATTTAACTGATTCAGGATTATCATCACGCCCCTCTTTGCAGTGAGCTTTTGTCCAGGCGAGAGCCTTCTGAAATTCTTCTTCGTTGTAAATCCCCTCTTCCATACGACGGAGGATTTCAACTTCATCAACAGACTCAACACGCATACCGAAGTAGCTTTCCATCATATCCTGGTCAATGATTGAACCGGCAATACCCATGCATTGAGAACCGATCTGCAAATAAGATTTGCCGCGCATAGTAGCGACTGCGATTGCGGCTCTGCCGAAACGGAGAAGTTTGTCTCTGACATCGTCGGGGACTTCACTGACCTGATCCAAATCCTGAACTTCATGACCGTAAATACCGAAAGCAGGCAAACCTTTCTGGGCATGACCTGCGAGAACTGCGGCAAGATAAACAGCTCCGGGACGCTCAGTACCGTTAAAGCCCCAGACACCTTTGATAGTTTCGGGGTCCATGTCCATAGTCTCTGAACCGTAACACCAACATGAAGTTACAGACAAAGTAATGGAAACGCCCTCTTTTTTGAACTTGGCAGCACAAGCAGCAGCTTCAGGAACTCTGCCGATACAGCTGTCAGCCAAAACAACTTTGACAGGCTCACCGTTAGAATAAAACAAATTATCTTCAAACAGTTTCTTTGCTGCATTTGCCATTGCCCAAACAGTCGGTTCCAGAGATTCACGCAGCATTAACGGACCGCGGCGGCCGTCAATACAAGGACGAATACCGATTACAGGATAATCCCCTACATATCTTTTTTTCTTCATAATCCCGAATTCTCCTATAAAAAATATTTAAAAGTTTTTGCAAAAAGGGGCGGGGAAAAGAAACTTGTATCAACAAGTTTTTCCCCGCCTCCCTAAAAAGTCACTTTATTATCTATCCACACGGGCGGAACCGCCGCCGACGAGTTTTTCGACCTCGGCAAGAGATGCCATGGAGGTATCACCGGGGGTAGTCATAGCGAGTGCGCCGTGAGCTGCGCCGTAGTCAACAGCTTTTGCTGCAGTACCGAAAGTCATAAGACCGTAAACGAGACCTGAAGCAAAACTGTCGCCGCCGCCGACGCGGTCAAAAATTTCAAGGTTGGGACGATAGATAGATTCATAGAACTCTCCGTCCTGATAAGCAATTGCACCCCAATCATTTACAGTTGCGGTTTTTACAGTACGCAAGGTAGTGGCAACGACTTGGAAGTTGGGATAAGCCTTAACGACATTTTTAATCATATTTTTGAAGCTGTCAACTTTGATATTGCTCAAATTGGCGTCAGTACCTTCAACTTCAAAACCGAGACATGCAGTAAAGTCTTCTTCATTACCGATCATGACGTCAACATATTTAGCAATTTCACGGTTGACTTCCTGTGCGCGTTCCTTACCGCCGATGCTCTTCCAGAGACTGGGACGGTAGTTGAGGTCGTAACTGGTGATGGTGCCGTACTTTTTGGCGGCTTTCAGAGCTTCAATAACAACGCCGGGAGTAGTATCACTCAAAGCGGCAAAAATACCGCCGGTATGAAAATGACGGACACCGAGAGTTCCGAAAATGTAATCCCAGTCAATATCACCTTCTTTAAGCTGAGAAATAGCAGTATTGCCGCGGTCGGAACAGCCGACTGCACCGCGCACACCGAAACCGCGTTCGGTAAAATTCAAACCGTTGCGGACAGTTCTGCCGATACCGTCATATTTCACCCATTTGATAAGTGATACATCAACGCCGCCCTGCATGATGAAATCTTCAACCAGTCTGCCGACAGGGTTATCAGCAAAAGCAGTAACAACAGCGGCACGCAGACCGAAGCAGCGGCGCATACCGCGAGCAACGTTATATTCACCGCCGCCTTCCCATGCGGTAAAAGTGCGGGCAGTATGAATTCTTCCGGCACCGGGGTCAAGTCGAAGCATTACTTCACCCAAGCTCAAAATATCGTATTTACAATCTTCTTTTTTTCTGTAATTCAACATAATACACCTGAAAGTTTAAAATTTGGAAGCAAGAGCAACAGCATCAGTGACTGCTTTTTCAATAGCATCAAAGTTGCCTGCGGCAAGGTCGGATGCTTTGCCGAGCCAGGTACCGCCGACGGCAACGACTTCGGGCAAGCTCAAATATGATTCAACATTGGAGGTTGAAACACCGCCGGTGGGCATGAAACGGATACCGAGATGTTTATAAGGAGCAATCAGACTCTTGAGC
>JAZOSO010000056.1:0-27539 GCA_045657185.1 Victivallaceae bacterium | reverse complement strand
AAATAAAAGGCTGTGTTATAAAAGATGACTGATTTGTTGCAGGAGGAAAAGAAAAAACCTTTTGGCGTTCCACCCGCCTTTTTATATGGTTCTTTTCTTCTCCCCCTGCACCCCCTCATCTTTTTCCAAACCTTTTAATTATATTTGACATTTTCTTCAGTCAAACTTATAGAAAATTATTGGAAAGATGATAAAAATCAGTCTATATTTAGTACAGAGCCAAATAAAAAAGCCCCGGAATCTGCTTCAGGGGCTTTTTTATACAAACAGACGATTACTTCTGGGCTGCATCCCAGTCAGCTTTAGCAACAAATGCAGTCAAATTGCGGCCATCAGCAGTTTTGGCTTTGAAAGCATAGCGTTTACGGCCTTCATCACCATAAGAAACAAATTCGGTAACTTCTGCGGTGACTTTCTGTTTGGTTTTTACATCGTAGAAAGAGTGTTTCATTTTTTTCTCCTTTTGGGTTAGGAATTATCGGTTAAATACATTATAGCGTAAAGATTGAATAAAACAAGTCCTGAAATGTAAAAATTTGAAAAAAAATTTAAAAAAATGCAAAAAACAATCGTTTTTAAGCAAAAAAACAATAAAAATTTGACAAATTTTAACAATTTTTCAAAAAAATTTTACAAAAACATATCAGGCATAATGCGAATGAAAGAACACATCATGCCTGACTGCAATCAATCAATTTTTGCGAAAAAGCCCGCCTGTCCACTCTTTTTCAGAGAAACGGTCGAGTTCAGTAAAGCCGATTGAGGTGAACTCCTGTGACAAATTATCGAATTCTTCATTGAGAATTCCTGCCAGAACGAGATATTTGCCCGGTTTCACCCAGCTGGCAATATTATTTTTGAATTTAATCAGCAAATGCCCGAGGATATTGGCACATACAAGGTCAAACTGTCTGCCGGCCTGATAAACTTCGGCATCATCCACGGTAAGTTTGATTTGTTCAAGCGGAATTTCATTGATTTCAAAATTTTCTTCGGCTATCATAACAGCATCGGGGTCAAAATCAAATGCGTGCAAATCAGTATAATTCAATTTGGCAGCACCGATAGTGAGAATACCTGAACCGCATCCGGCATCCAGAAAACTTGAAACCTCAGCATCATCAGCAAGCTTGTCAATCATCTTCAAACAGTACGATGTCGTTGCATGCTGCCCCGTTCCGAAACTCATACCGGGGTCAATATGCACAACAACCTGATCGGGGCGGGGATTGAATTCCAGCCAGGACGGCTTGATAACAAGACGGTCGGAGATATGAATGATATTGAAATACTTTTTCCAGACATTCGCCCAATCCTCTTTTTTCATCTCAAAATATTCAATCTTGCCAAGCTCGGTACCGTATTCATTCCACAGCGGAATATTTTCCTGCAAAAATTCAAAATTCCTGCGTCCGTCTTCTTCGGTCAGAGCATAAACGGTATGATGCACTGTTTTTGTCTCTTTGTTTTCATAAGAACTGAAATCAAGTTCAGCGGCGTTCAAAAATTCAGCGGCAGCACTGAATTCGCCTGCATTATCTTCAATATTCACGCAATACAGCATTTCATTGACATTCATAAAAAAACTCCTTTTTCTGTTTTGTTATATTGATAAATTAGCATGGAAAAAGAAATTTGCAAATTTTGAGTGTATTTTTACATAAATATACTTGCCGAATTGAAAAAAACTGCTATAATATAATATATCTGTCGGAGTGTCAATTTTTGAAGGAGGAAAAATGGCAGGAAAATTTGATGAATTACCCCATGGCAGCGAAACAATTCTGATCGTTGATGACCATGAAAGTATATGGGATTTTCTGATTGAAGCATTGCAAAATCTGGGTTATTCCGTTATTCTCGCTGAGAACGGACTTGACGCAGTTGAAATATACCGTGAAAATCCGCATGAAATAGATCTGGTACTGCTGGATATGATCATGCCAGAACTCAACGGATATGAAGCATTCAAGCAGATACGGGAAATTGATCCCGAAGCAAAAGTTCTGCTCTCAAGCGGATTTGTCGGTGGCGAAGAAGTGCAGGAACTGCTGGAAAACGGAGCCAAAGGCTTTCTTGCCAAACCGCACCGTATTCCCGCGATTGCCGCTGAAATACGCCGGATTCTGGATGAAAAATAACCCCCTCGCGGTGAAAAAATGGAAATATCATTCAGCAGTATTCTGATAGGTTTTCTCCTGACGGCAACGGCAGGTCTTGCCACTATGATCGGCAGTGTCATTGCATTTTTCACAAAAACTACAAATACCAAATTTCTGGCGTCAATGCTCGGCTTTTCCGCAGGAGTAATGATTTATATTTCCTTTGCAGAACTGCTGGCTGATGCAAACAGCAGCTTGCAGGAACTTTTCGGCAAAAGCGGAGGATTTTATGCTCTGGCGGCATTTTTCGGCGGCATACTCATCTCGCTTGCCATTGACCGCCTGATACCTGAATACGAAAATCCTCACGAAGTACGCAAAGTTGAGGAAATGGACCACCCCCGCAACAGAAAAAAACTGCTCAGGAGCGGTTTTCTTTTCGCATTTGCCATGGCTTTGCACAACTTTCCTGAAGGCATGGCGACATTTATCGCCGCGCTTGACAATCCTGCAACCGGGATATCCATTGCAGTTGCAATAGCCATTCACAATATCCCCGAAGGCATCACCGTGTCGGTTCCGATATATCACGCAACCGGCAGCAGAAAAAAAGCATTTCTGATTTCTTCACTTTCGGGACTGGCGGAACCATTCGGTGCATTGATTGCACTTTTGTTTCTGCTGCCGTTTCTCTCTGAAGCTCTGCTGTCAATACTTTTTGCCTGTGTTGCAGGTATTATGGTATTTATCTCCTTTGACGAACTTCTGCCGCTGGCGGAAGCATACGGAGAACACCACAAAACTATTTACGGATTTATACTCGGCATGTTTGTCATGGCGATAACTCTAATATTGTAAAGGAATGATAAAATGAATTTGAAAGCTTTATTTGAAATCAGCTACGGGCTCTACCTCGTAAGTGCCAAAGACGGCAACAAGGACAACGGCTGTATTATCAACACTTTTTCTCAGCAGACCGATACTCCGCTCAGAGTCTCAATTACCATAAACAAACAGAATCTTACCGCTGAAATGATTGAAAAAACAGGAGAATTCACTATCTCTATTCTCAGCGAAAAAGCCACCTTTGAAATGTTCCGCCGTTTCGGCATGCAAAGCGGCAGAGATATTGATAAATTTGACGGCATTGAAACTGTCCGCACGCCTAACGGCCTCCTGCGTCTGGCAAGCGGACTCAACGCCTACACCTGCGGCAAGGTAATTGACAAAGTTGACCTCGGCACACACTGGTTTTTTATCGCAGAAATGACCGAAGCTGAAATTTTGAATGATGATGAATCGCTTACCTATGACTTTTATCAGAAAAATATAAAAACAACTTTCAAACCGGAACCCGTCGTCAAAGGCTGGCGGTGCCGTATATGCTCATACACTTATGAAGGAGAGGTTCTCCCCCCCGATTTCGTATGTCCGTGGTGCAAACACGGTCCCGCAGATTTTGAACAAATAACAGGATGAATATGCTGAAAAAATCTATAAAAAAACTGTTGCTGTTACTCGTTTTTTCCGCCGGAATGCTTCTTTACGCAGAAACGGAAAACAACGGAGTTTTTTACAAAAAAAACGAGCCGAACATACAAAAAGGATTACACGGCATAGCTCTGCGTCTATCTATCCCGCATACCGGTTTCAATTACACCCCGGCAAGAACCAAAGAAGGAGTTCTTTCTGATCTGGCAATGAACGCTTATGCTGTATCGCACGACAACAGCACTCTGGCATTGGCAGAATCAATGCCGCAGGAAGACGGCTCATATCTGAACCGTATAATCATCTTTGAGTACGGCAAATTCAGAATTATCAACGGAACAGAATTCAAATCTGACGGTAAAATCACTGAAATGTTTTTCTTCTTTGACAAACTTATTTTTATCAGTGAAGGAAAAACAAATAAAATTCAGGCAATCATATTGAATAAAAATCTGCCGCTTTTCAAAAACATACTGACTCTGCCTGCTCCCGTCAGCAGTATATGTCAGGACAAAGTCTTCTTTTATGTCAAATTAAAAGATAAAAAGCTTCTGCAGATAGACGATGCCCTAAGGGTAAATGCAACCATTGAGACCAGACACGACGGCGGACTGCTTTTCTCTATTCCGAAAAATAATATTGTCGTCAATTTCACACGGGAAAATATTGAAAATATCAATGCTACCGAAGACGGACTTTTCAAATCAAACCATTTTCAGATGCCGGATATTCCCGAACCTGAACAGATATTTTTCCTATCCGAAAGAACTAATGTATTTTACTTTGCTTCAGGCGGAGAGCTTTACAAAGTAATCAACAACAAACATTGCGAAAAACTTAAAGTTTCCAATTTCAGCAAAATTATTCTGCATCCGTTCAAAAAAGTCTTTTATCTGCTCGCCAATAAACGCCATATTCTGGAAATAATCCGTCCGTCAGACCTGAAACTGATAAAAAAAATATCACACCACTCAATACAGCCGGTAACTTACAAATTTGTGAAATTCATAATTCCGCTTCGTGACGGAGCAGTTTTAATCACTCAAAACGGAGAATTTGTACAGCTTCTGGAACGGAAAAGACGATTTTATAAATATAAAATCAGATAATCAGCAACCGAGTTTCAAGGCAATCTTTTTCGCACAGCGCAGGCCGTCAATCGCACCTGACATAATGCCTCCGGCATAGCCTGCGCCCTCACCTGCCAGATAGAGATTTTTCACGCCGCTTTCAAGTGTTTCCCGGTCACGGAGAAAACGCACCGGACTTGAAACACAAGTCTCAATCCCGACAAACTGGCCTCTGTCAATGAAAAACGGACATTTTTTCTGTATATTCAACAGAGCCCGCCGGAAAGAATTCCGTATATCCTCAGCAAAAATCATATCCAGACGCGCAGCAGTCACACCGGTTCTGCATGAGTTTTCCTGATATAACAATTCCTCTCTGCCATGCAGAAATCCAGCCGCACTCTGGGCAGGCATGGTATAATTGCCGCCGCCGGCTTCAAATGCTGCGCGCTCATATTTTTTCAAAAACTCATAAGCACTTGCAGCTGTCGGAAAATCTCTGCCGTCAAGCGACATAATCAAACACGAATTTGCAAATTTACCGTCTCTGGCATGCAGACTCATACCGTTGCTCGTCAACTGTCCGCGCCATGCCGACGCCATAACCAGTTCACCGCCGGGACACATACAAAAAGTACTTACACCCTTTATATTCATTTTTTCATCACCCTGTGAAACAAAATTGTATTCCGCACTTCCCAATGATACGGGACGGTGCGCCAGGTGATATTGCTGACGGTCAATCAGATATTGCGGATGTTCAATACGGCATCCGATTTGAAAACCTTTAAGCTCATGCGGAACATTCAAACGGATCATCTCCATAGTCAATGCCCTGCCACCGAGACCGTGAGCAGCAAGAACGGCACTGCCGTAAATTTTCTCCCCGTCAGCAGTTTCAACTCCGGTGACGGTATCATTTTCAATTATCAGCGATTTTACCTGCGTGCTGAAACGGAATTCTCCGCCGAGAGACTCTATCTCCAGCCGCATTGAAGCTGCCACACGGGGCAATATATCAGAGCCGATATGCGGGCGTTTGAGATAAAGCGTATCAGGAGATGCACCATGTTCAACAAAAGTTTTCAGCACAAAATTACTGTCTTCATCTTTAGTACGGGTAAAAAGTTTGCCGTCGGAAAAAGTTCCTGCGCCCCCCTCTCCGATAAGCAGATTACTCTCCTCGTCAAGCTCTCTTGTTTTTATAAATTTCTCCCAATCCTGCTGTCTTGCATCAACTTTTTTTCCGCGGTCAAGGATAATCACTTTGAACTTCGCCCGCGCCAATGCAAGTGCGGCAAAAATCCCGGCAGGCCCGGTTCCGATAACTATTACGGGAGATTTTGTACTGACATTATGTGTAATATCAAGCTCAGGAGAATATTTTTTATTCACTTCTGTCAAAGAAACAGGAGTTATTTTCAGTGAAGTTCTGCATTTGGCAAGGTCAATGACACTCTCAACAAAAAGCGAATAGACCAACTGCGGTTTACTGCGGCGGCTGTCAATACTTTTACTTTTTATCAGGCAGTTGATGATATTTTCATTTTTCAGAGCAAGTATTCTGCACAGCACGCCTGCAAGTGTTTTATCAGCATCTTTGCCGACACGGAGCGCATCCAATTCAATGCCCTCGACAAGAAACCACATATATCAGTTGCCCCCGCCCAAAAGCACTTTGTAATAACCGTACCCGATAAAACATACCGTCGGTGCAAGACCTGCAAACATCGGATTGAAAATACCCAATTTGCCCAGCAGCAGAAATGCATTGGCACAAATTATGTATCCGATAATCATTCCGACAGCACTGATAATTGAAAGCATAACACCTGAGCGTTCACTTTTAGTCGCAATCGGAATGCCGAGAAAAACCGCCAGAAAACACGCCCACGGGAACGCCAGACGGTAATAAAACAAAGTCGTATATACATTGCGCAAACGTTCAGACATATTTTCAGTACTCGTCAGAATATCCCAGATAACCCAGCTCGGCAGCTGTTCTTCGTCTTTGATGGCATTAAGGATATCTTCGGGAGTTTCAGGAATATCTTTTTGCAGAAAGATGATTTCAGGAACTTTTTTAGGCTTATAGGGCATCAGACCGTCAGAGGTGTATTTAGTCTCTGTAACATTTGAAAAACGCCAGCCGACGTATTTCTTAAACTCGGCTTTTTCAATATTCAAATCATATTCCAGAGTGCCGTCCTGACGGAATTTTTTAAAAATAACATTATGCTGCAAAGACTTCTCCTCAAAAATACGGAAAAACCAAGCCCGCTCACCGTCAGGACTGCGGTAAACAAGCATCTTTTGCTGCGGCGGTTTTTTGCTGGTGGCATAAGCCATTATCAGCGCGGCCTCATGCTCAGTACGCGGTACCAGATATTCATTGAAATAAATATTAACCATACTGACCATAAACCCGACAATCATTATCGGAACACCGCAACGGAAAAGCGACACTCCCGACGCACGCATGGCAGTAATTTCCAGATTTTTGCCGAATGCCGCCATCGTCCAGATAGTTCCCAGCAGCATCGAAATCGGCAGAATAAAACGGACATTACCGGGCAGACGCATTGCAAAATATGAAATTGTCAGACTCCACGGAGCATCCGCATCAAGAAAATCACTCAAACTGTCAAAGACATCCCCCATAATAAATCCCAGTACAAACACCAGGATCAAAATGCACCACTTGATCAGAAATTCTCTCATGACATACCAGTCAAGCACAAACAGCAATCCCCAGCGGCGGGACACTGTTTCAAGTTTTTTAAACTCTTTTCTGCTGACCGTATCTTTCCCGATAAATGTCTCTTTCAAAAATTTTAATACTTTTTTAATCAATTCAACATTCCTTTTATTTTCAGCTCAGTACTGAATAAAAACTGATTTTTTATTCCTGATTTTTACAAATATATCTTTATTTTTATAATTTGTCAAATCAAAAAAGCAAATTTTCAGCCGTTAACAGTAATTTCACGCTCCGTATCGTTCAAATGTTTTATATTTATGATCAAAGTATCAGGCGGCAGGATATCTTCAATGCGTTCAGGCCATTCCAGCAGTGCGTATGAATTTGAATCATTCAAATACTCGTCAACTGCAAAAGCCAGTGCATCACGGGAATTTTTTATACGATACAAATCAAGATGATAAAAATATCCACCGTCTTCAAGCAGATATTCCTGAATAATCGTATAAGTCGGACTGCTTACCGTCTCAGTAACTCCGATTGCTTTGGCAAAGGCACGGGAAAAAACAGTTTTGCCGGCTCCCAAATCTCCGTACAGCGCAATAACTGTACCGCGCGGCAATTTTGCGGCAAGCTCGCGGGCAAGACTTGCGGTATCCTCTTCGCTTCTGCTGATTATTTTAAAAGGTTCTTTTGCCATATTAAACTCACTTTCCGAAATATTTCTCTACTGCATCAAATATTATCTGCGGCTCTTCCATGCGTCCGGAACCGCCTGCACCGCAAGCGACATGACCGTCGGCAGGACCGCAGAAATTCACTCCTACCTCCTTGAGCAATCCGACATTTTTCTGAACAAAAACATTATTCCACATTGCGGGGTTCATTGCCGGCGCAAGCATTATTTTTTCCGGAGTCATGCATATTGCCAATGTAGAGAGTGCATCATCTGCAATGCCGTTTGCGATTTTACCAATAATATTTGCTGTAGCAGGGACTATCAGCAGCAAATCTGCCCAATCGGCCCATGCCACATGTCCCGGTCGCCAGACTTCACGATTCCACAGAGAAGTCATAACTTCATTGCGTGAAAGAGTTTTAAAAGTCAGAGGAGTGACAAATTCCTGTGAATTTTCAGTCATTACCACTTTTACTTCATAATCGTGCTGAACGAGCATACTGCAGAGCATGGCACTTTTGTAAGCTGCAATGCCGCCGGTAATTCCGAGAACTATATGTTTTTTTTCAGAGTCAGCCATATTTATTCCTCAATGTTTTTTTACTGCACAGGAAAAATTTCTGATAAGATAATAAAGTCTCTCTGCTGCCTCATCAGCATCATCATTGACAATGAGCCATTCGTATCTGTTCCAGAAAGAGAGTTCTTTTTCTGCCTTGCCCAAGCGCAGAGTAATTTGTTCCTCGCTGTCGGTTGCACGGGAACGCAAACGTCGTTCAAGTTCAGCAATGGATGGAGGAACAATAAAAACAAATTCAACTTGTCTGGCAAGTGACGGATCATTTTTTGATTGTTCCATTATCTGCAATGCGCCCTGAACGTCAATATCAAGAACCACATTTTCGCCGTTTTCGGCAATACTCATAACTTCACTTTTGAGTGTCCCGTAAAAATTTTCAAAAACTTCGGCACTTTCAACAAATTCTCCGGCTTCCTTGCGGCGCAGAAATTCTTCACGACTCAAAAAATGATAGTCAACATCCGGAGTCTCTCCCGCACGCATCGGACGGGTGGTGCAGGATACGGAGAAACGCAAATCCGGCATTTTTGCTCTTACTTTTTTGATAATAGTGGATTTGCCGACACCGCTCGGACCGGACAAAACAATAATACTTCCGCATGCGGCAGTTCTGAAATCAATATTCTTTTCCATTTGCAGCTCCTTTACATTCATTTTCCCAGCCTTTGAAATTCCAACGCTGAGGGAAATCTATACATTGTTGCGGTTTCACCGCCTGAATTATGCAAAGAGAGTTTTCACTGTCATAAAAACAGCACTCTCCGTTTTCCCGTTCCGTAAGCGACAATGACCGTCTGTCCGGCGCAAGTATGGTATATTGCTCCAGAAAATCATTGACATCCATCTGCAGAAACTCTGCGATTGCATCAATTTCCGCATCTTTCAGCCGCACCAGTCCGTGCCATTTGCAGCAGTTGCCGCAGCGGGCACATTTAAAATCTGCTAATATATCATCCATGCGGCAGATACCCCTGATACGGTGATTTATTGGGGTGGCGCAAAATCCGGCATTTGGGACACATAAACTCCTGCAAACCGTAAAATTGCCCCCATTGCCCTTGTGCCTGACTCAAAAACACCTCTTCACCCTCGTCAACTTTGACCGTCTCTCTGTCATTATCACAAATAATCAGTCCCGGACCGCGCACAACAGTAACTTTTACGACTGAAGTTTCAGGCAGCACCAGATGGCTTACCTCCTCTGTTGAATTACTGAACGACAACCCGATACCGATACGGAAGATGCTGTGGGTAATACTTTTATAATAAGCTGTACTGCCATGCACACTTGAAATACCAACCGCATCACCGACAACTTCATTGGCATACAAATCATCATTGATATGCACACGGTAACGCAAAGCATTCATACGCTCAAAGTTATGAATAAAAATATCATTAAGTGCATAAATCGTTCTGCCGTTTACGGTTACAGCAATTTTCGGCAACCGGGTCAACTTCAATTTTTTCTGTACAAAACTGTCAAGAATACTGCGGTATCCGTGTTCCTCACATTGAGGAGCTGTGCGGAAATCACGCATAAGAAGTTTGGGGATGCCCGGAAATTCCCGCTCTGATGCAAGCATAGTACCGTCGCCGCCATGCGCAATAACGAGTTCCGCATCGCCGCTGTCAACGACTTCAAGCTCATATTCTTCAAGCAAATCTTTTATGTCATCCAAATTCTTACCAATCAGACGAACTTTCATTTACCACCTCAAAACCGACGGATACCGCTTTTGTTTAAAACCGCATAAAGAACTGCTGCACAAGAATTTCCGACATTTATGGATGCTTTGTCTCCGAACATCGGCAAACTTACGACACCGTCACACAGAGCAATAGCCTCACTGTCAATTCCGAGAGCCTCATTGCCGAAAACCAATGCCAGAGGAAACTCATAATCACATTCCCACGCCAGCTTTTCTTCATAACCGCTCTCTACTGCAAGCACCATTTTGTAACCTTCAGCCTTAAGCGTGCGGACTGCCTCACAGGAATTTTCAAAATGGCGGGAAGGCACAGTCAAATCCGTCCCCATTGCAGTTTTCGCCAATTTTTCATGCGGCGGCAAAGCTGTATAACCGCAACCTGCAATATCCGCACCGACAGCTTCTGCAATACGGAAAATATTTCCTACATTATGCGCACTGCGCAGGCGATCGAGAACAATTGTTATTTTCTTATCCATCATTACTTTACAATAAAAACGGACTTCCCTGCGTAAACATGAAAAGTCCGTTTGCTGAATCAAAGATTATGCGTCAAGATCATCATCGTCTTCTTCATCAATGTACTCTTCTTCAACATCCTGAACAGTAACATTAACAGCGACAACGATCATACCTGTAATATTTTCAACTTCAGTGATAACGCTTTTCTGAATTGCGGCGGCAACTTCGGGAACAATAAAACCGAATTTGAGAACAACTTTGATCTCAAGTTCAATTCGGTTGTCATCACAGAATTTGACCATGATAGCACGATCCTGAATACGGCGGCTGCCGACGATTTCACCGATAGTATCAACAAAGTTGTTGCCTGACAGACGGGAGACTCCTGCCTGAGACAAGGTTGCACGGCGGACGATAGATGAAATAACATTTTCATGAATTTTCAAATCGCCGAGAGACTGAGCATCATTACGGGGAGATGCGATGACTTTTTCTTCAACTTTAGCTTCGGGCTGAACATTTTTTTCATCAGTGGTGCGCATTATTTATTCTCCTTGTTTTTGGGGTCAGACTTTTTATCCAACAACATTTTTTCTACGAATCCGGTATCATATTTACCGGCGATAAAATCTTTGTGATTTATGATCTTCATCTGGAAAGGAATTGTCGTTTTAACACCATCAATGATAAATTCACCGAGAGCGCGGCGGCAAATTGCAATAGCCTCTGCACGGGTGTTGCCGTGAACGATGAGTTTACCGATCATACTGTCGTAATAAGGCGGAATTTTGTAACCGCTGTAAGAGTGAGTATCTACACGGACACCTCTGCCGCCGGGAGTAATAAAACTTGTAAGCGTTCCAGGACAAGGTGCAAAATTGCGTTTGGGATCTTCCGCATTGATACGACACTCAATGGCGTGACCGCGCAGAACAACATCTTTCTGACTGAAAGAGAGCTTTTCACCTGCGGCGACACGAATCATTTCCTTGATAAGGTCAATTCCTGTAACCATTTCAGTAACAGGATGTTCCACCTGAATACGGGTATTCATTTCCATAAAATAGAACTGACCTTCAGAATAGAGAAATTCAATTGTTCCGGCATTGGTGTAGTTGGCGGCTTTAGCAGCTTTAACAGCGGCTCTGCCGATTTCTTCACGCAATTTGGGGTTGGCAATCATCACAGGAGACGGAGATTCCTCTACCAGTTTCTGATTGCGGCGCTGCATACTGCAGTCGCGTTCGCCGAGATGAACCACATGACCGTGATTATCACCGATGATCTGAACTTCAATATGGCGGGGATTGACAATGAATTTTTCCATATACAAGTCGCCGTTGCCGAAAGCATTTTCAGCTTCGCTTCTGGCGGCATGAAATCCCTGAATCAAGCTGGCGTTATTATGAGCAATACGCATACCGCGTCCGCCGCCGCCGGCAACAGCTTTGATAATGACGGGATATTTGAGTTTTTCAGCCATGGCGAGGGCCTGTTCTTCATTTTCAATCAGACCGTCACTGCCGGGAGTGATAGGCACTCCGGCTTTTTTCATTGTACTGCGGGCAATAGCTTTATCACCGAGCGCGCGCATAGCTTCAGGCGTGGGACCGATAAAGGTGATACCGTGTTTACGGCATGCCTCTGCAAAATATGCGTTTTCTGCCAGAAATCCGAAGCCTGGATGAATAGCATCAACATCACAAATCGCCGCAACAGACAAAATGCGGTCGATCAGCAAGTAACTTGATGCAGATTGAGCAGGTCCGATACAGACAGCCTCATCCGCCATACGGACGGGCAAACTGTCAGCGTCAGCCTGAGAATATACTGCGACGGTGCGGACACCGAGTTCACGGCATGCGCGGATGATACGCAGAGCGATTTCGCCGCGATTGGCGATCAAAATTTTATTGAACATCTGTTTTCTCCGTTAACAGCCAATTTTGTGACAAATAAATTACTCAATAACGAAAATAGGCATGCCGTATTCGACGGGGTTGCCGTTTTCAACGAGGATTTCTTTGATAATGCCTGTTTTTTCAGCTTTGACTTCATTCATGACTTTCATTGCTTCAATGATACAGACAGTGGTATCTTCGGTAACTTTGGAACCAACCTGAACAAAAGGAGCGGCATCAGGAGATGCGGCGCGATAGAAAGTTCCGACAAGCGGAGATTCAATAATTTTAGCAGGATCCGGTGCGGCAGCCGCAGGAGCTGCGACAGCGGCAGCAGGTGCGGCGGCAACGGGAGCAGGAGCTGCAACAACAGGAGCTGCAACTGCAACAGGAGCAGGAGCTGCACCGCCGCGTTTAATACACAAATTATACTCTTGTGATTCGATCTTGAATTCAGTAAGATCATTTTCTGCCATCAATTTAACGATTGTTTTGATTTCTTCAACTTTCATAATAAATCCTTTGGTTTTAAAGGTTTGAATTCACTTTTTGAAAATTTTATCCAACGCATCCAGCGCAAGTATGTAAGACGCACTGCCGAAACCTGCGATAACGCCTGTTGCCGCCTGCGTTGTTACCAAATGTTTGCGGAACTCTTCTCTGGCATGAACATTACTCAAATGCACTTCAATAACGGGAACTTTGCCGCCGAGTGCCTTCAACGCATCAAGAAGAGCAATACTGTAATGAGAATAAGCTCCGGGATTAAAAATTATACCGTCAACATTGCCTTCAATGACCGCATCACCGATGCGCTTGACGAGTTCTCCCTCTATACAACTCTGAAAAAATACAAACTCAGCACCGCCCCACAGCAAAGAAGCATGTTCACGCATCTTCTCTGCAATATCTTCAAGTGTTTCAGTGCCGTAAATCGCAACCTCCCGCTTACCCAAAAGCTGCAGGTTAGGTCCGTTCATCACTAAAATTGTTCTTTTTTTATCCATGCTGTAATATATCACCACTTTTTGATTTTGTCAACTTTATAATAAATAAAGAGAATAATTACCGCTCAAAAAATTCATTTAAAATTCGGCAAAAACATCGCAATCACCATTCCGGCAGCCAGAAAAGGACCGAAAGGCAGTGTACAATGACGCAAACTCTGTTTTTTTACCACTGAATAAATCACTCCGAACAAAAAACCTCCGAGAGAAGCAACCAGCAAGCCGAAGACAAATTCAAACAGCATCCACGGTCCGAACAGAAACGCCGCTGCCGCCAGAAATTTAACATCCCCCAGCCCCAAAGCATCCGTTTTAAAAATCTTCTCTCCGAGCCAAGAAAGAAACAGAAAAAATCCCCATACAGCAAGGCCGAATATGAGGACCGACACAAACATCTGCCACCGTCCGCCCTGCACAATACACTCCACACCCCAGAAAGCAATACCGACAATCATAGCGGGAAAATTCAGTGCATCAGGAATTATTCTATGCTCAACATCTATAAATGACGCCCCCACTGCCAACATTATCATCGCTCCGTAAGGAATTATCAAAGCAAAAATCAAACCTTTATATGTTATTGCAGCATAAGCAGCTGCAAAAAGCAGTCCGGTTGCAAGTTCAACTATGAAATAACGCCATGAAATCGGCTGTCTGCATCCGCTGCATCTGGCCCTGAGACAGAGAAAACTGAATAACGGAATATTTTCATACCAGCGTATCTGATGACCGCATTTCGGGCAATGCGACGGTGCAGTTATCACCGATTCACCGAGCGGCATACGCCAGATGCAGACATTAAGAAAACTTCCGAGACAACACCCAACCCAGAAAACCACAGCGAACCAGAACCAGTACGCCATCGGTTCACGGCAAAAATTTTCATAAAGGTCATAATTCATTATGCATTCTCCAATCCTTTGCGCATTGCCGCTACGGGAGCTTTTCTGCCTGTCCAGAATTCAAATGACGCCGCCCCCTGATAGAGCAGCATATCTGAACCGTTGGCATGTTTTATACCTTTTTCACGGCAATATTTCAAAAGTTCTGTATCTTTATAAATGAGGTCGTAAACACACAAATCAGGTGTTTTTTGTAAAATATCAAGCTCAAACGGCGCACCGTCAGTATCTTTCAATCCGACACTTGTAGATTGAATTAAAACATCACTGCACTTGATAAACTCAGAGAGTTTCACACTGTCAGCAAGCTCACACACTTCACTTTCAAGTGCAGGGAAAGCCTTTTTAAGTTCCGATGAGAGCTGTTCTGCTCTGCCGAGTGAACGATTGGCAATATAAATACTTTTTGCGCCGCTGCAAGCAAAAAACCACGCGGCCGCCTGTGCCGCGCCGCCCGCTCCGGCAAAAGTAACTTTCAAATCTTTAACTTCCTTATTGAAATGCACTTGCAATGCTGTCGCCAAGCCGGCACCGTCAGTTGACGTTGCAATAAATCTGCCGTTTTCAACACGGACAGTATTAACGCTGCTGCTCAACTTCGCCGTATCGCTTATCTCATCGACAAAAGGAATTATATCCTGTTTATAAGGAACAGTGATATTAAAACCTGACAGATTTTTGCGGGCGAACTCAACAAATTCGGCAAGTTCTCCGTGTTCAACAAGTATCTTGCCGTAAATACTGCCCATGCCGTAATACTCAAAGCCGGCATTCTGCATCTGCGGCGACTTACTGTGAGCAATCGGATTGCCGATTACGGCATATTTGCAGTTTTTCAAGCTGTCAAAGTTCATTTTTGCAAATCTTCCTCAACTTTGCATCTCTCCAAATATCTGAGATACAAGTCATTATAAATGCCGACAACATTACGGTCAGGAGTATAGATTTTACCGACGGGAGACTGCATGGCTCGTTTTGCAGTTAATGCATCAGGATATGCACCTGCGGCAGTTGCCGCCATAATTGCCGCACCTCTGGCACAGCACTGGAGCGACGATGCAACACCGATTTCCATATTCATCACATCCGCACACATCTGCATAACAAACGGAGATTTGAGAGCAATACCGCCGGATGCGATTATCTTATTGATGTCAACATTAAATTTTTTCACATGCTCAACAATGCGGCGTGAACCGAAAAGCGTACTTTCAACCAAGCCTCTGTACAACATCGGCGCAGTAGTTCCCAAATTCAAATTGCCGAACATGCCGCGCATTGAATTATCCGCAAAAGGCGTTCTTCTGCCGTTATGCCAGTCTATCGCCCACGGATTTTCCATTGATGGAGCAATTGCTTTTGCATCATTTTCAAGCTGAGCCCATGCGATACCTCCCGCATAATCAAAAAGACGCTTGAACCACGCATAAATATCACCGAAAGCAGACTGCCCCTCTTCAAGCGTTGTCATACCGGGAAGAATTGACCCCTCAGCCTGACCGCAAATTCCCGGAACCAGTCCGATTTCAGCAGGAGCAAGAACCATATCCGAACAGCTTGTCCCCATGATTTTAACAAAAGTTCCGTACTCAATACCGGCACCCAATGCGCCTAAATGAGCATCAAGCGCAGTACATGCAACAACTGTTTCCGGAGACAACCCCCACTTTTCACAATAATAAGCTGAGAGATTACCAGCCTTTTTGTCAGCTGTAAATGTTTCAGTATAAAGGTTTTGATAAAGGGGAACAAGTTCAGGTGCAAAATCCCGAAAGAACTCTTTCGGCGGCAACCCGCCCCATGATTTATGAAACATTGCTTTATGACCTGCGGCACACTGACTGCGTTTCCAGTTTCTGATATCATAATTACCGCAAAGTTCATGCACCATATAGTCACAATGTTCAACAAAAGTCACTGCTTTTGACTGCAGCTCCGGAGATGAGCGAAGAACATGAAGCATTTTTGCCCAAACCCACTCACTTGAATAGACTGTACCGCAGAAATCAGTATATTTGACAGCATTGGCATTTGCCTTCTGAGTAATCATAACTGCTTCATCTTCAGCACTATGGTCTTTCCAGAGCACAAACATTGCATCGGGATTTTCAGCAAATTCTTTCTGCAACGCCAGGGGCTTGCCATGGATATCAGCCAAACACGGTGTGGACCCTGTAGTATCAACTCCGATACCGCGGATAAGAGAGCGGTCACATTGAGCAAGTGCTTCATTCACAGCCTTGTCAAGCGATTCAAGATAATCCAGCGGATGCTGACGGAACTGCTGATGGGCGGCATCGCTGTATTTTCCCTCTTTCCAGCGGGGATAATAAGCAACGCCCTCTGATTTTTCATTACCGCAGCAGTCAACGACGAGACAGCGAACACTGTCGCTGCCGAAATCTATTCCCAAAAATAATTTATCTTTTTCCATAATAATCCTGAAACAAAAAAGGCTGTTGCTTTCTTTTTGAGTTTCAGCAACAGCCACTTTAAAAATCTTACAAATCTTTGCCGGAAAGTTTTTTATATGCTTCGCGATATTTTTCCGCAGTCTTTTCGATGACATCTGCGGGAATTGCGGGGCCGGGAGCTTGTTTATCCCAGTCAAGCGTTTCAAGATAATCGCGGACATACTGCTTATCCAAACTTACGGGACTGGTACCGACCTGATATTGGTCTTTGGGCCAGAAGCGGCTGGAGTCGGGAGTAAGAACCTCATCCGCAAGGATAATTTTTCCGTCAATAACGCCGAACTCAAATTTTGTATCAGCGACAATAATGCCGCATTTCTCGGCATAGTCACGGGCAGTAGTATAAATTTTCAATGACAAATCACGGATCTGAGAAGCATAATCTTCTCCGATGATATTTGCAACTCCTTCATAGGAAATAGCTTCGTCATGTTCGCCCTGTTCAGCTTTTGTTGACGGAGTGAAAAGCGGTTCATCAAGTTTTGAAGCCTGCTGATAACCGTCACGGAGCTTGATACCGGAAACAACACCTGTTTTCTGATAATCTTTCCAGCCGGAACCGACAAGATAACCGCGAACGATACATTCAACGGGAAGAATCTTGGCTTTTTTGACAATCATGGAACGGCCCTGCAAATCATCAACATAAGGTGCAAGTTCTTTGCGTGTAGATACATCCGCAGTCAGCAGATGATTGGGAATATCTTTCATCAGTTCAAACCAGAAAAGTGAAATCTGAGTCAGAACTTTACCCTTGCCGGGGATCCCGTCAGGCATAACAACATCAAAAGCACTCAAGCGGTCAGTTGCAACAAACAGCAAACTGTCGCCCAAATCATAAACATCACGGACTTTACCGCGGTTAATCAAAGGAATACCGGGCAGCTCAGTTTCGATCAAAGCATGATTCTTATCGTATTTCATAAAAATATCCTCCCTTTAAAACAAAAAAAGCCGGACGCAAAAAATACAGTATTTCTGCGTTCGGCACAAATAATCAAAGATTAAGCGTTAATTGCCGTAATTTTGACACGGGTCAAAGACTGACGGTGTCCCTGAGTACGGCGATAGCTCTTGCGGCGTTTCATTTTGAAAACAATGATTTTTTTGCCGCGGAACTGATCAACAATTTCAGCTTTGACGGTGGCACCTGCAACAACGGGAGTACCGATGTTCAATTTGCCGCCTTCTTCACCGACTGCCAAAACAGTATCAAAAACAACTTCAGCACCGACTTCACCTTCAAGTTTTTCCAATTCGACAAAATCACCGGCTTTGACGGTGTACTGTTTGCCGCCGCTCTGCATAATTGCGTACATTTTTCAACTCCTTTATGTTAATTCACAAATAATGTTTTAATCTACATAGCAATAATTCATATAATTTATACCCACATTGCGATTTTTTCAAGTAAAAAGTCTGATTTTAAACAAGTTTTTTTCAAAAAAAGCTTTTTTTACGCAAACCTTCAACCATTGACCGCAACTTTTCTCTTGCCTCACCCAGCTCGTTTGCACCCGCACTGACCGGCAAAATCTCCACAGTTTCCGACGCAAGTTCCTCGCGCAGCAAAGCAAGATTTTCTTCCGACTCAGGCAAATCCATTTTGTTGGCAATAATAATTGACGGGCGTTTGGTAAGACCTTTCATATAAAGCTCAAGCTCATTTTGCAAATGACGGTAATCCTCCCACGGGGTTCTTCCGTCAACTCCTGCCATATCCAGCACATAGGCAAGGACATAGGGGCGTTCAATGTGCTTGAGGAAAGCATGACCGAGACCGACGTTCATACTTGCCCCGTCAATCAATCCGGGAATATCCGCTATAGTTATACGCGCAAAATCCGGATATTCAACAACTCCGACAACAGGATGCAAAGTTGTAAAAGGATAAGGCGCAACTTTCGGACGAGCTGCAGAAAGTTTGGATATCAGAGTTGACTTACCGGCATTGGGATATCCGACCAGTCCGACATCAGCGATAGTTTTAAGTTCCAGATGAGCATGAACAACTTCGCCATCCTCGCCGAGCTCACGCTCATGCGGAGCGCGGTTGTATTTAGTTGCAAAACGGACATTACCGCGTCCGCCCTTGCCGCCTTTAGCAACAACAAACTTCATACCGTCTTCGGTCATATCCACGATAAATTCGCCGGTATCACCATCTGTAACCACCGTACCGACAGGGACTTTGACAAATATATCTTCTCCGCGGCGTCCGTGCATATTACTTCCTTTGCCGTGAGGACCGTTTTTAGCTGCATAATGACGGTTATAAACAAGGTCCTGCAAGCTCTGCTCATTTTTGGAAGCAACAAGCACAACATTGCCGCCGTCACCGCCGTCGCCGCCGTCAGGACCGCCGAGCGGAATATATTTTTCACGGTGAAAGCTGCAGCATCCGTCGCCGCCCTTACCGCCACTTACAGTTATATCTGCTTTATCTACAAACATTTACAACTCCTTTCATAACAAAAAACCCGAAGCGAAAACATCACCTCGGGTTTAGACACTTTTCTTCAATCAGGTGCATTGCACCCTCATATCACCTGCTTAGCAGGGAATGATATTGACAGTACGTGCGCTCTTTTTGAATTCGACAGTACCGTCGCAGAGAGCGAACAAAGTGAAATCGCGGCCGCAGCCGACATTTTTACCGGGATGGAATTTGGTGCCGCGCTGACGGACAATGATTGAACCTGCGGAAACACATTCTCCGCCGAAGGCTTTAACGCCCAAAAATTTCGGATTGCTGTCACGACCGTTACGGCTGCTGGATTGACCTTTCTTATGTGCCATAATATCACCTCTTCTTAACTTTTATATGATTTTCAATTTTTAAAATTCAAAACAGGAATTAGGACATAAATATAACACCATTCAGAAAAATTGCAAATCATTTTGTAAAAAAAGTCTGTTTTTTAATTTTTCACAATATCAAAAACAGTATATTTATTCAAAAAATAAAAAAAAAGCAAAAAAAAACCATTTTTTATTCAAAATGTATTTGAATTTATACATAAGTTGTGGTAAGTTTTAATATGTTTATTATTTTTAAATTTGACTTTTAACAAAAAGAGGTTATTCATGAAAGTTACCAATATCGTATTGAGCATCATCATTCTGCTGCTCGCTCTCGCCCTTGCCGTCTCATCATTTTTCCTTTATGAAAAAAGAGAAATTATGCTTAACGGTTGGGAAAAACTCACCACCACCATCAACGATACCGCCAAAGAAATGGACAAAAACAGCGGTACAAAACTTGCAGAAGAACTTACCCAGGACAATCTGCACCACACAAACTACGCAAATCTTGACGACCAGCTCAAAAAGTTGAATGAAGGCGCAGCAAAACTTATCAAACAGCGCGACAATCTCGCTTCAACTCTCGTCTCCATCTCACGCATCCTTGAAGCAAATAACGCCGCTACCGAAGAGGCTCTCGCAAAACTCGAAACCAGCGAAGGCGTTGCAAAAGATGTTGTTGCCCAGGCTCAAACCTTCAAAGAACGCCGTGATGCAGTTCTCAATGCAATTGTTCAGTCCGGCAGACTTATCGGTGTCAGCATCAATGTCAACGACCTTAAAAAAGGCAACTCAAAGAAAGTATTTGACGCATTCAACGCCAAGCTCAAATCTCTTAAAGAACAGCTCGCCGATTATCAGCGTTTCTCAGAACAAATCGGCCGCATCGCCGGCGCACCTGCCCGCAACTTCAACGTTCCCGCTTACAAAACCTCTCTCAATAAAATCAGCAACGCCGTTACCGATCTTAAAGCTAAATATAACAAGAGTCAGAACGAACTCCGCATTGCAAACGGCAAAATCTCTACTCTCAACAATACTGTCAAACAGCGTGACCAGCGCATCAAAAATCTGAATACCACCATCACCAAAAAAGAAACCGAAGTCAAACAGCTTAAACGCGCACTCGGTCTTGCTCCCAATGCAGTCGTCAATCCCTGGACAGACGGCAGCAAAGAATCCCGCCGCGCAGTCAAAGGCAAAGTCATTGAAGTCAATGAAAAATTCGGTTTCTATGTTGTTGATATCGGCAACAACACTCTCGTTGACCAGACTATCGGCAACCGCATCAACAAAATCAATCCCAAAATTCAGGAAAAAATGAAGATTACCGTTGCCCGCAATATGAACAGCCCCGAAGTCAAATTCATCAGCAAAGCCAACATCACCAATGTTGCCGATGAATGCTCCATCATCGAAGTCATTGACAGCGGCAACAAAGTTATGGTCGGTGATGATGTCTTCTTCGCTGACGAGGATTTGAAATAAGTATATCAAGGAGTAAAATATGTCTTCAAAACTCATAAGCGCATTGATAATCCTCACTGTCGCTGCTCTCTGCGCCGCAGCCGCTTTCCAATACCTTGAAATGGAATCTTTCGGATTGCCGAAAACTCTCAAGGAACGCTTCTTTCCCGAACAGCAGGCAGCATCACAGCCTGCGGCAGAAGCTCCGGCTGAAAATAATGCAGAAGCTCCGGCAGCCCCCTGATAAGGCGCACGCATGAAACAGGTATTTAAATGTATCGCAACGGCCGTAGTTTTACTCACGGCCGTTTTTTTGTCAGGGTGTTCTCCGCAGGAACGCCGCGGCATAAGTCCCATTCCCCACAATCGTCCTGCGTCGTGGGAATATAACTCTTTTGCCCGCTAATCAGTCAGGAGGTAAAAATGGCACTTCTGACAGTACGCAATCTGAATGTCTGCTACCGCAAAAAAAACGGACTTTTCGGAGAGGAAAAAATTCTCCGTGCCGTAAAAAATGTCAGCTTTGATATTGAAGAAAATTCCATTGTCGGTCTCGTCGGCGAATCCGGCTGCGGCAAAAGCACCCTCGGCAGAGCAATTATGCAGCTTGAAAAAATTGACTCAGGCTCAATCCACTTCAACGATATCGACCTTGCCCGGCTCAAAGGAGCAGAACTCCGCAAATTCCGAAAAAATTTTCAGATGATTTTTCAGGACCCGTACAGTTCACTCAATCCCCGCATGACAATCCGTGAAACTCTCGACGAAGTTCTCCGTCTGCATACCAAACTTGATGAATCATGGAGAGAAAAACGCATTGTTGAGCTGCTTGAATCTGTCGGGCTGACATACGAAGCTCTCAACCGTTATCCGCACCAGTTTTCCGGCGGTCAGCGGCAGAGAATAGGTATTGCCAGAGCCCTGGCAGTTCAGCCCAAACTTATCGTTGCCGATGAACCTGTTTCTGCACTGGATGTCAGTGTGCAGGCATCTATTATAAATCTTTTGAGCGATATCCGTAAAAAAAGCCTTATCTCATTTATTTTTATCGCACACGATTTGAGCGTAGTTGAGCACATCAGCGATACAATTATGGTCATGTACCTCGGTGAAATCGTTGAATCCGGCCCCGCCCGCGAAGTCGTACGCAACCCGCAGCATCCGTATACCAAAGCTCTGCTTTCAGCAGTACCCAAAATAAGTGATACTCCGCAGAAAAATTCCCGTATTCTGCTCCGCGGTGAACCGCCGTCACCCTATGCTGTCAGAAGCGGCTGTCCGTTTTTCAGCCGCTGTCCGATGGCACACGATGAATGTGCAACTTGTTCTCCCGCACTTATTTCCGCTGACGGCACAAATCATTTAAGCAGTTGTCTCTATCCTGAGGAGGTGCAAAATTTATAAGCTCATACAAAAAATCCCGCCGTTTTTCAAAACCGTAAGCCTCATCGCGCTGGCGGGTGTTGTTCTCCGTCTTCTGATTGCATGGCAAATCAGCAAACTCACAACCTTTGTCCATACTCCGCCGTCAACGACTGACCTTGCGACCTATATGACGCTTTCAAAGTCAATTTTGAACGGAACTTTTGAGGGGGCATTTTACTATCAGCCGTTTTATTATGCAGCATTTCTGCCTGCGGTAATGCTGATTGCCGGACAAAGTGTATGGGCAGTAATTACTGCACAATCACTACTCGGCGGTCTGACTGTATTTTTTGCGGCATGGTGTGCCAAAATTCTGCATAATGAAAAAAGCGGCATCATCACAGCAGTTCTCATTGCCTTATCAAATGTACTTATTTTTTATACGCCGTTTCACAAAATTGCAACACTGCAAACCTTTATACTTACAATGTTTACATTCTTTCTCATCATGGCATTCAAAGATGAAAAAGAGCGTCTCAGATACTGGATTTGCGCAGGGGCATTTCTCGGCATGGGCTGTGCGGCGCGCGGCAATCTCTATATCATGCTTGCAGGACTTATCCCTTTGATAATGTGGAAGTTCCCGTGGAAGAAATCACTATCACGCATCGGTGTTATAATCGGCATGACAATACTTATGCAATCGCCGTTTATAATTTATAACTCCATACAGGAAAAGCGTTTATGCGGCAGTTCAACAGCATCTTCTGCTGTTCTCGCCCTCGGCAATACCCCCGAAGCTCCGCCCGGAGGGTTAGAATATCCCGAAAGTTACCATGTTTTCATGGCAAAAGAAAAAGAGCGCAGTGTTCCGTTGCAGATTTTAGACTATCTGTTTTCAGAACCGCTTGCCTATATGGAACTTACGCTCCGCAAAGTCCTCTTTTTCTATGACAGTAAAGATGTACCTAACAATGTTAATATCGCCATTCAGGGCGGACCTTTTCTCAATAATAATATTTTCGGCTGGGTCGGCTGGATACTGATTTTAGGTATCGGCGGCATTTTGTACAATCTGAAACGCATTTTCAAAAAGCGTGATTTCGGAACTTTGATATTGATATCCAACATAATTTTCTACGGTTTATCAATTTCAATGTTTTATAATCTGGCGCGTTTCCGCGCACCGATACTGCCGTCAATGGCAGTTGCAGGCGGCATCTTTGCCGTTCAATTTTATGAAAAATGCAAAGAAAAAGATTACAAAAAAGTCATTATTGCTCTTTCAGCCGGCATTTTTATCGCACTTGCGCTAGCTCCTGCTTATTGCAGTTATGAAAAATACATCATGCGCCTTGTCCGTCCGCAGGGAACGCATATCACGGCAAAAACCGGTCAGCAGGCAGTCTTTGATTACGGCCCTGTCAACTTCGGCGGTCAAAGCATCATGGCAGTCAAAGAAAACGATGTAATTGAAAAAACTTTCGCAGGTGTTCCTGCTGAAGCCAAAGGTTTTCTTATCATCAATCCCTGTCTTTTTGAGCGTGTATTGATTGAAATTAACGGCAGACGGATGTACTGGACAAACCGCAATACAAAATCGCTCAACATCCCGTGTCAGCTTAAGAACGGCAAAGTTTCTTTCAAATTACTGCGCATTGATGCCGAACAGGGCGCATTCATGCTGTTTGATTCTCAGCGTGACTACAACCGTTCCTCACTGAACGGAGAAAATATTAACGGCGAATGGCAAATGAGATTTTACTACTGAGGTAAAAATGGGAATTTTCAACACCAGATGGCCGTTTTATTTCAGCGGTACAGTAATGGCTTTTTGTGTACTCTTGTGTTTGTATGTCCTGAATGATAATATCGGCATGGGGGAATCAGCAACCATTGTAAGAGAATTTTGTGCAGATTCAGTTGCAAAAGATTCTCTGCCGAAAATCCGTTTGAATTATACGACTGTATTTGCCGTCAGTATCATGCTCGGCGCATTTACAGCGTCACTTTTCAGCAATAACTTCCGTCTGCAAATTGCTCCTGACTGCGGTGGCTCGTTCACTTCGAGACAATTCAAAGGCGTTGTCGGCGGCTTTATCGGCGGTTTTCTGACTATGCTCGGAGTTCAAATATCAGGCGAAAGTGTTTACGGTCATCTGGTCGGAGCGATACAGCTGTCCGGAACATCCTGGCTTTTTCTCGGAGCAATGCTTTTCAGCGGCATGACACTGGCATTGCTTTTTGAGCGCAAAGGCATTTCTCAGGAGGACAAACAATGACCGCACTCAACCTTGATCCGAATATCAAACTTATTGCCGCCGCCGTACTCGGATTTCTGACGGGATTTGTCATGCTCAAAAGTGACCTTATCTGGCGGCGCAGTGTCTTCGGCGTATTTCTTTTGAAAGACGGCAGAATGATAAAAACCTTTCTGCTCTATCTGCTTTTGGGCACGCTCGGATTTTTTATGCTCAGGCGCATGGGAATAGTTGAAGTACATGCAGTACGGGGGTATCTGTGGTCTTCACTGTTGGGCGGCATGCTCGGAGGAGTCGGCATGGTGCTTTGCGGATTTACGCCTGCGACATCGCTTGCGGCATTGAGTTGCGGCAGAGTGTATGTTATCTGGACGATTGCGGGAATGATAATTGCAGTTCCCTGCGTCAAATACACAAATTCATTTCTGTCAGGAACAATTTACAGCTGGGGTGACCGCATGCTGGCAACGGAACAGCCGCTGCGTTTTCTGTCACTGCATAATCCTGCATTTTATATAGTTGCGATATCTGCCTTTCTTATATTTCTCGTACATTTCACTATCGGAGACAAAGAGTAATGAAATTCAAAAAAATTTTTGCCGTTTTAGCCGTCCTCTTTTGTATCTCAAACCTGTCCTCCGCAGAATATGAGATAGGCGCAGAGAAACTGAAAGTCCAAAAATACCCCGATACTCCGCAGAATTCATTCGCAGTCAACGGCAGAAACATACAGATAAAAACACCAAATTCTTCAATTACAGCTTTCTGGGACGCTCATAAAATTCAGCCGTCTGCCAATTTTATTACCTTCAAAGCAAAATCATTGCAAAGCAAAAATGTCAGCTTCAAATCCCATGTCCGAATGCACGCTACTCATGCTTCTGACTATGACAAATGCAACGGCAGTGCTGAAGATAAATTCTTTATACTCAAGGATTACGCAAAAAACACAGAAAAAGAATTTCATATTCCTCTGACCGTAAATGCGTCTGATTTGCTCTGTCAGCAATGCAAGAGAATTGTTGACCATGCCAATTTTCTCTTCTATTTTGAAACAGAAAATGACGGTGGGATTGAAATAACTCCTTTTACATTGCGTGTCTCGTTCAATGTCTTTATTGAATATGCCAAAGATAAAGAGAGTTACTTTATTACCAACGTTGTTTCACCCGGTTTCAAGCCTTATGAAATGAAAAAACTTCCGACTGTAAGCAGATTTTCCGATAATCTTCTCGTCATGTCCCAACGGGCAAATCCGATGAAAGCTCAATACAAAATATTCCTGCCGATTCTTGAAGCATATCAGAAAAAAGATTACAAAAATGCAGTTCTGCAAGCTGAAAAGATTGCCAATAATAATACTTTCTGTTCAATTTTTCTCTATCTTCTTTACAGCCGCGGATATGAAAATTTTCCGATTGATTATGCCAAAGCGGCAAAGTATCTAAATAATTTCATCGGCTCAACCGTCGGCAGAGAACCGGGCTTCATATTCTATTTTGACGAGTATAATAAAATCTGGAAAAAATATCGTTTAATCCCCACCCGCCCCGACGAAACAGCAACCGTCAGAGCATGGGGCAGAAATCATACAACTATGGATGAAATTATTCCGCTCCGCGGCAAATATCCGCTCAAAAACTGCTATGAAGAACAAATGCGCAACATCGGCGGCATCGCTGCCCGTACACTTTATCTCATCGGACGTGAGCAATCTGCATTGAGTGACATTCGTGAACACGCCCGCAAACTCGGCAACGCCGAAGCATTGACAAATGATTATGCACCTTACGTTGAACACAGAAAATCTCTTGCCGAAGAGGTGATAAACAAACCGTCTGACTTTGAGTTTAAAAATCTTGAAAAAGCCGCTGAACTCGGCTTTATCCCCGCAAAACTCAAACTCGCCCGTGTACTGGTGACGAAAAATTTTGCTCCCGAAGGTTGCGATTTTGTCACAGCGCGCAAACTGCTCAAAGAGTCAATTAATGAATTGGAGAAATACAGCAAAACTCCCTGTACTCATGCGGCGGCAGATTTGCAATACGCCCGTGACTTGCTGGTACTTATCCCCCTGCCCGACACTCCGACGGAGGAACTGGTCAAAAAATACGACGCTTTGCAGAGAGAAAAACGCAGTAATCTCTATTTTTATGAATTCAAACTCAATATTCTTACTGAAATGATTTCCACAAGGAATGACAATCCTGAAGTACTTTTTCAGCAGGCACTGAAACTTCCAAATTCGCAATACAAAAAGAAAAATGAAATGATACGCGCCGCCGCCGAAAAAGGCAGTCATAACGCCATAAGATTATGTCTTACAAATCTTTATACGCGAGGTCACAGAGAACACTGGCATTTTCTTATTCTTGCAGGCAAATACAAAGTCCCGTACAACGGCAGTCAGATGAATTACTTCAATGAAGCATATCAGATTTTACAGCAAATGCGCTACATGGTACCGATGCCGGAATATATCAAAGCCCTTTCCGTCCTTGCTCCGTACCATGAAAAAGCTAATGCAGAGTACAAAATTCTGGCAAGAAAAATCGAGTTT